>NZ_JAQEXK010000001.1:0-466895 GCF_027693185.1 Butyricicoccus sp. OF27-2pH9A
AATTGCACCGAACACCTAATCCGTAGGTGCTGTCCACAAACTCCAGACTTACGAGTTGCGCGGCACTGTCATGCCGCGCCTGCTGGAAGTAGCCGACCTGTGTAGCAGAACGGTATCTGACACTGCGAACAGGTTGCTCAAGAGGACGGACTCCGAAGGTAGTTCGTCCGCAGCAGAGAAAAAATCCTCTGCCGTTCCCCTATTTCGCAGCGGTCACATGTCGGCAATCTGCGCCAGACTATCCAAGGGAAAGGGGTGATTCACAAGAGGGTGGAAACCGCAGGTGTCTACCCTCTTGTGCGCCCGCGCGGCGTCAGCGCAGTTCCGTTCGCTTCGCAAGCGACACTCTGCCGTTCTGCATCAGAACACAAAAAAAGAGGAACACTTCTAACTCGCAGTGTCCCTCTTTGCGCATATTACTGGTTTTTGTTTTCCTGATTTTTCTGCTGTGCAGCATTTGCCGCACGGCGGCGCTCTTTTGCGCTCACCGGAGGCATTGTCTCCTGCGCTTCAACGAACGCGTGTGTCTCCGGGTCGATGCGCTTATGTCCGCGATAGTCGTTCGTATCCACGGACAGACCGCGCTTTTTCAGCAGATGATTGATCTTCTCGGTCAACATGCTGTACAGCACGGCAAACAGCGGCACGCCGATCACCATGCCCGCGAAGCCCATCACGCCGCCGAACAGCAGAATGGCGAACATGACCCAGAAGCTCGACAGTCCGGTGGCGTTGCCGAGGATTTTCGGTCCGAGGATATTGCCGTCAAACTGCTGCAGCAGCAGCACAAAAATGACGAAATACAGCGCCTGCACCGGACTGATGACCATGATCAGAATGGTGCTCGGAATCGCACCGATGAACGGCCCGAAAAACGGGATGATATTGGTCACGCCGATGATAACCGCAATCAGGAGCGCGTACGACGTCGGCATGGTCATCCAGCCGAACGAGATCATAAGACGCATACCGATAAAGCACAGCACACCGATGATCGACGAGTCCATCAGCTTACCGGTGATGAAGCCGCCGAACACGCGGTGAATATGCGCCACACGCGCCATGATGGCATTCGCCTTTTCAACCGCGAAAAGGCTGTACGTCATCTTTTTCGCCTGTGCACAGAAGGTGTCCTTGCTGTTGAGAATGTACAGCGCGATAATGACACCGATCAGCAGATTCATCAGCACGTTTACGGTCGTAACAACGCCGCTCATCATGTTGCCAAGCTGCGGCAGCAGGTCATTCTGCGCCCAGTTCATTATCTGTGCGGAGAACTGATCGTACAGGCGCATGAAGCTGTGCTCAATTTCCGGGTTGTTGTGCAGCAGCGACGCCACCCAGCCGGATATCTCGTTCATATACAGGTCCATCGAGTCCACCAGCGAGGTGATACTCGTGACCAGCTGCGGCAGCACCATCCACAGCAGCACGCCTACAACCGCCAGACCGAAGGTCAGCGTCAGCGCGCTGCACAAGCCTTTGGCAAGCCGTGTGCCGTTTTTGAATTTACGCGACATCGGCGGCTGCAGATTACGGTACAGCATGTTGAACACCGGCATGAGCAGGTACGCCATCACAAAGCCGTAGATAAACGGGCTGAGAATGCTGAAAAACTTCTTGATTATGCCCCAGATCATTGTCATGCGGAACAGCACGAACACGACCAGCACGCAGGCTACAATGACACCTAACGCAGTCAGTCCCCACTCGATATAGTGCGGCTGCAGGTCAAACCGGGACTTTTTTTCCTGATTGGGATCTTCCAACAATAAACTCCTTCCTGTCAGCTGTCAGAGGATGAAAACGAAGATTGAATACGCTTAGTCCTCATCCTCATCAAAGAACACGCGCCACAGCAGGTACAGCCACGTTGCGGCAAACGCTGCGAAGATGATCGCGCGGAACTTCTTGAAAAATTTAGAGAAGCAGGTGCCCAGCCACAGACCGAACGACAGCAGGCAGGTCTCGTAGATGAAGAACTCGATGAGCGAGAAGCCGCGGATCTTTTCGGTCGTGGTGTTCATGAAGCGTCCTGCCTGATCGCAAGCGTTTCCTGCGGTGTGCAGCATCTGCTCGGCACGGCTGCGCAGTGCATCGCGGTCAATACTATCCAGATAGTTTTTCATAGCTTGTTCTCTCCTTTTCGTTTTACCGTATTACGCGGACGCGCTGTCCGCCTGTGCTCCCTGGGTTTGGGGTCCCCGGCGATGCTGCACGGCGTTTTCCCCATCGAGGAAATACGGCCGAGCCGCATGCCGATTTTTTCTGCCAGTGCGTCGGCGTCCGCGCTGCCCGTCCTGCGCAGAGCCGCCTGCAGGATCAGTCCCGCAGCCCGCGCATCCGATCCGGCCTCGTGGTGGTTCAGGTCGATGTGCAGCGCGGCGGATACCGTATCCAGTTTATGATTTTCCAGCTCAGGCCATACCCGCTTGGACACCTTTACCGTGCATAAGTACCGGCATTCGGGCATTTTCAGTCCGTAATGCGCCAGACAGCTGCAAAGCACATTCGTATCGAACATAGCGTTGTGGCACACGATGACGCAGCCCTCCGCGATGTCGGCGAGCGGCTCCCACACCTCGGCGAACGACGGTGCGTCCGCGACCATCTTCTCTTTAATGTGGTTGACGCGGACATTGCCCCAGTGGAACCTGCCCACGCATTCCGGCGGACGGATGAGCGAGATTTTCTCATCCACCAGCTGATTATCCTCAAACACGCTTGCGCCGAGTGCGCACGCGCTCAGCGGCGAGGCGTTTCCGGTCTCGAAATCCAGTGCAAGATATCTCATTGCAGCGCCTCCCGTCCGGCCGCGTCTGCGCGTTCCTTCGCCGCGAGCAGCAGTCTGTACAGCGGCGCAAGCTGCCGCATGGTCTTCAGCATGAACGGAACAAACGTGCCGTCCAGCACCGGAGCAAAGTCCTCACTGTTTGTGTAATCCACGCCGATCTCCTTGCGGTTCAGCCAGTCCTGATATTCCGGCTTTGCGTCCGGGAATTTCGGGCGCTTGTACATCTCGCCCGCAAGGTGCACCTGCGGACAGCTGTTCACCGCACGAAAGGCGTCAAGGAACAGCCTGTCTTCTGCGAGGATCATTTCGCGCAGCGCTTCCATTTCGCCTCTGCCCCACGCGCCCCAACAGCCGAAGGCCCAGTATTCGGGATGCAGTTCAAAATAGTATGCGGGAACGGATTCGCGTTCCCGTCGTGCTCTGCGGAAGAACAGCCACATGTTCGCCCGGTAGAGCGTTTTATCCTTGGTATATCGGGTATCACGCCGCACGCGGGATACCATGCGGGACGGCACGGTGACGAACTGCGGGTCAATCTTGACCATCTCCGGCGTCATTTCCGCGATCAGTTCGTGAAAGGGCCGGATGGATAACCGCTTGATCTCGTCCTTGTGTGCATCGTAAAATTCTTTGCTGTTTTGCAGGCGATTCAGTTGCAGAAGATCCACGCCTTCTGCGGAAAAACCGTGAAATGCCATTTGTGTTGTTAGCCACCTTTTTGTTTTTGACGATTGTAAATCGTCGTTCAGGCATAGAAATACCTAAGTATATTTTACCGCGTTTTTTCATTTTCTGCAACAGGAGTTTGACAGTTTTCCGTTCATAACACGTTAATCTCCCTGTGTATTTGTGCAATTTGTTGACCGCCGCTTGACAGAAAGGGTTGTTCCCTGCCGAAAATTCTGGTATACTGAAGATAAGTATATTGATAGAAAAAGGTGGAACGATCATGCTTACTGCTGCCAAAAAGGAATTTATCGAATTTATGATGAGTGCCGACGTACTGCGCTTCGGCGATTTTACAACCAAATCCGGCCGAAAGACCCCGTATTTCGTCAACACCGGCAACTACAAGACCGGTCTGCAGAACTCCCGTCTGGGTGAGTTTTACGCAGCTCTGGTCAAGGAAACCGTCGGTGATCAGTTCGACGCAATGTTCGGTCCGGCGTACAAGGGCATCCCGCTTGCTACCTCGGTTTCCGGTGCGCTGGCCCGCAATTACGGCATCGACAAGCCGTTCTTCTTCAACCGCAAGGAGGCCAAGGACCATGGCGAAGGCGGCAATATCGTCGGCTACAAGCCGCAGGACGGTGACCGCGTGATCATCATCGAGGATGTAATCACCGCAGGCACCGCTATCCGCGAGACCATGCCGGTGCTGCAGGCCTGCGCAGATGTGAAGGTTACCGATATGTTCATTTCGGTAAACCGCTGTGAGGTCGGCCAGAACCCGGGCAAGACCGCTGTTATGGAGGTCGGCGAGGAGTTCGGCATCAAGGTGCACGCACTTGTCACCGTGCAGGATATCCGCGAGTATCTTGCGGATAAGGAGGAGTATGCGCATCTGCTGCCGCTGATGGATGCTTATATGAAGCAGTATTGTGTATTTTAACTGTCGCGGCATAATCGCATAAGAAAGCAAAAAGAACGCTCGAGAGCGTTCTTTTTGTTTGCCTTTTTCCCACTGCTGTGATATATTAGAACCACAATGGAATACGCCCGTCTGCATAACATTTCTATCCGTGAAGCGCATGAAATCCTGCATAACGATTAAGCACCGCCCATTTCGGGCGGTGCTTTCATTTTATCTCACTTTTCCGCCTGCAAAGTCTGCAAAAACTTACGCATCCTGCGGCAAGCCTCGCGCAGATGGTTCATCGAGTACGAATACGAAATACGCACATGACCCTCACCGCTCTCACCAAAGGCGCTGCCCGGAATGACCGCGACCTCCTGCTCGTGCAGCAGTCTCTCGCAGAATTCGTCACTCGACAGGCCGGTAGACTCGATCGACGGGAACATATAGAACGCGCCCTGCGGCTCAAAGCACTCGAGGCCCATGCTCCGCAGTTCGCCGAGCAGGTAGCGGCGGCGCAGGTCATACTGCTCGCGCATGCGCTCGATATCGTCCTCACCGGTGCGGATAGCCTCAATGCCCGCGAACTGCGCGGTCGTCGGCGCGGACATAATACCGAACTGATGAATCTTGCAGATGTGGCGCATCAGCTCCTTCGGACCCATTGCCCAGCCGAGACGCCAGCCGGTCATCGCATAGGACTTGGAGAAACCGTCCACAACAATGGTGCGCTCCTTCATGCCGTCCAGCTCCGCAAAGCAGACGTGGCGATCCGGGCCGTAGGTCAGGCTGTTGTAAATCTCATCCGACAGCACGATGATGTTCGTGTCCTTGATGACCGTCGCAATCGCCTGCAGCTCATCGCGCGTCATGATCGCACCGGTCGGGTTGTTCGGGTACGGCAGGATGAGCAGCTTGGTGCGCGGCGTAATAGCAGCGCGCAGACTGTCCGCCGTCAGCTTGAACTGGTCCTCCGCGCGGGTCGGCAGCGGCACCGGAACGCCGCCTGCCATCTGCGTCAGCGGCTTGTAGCATACAAAACTCGGCTCCGGAATGAGCACCTCGTCACCCACGTTGACAATCGCACGGATGGTGTTGTCGATCGCCTCAGAGCCGCCGACCGTCACAAGGATCTCCTTGTCCGCATCGTAACACAGGCGGTACTTACGGCGCACGAGCGCAGCAATCTGATTGCGCAGCTCGGCAAGGCCCCAGTTGGAGGTATAGAAGGTTTGTCCTTTTTCCAGGGACTGAATGCCGGCGCGGCGAATCTGCCACGGCGTTTCAAAATCCGGCTCGCCCACACCGAGCGAGATCGCGTGCGGCATTTTAGCCGCCAGTTCAAAAAAGCGGCGAATGCCGGAAGGCTGTACCTCTTTTACACGCGCAGAGAGAATCTGCTCGTAGTTCACCATGCCATGACCTCTCTCTTATCGCTGTCTGCCGGATCGAATTCCACACTGTTGTCCTTGTATTTTTTGAGGATAAAATGCGTACCGGTGGACAGCACGTTCTCCATCGGCGCCAGCTGCTCGGAGACAAAGCGGGCAACCTCGCGCATGGTGCGTCCCTTGATGATAACGGTCAGATCGAAGCCGCCGCTCATCAGATACACGCTCTCCACCTGATGGTGCGAATAGATCTGACGGGCGATCTCATCAAAGCCCATACCCTTCTGCGGGGTGATCTTGACCTCGATGAGTGCGGTTACGCTCTCCTTGGATGTTTTATCCCAATCGACCACGGTCTTGTAGCCGAGGATCGTCGAATTCTTCTCATACGCGTTGATCGCAGCAGCCACGTCCTCCTCGGTCTCACCGAGCATCGCGGCCAGCTGTGCCGGAGTCAGACGCGCGTCCTGCGCCAGCAGATCAAGCAGCTTTTCAGGGTTTTTCATAATAAATGACCTCCCTTTTTCGTTTTTCAAGAATTACTTTATTATAGCACTGCGGTGCAGTTCTGTCTACGCTTGGAGCAGAAATTTTGCGATTGCGGAATGAAGAATTAAAAGAAGTCCGAAAAATTTTCGGACTTCTTTTCATTACGCAAAAATCAACGAACCACAGCGCCCTGATCTGCAGAGGTGACCAAACGCGAATAGCGGTATAGCCAGCCGGACTTGACATTCGGCTCACGCGGAACGTACTTGGCACGGCGTGCCTCAAGCTCCTCGTCGGAAACATTGACGTTTACCTTGCTGTTCGGGATATCGATGGAGATGATATCGCCTTCCTGCACCAGACCGATCTCGCCGCCGGAAGCAGCCTCTGGCGAAACATGGCCGATGGATGCGCCGCGGGACGCACCGGAGAAACGGCCGTCGGTGATGAGCGCAACCGTGGTATCCAGCTTCATGCCGGCCAGCGCAGAGGTCGGGTTGAGCATCTCGCGCATGCCCGGACCGCCCTTCGGGCCTTCGTAGCGGATGACAACAACGTCACCCGGCACGATCTTGCCGTTGTAGATAGCGGAAATTGCGTCCTCCTCGCAGTCGAACACGCGTGCCGGACCTTCGTGCACCATCATTTCCGGCGCAACTGCCGAACGCTTGACAACGCAGCCGTTCTTTGCGATGTTGCCCCACAGAACAGCGATGCCGCCGGTCTGCGAATACGGATTCTCGAGCGGGCGAACGACCTCCGGATTCTTGTTGACAACGCCCTCAAGGTTCTCGCTGACCGTCTTGCCGGTGCAGGTGATGAGCGACAGGTCGAGGAAATCACGCTTGGTCAGCTCCTTCATGATGGCCGGAACACCGCCCGCCATGTAAAGCTGCTCAATGTGGTGCGGGCCTGCCGGAGCCAGATGGCAGATGTTCGGCACCTTGCCGGACAGTTCGTTCAGGGTCTCAAGCTGCAGCGGAACGCCTGCTTCGTTTGCGATTGCCAGCAGGTGCAGAACCGAGTTGGTCGAGCAGCCGATCGCCATCTCACAGGTCAGCGCGTTGCGGAATGCTGCCGGCGTGAGGATGTCGCGCGGCTTGATGTCCTTCTCGATCAGCTCCATGATCTTCATGCCGGCGTGCTTTGCCAGATGAATACGGGCCGCCGAAACCGCCGGGGTCGTGCCGTTGCCCGGCAGCGCCATGCCGATGGCTTCAGACAGGCAGTTCATCGAGTTTGCTGTGTACATGCCTGCGCATGAGCCGCAGCCCGGACAGGAATTGCACTCGGCTTCGTAGAAGGTCTCCTCGTCCATCATGCCGGCCTTGTAGGCGCCAACCGCCTCGAAGGTCTTGGACAGGGATACCTCCTCACCGCCGAAATGGCCTGCAAGCATCGGGCCGCCGGAAACCAGGATGGATGGAATGTTCAGACGAGCGGCAGCCATCAGCATGCCGGGCACGATCTTGTCGCAGTTCGGGATGAGCACCAGACCGTCCAGCTGGTGCGCCTGCGCCAGCGTCTCTACGCTGTCCGCGATCAGCTCACGGCTTGCCAGCGAGTACTTCATGCCGATGTGACCCATGGCAATGCCGTCGCATACGCCGATGGCCGGAACGAGCACCGGCGTACCGCCAGCCATGCGAACGCCCGCCTTAACCGCATCCGCGATCTTATCGAGGTTGATGTGGCCCGGAATGATCTCGGAATACGCCGAAACCACGCCGATGATCGGCTGCCTGATCTCCTCATCGGTCATACCGCAGGCACGCAGCAGCGAACGGTTCGGCATGCGCTCGGGTCCTGCAGTGATGTTATCACTTCTTCTCACAGGGAATTCCTCCTTTGAAAGCAGTCCAGCAGACTGCCTGATAGAAAAAACGGGCGGACGGGATAGTCCGTCCGCCCGTTCGGGGTAGCAAGTTCACACTTCTGCACCAGTTTTCCCTTCTGGGAACCGCAGCGGACGCTGCGGCATAAAATCGGTACACGAAGTGTGCCGTAAAAAGTCAGGGCGTGTACCTGACTTTTTACACCCCGACCCAGCCGCCGTGGGCGGCGTCATTCGGGTATCAAATCATGGTTTCTACGGAACCATGATTTGTATATAGGGGGCTTTTGAAGCCCCCTATAAAAAGTAAGCACAAGCGCAGCTTTACTTACTTTTTGAGCCAGCTCATCATGCCGCGCAGCTTCTTGCCGGTCTCCTCAAGCTCGGTGTCTGCTTCCAGAGCACGGGTAGCGAGGAACTTGGCACGGCCGCCTGCACGGTTCTCCTGAATCCACTCGGATGCAAAGGTACCGTCCTGGATCTCGCGCAGGATCTTCTTCATCTCCTTGCGGGTCTCCTCGGTGATGATGCGCTTGCCGGTGCGGTAATCACCGTACTCAGCGGTGTCGGAGATGGAGTAACGCATCTTAGCGAAGCCGCCCTCGTTGATCAGGTCAACGATCAGCTTCATCTCGTGAACGCACTCGAAGTAAGCGTTCTCCGGAGCGTAGCCAGCCTCAACCAGGGTCTCAAAGCCAGCCTTCATCAGCTCGCAAACGCCGCCGCAGAGGACAGCCTGCTCACCGAACAGGTCGGTCTCGGTCTCGGTCTTGAAGGTGGACTCGAGGATGCCGGCACGGCCGCCGCCGATACCGCAGGCGTATGCCAGAGCGATATCCATAGCCTTGCCGGAAGCGTCCTGATATACGCAAGCCAGATCCGGAACACCCTGACCCTCCTCGTATGCACGACGAACGATGTGACCCGGGCCCTTCGGAGCAACCATGATAACGTCAACATCAGCCGGCGGAACGATCTGCTTGAAGTGGATGTTGAAGCCGTGCGCGAAAGCCAGTACGTTGCCCGGCTTCAGGTTCGGAGCGATAACGTCCTTATAGATGTCAGCCTGCTTCTCATCCGGGGTCAGCATCATGATGATGTCGCCTGCTGCTGCTGCCTCAGCCGGAGTCATAACCTCCAGACCGTAGTCCTTCGCCTTCTTCTCGTGCTTGGAGCCCGGGCGCAGACCAACTACAACATGTACACCGGAATCCTTCAGGTTCATTGCGTGAGCATGACCCTGGGAACCAAAGCCGATGATTGCAACGGTCTTGCCGTCGAGCAGAGACAGGTTGCAGTCTGCGTCATAAAACATCTTTACCATTTTTATTTCCTCCTAAAAATTTATAAAGAGTCAATTATATGAATCAGCAGTCAGTAATCAGTGATTGCAAGGGGCTTCCTCCCCGGTTATGAAACATTCTCCGGCGCGGCAGCGCTTTTCATCCCCAATTTCTAACTCCTAATTAACCAAGATTATTTTTCGATTGCCGTAACGCCCGAACGGCTCATCTCGAGAATCTTAAAGTTCGAGATGACGTCGAGGAAGGCATCGATGCGGCTCGGCACTTCGGACAGCTCGATGATGATCTCGCTCTCCTGTGTTTCTACGACCCGTGCGCCGTACAGGTCGCACAACTGGCGAATATCGCTGCGGACACTTACGTCCGGCGTATGCAGCTTAACGAACACCAGCTCACTGCAGCAGGAGCTGTCTTCTTCGAGGTGTACAACATGCATGACCTCTTCCAGCTTTGCCAGCTGCTTCATGATCTGCTCAAGCACCATATGGTCGCCCTGCACAATGATAGACATGCAGGAAACCTTCGGATTAGTCGTGGCCGAAACAGTCAGCGAGTCGATGTTGTAGCCGCGGCGGCCAAACAGGCTGGATACGCGTGCCAGAACACCGGCGTTGTTCTGTACGGTGACAGAAAGGATATACTTTTCCATGATTTCTCCTTCCTTATTCCGTTACAAGATCGTCAACCGTGCCGCCTGCCGGAATCATCGGCAGGACGCGCTCGTCCTTGTCGATCTGTGCGTCGATCAGCACAGGACCGGTTCGCTTCACCGCTTCCCGCAGCGCGTCGCGCAGCTCGGCGATATTGGTAACACGGACGCCGCGTGCGCCGAAGGCGTCGGCCAGTTTGACGTAATCTGTCTTGCGGTGCGGGTCGGTCTGCGAGTAACGGCTGCCATAGAACATGGTCTGCCACTGACGCACGTTGCCGAGCACGCGGTTATTCATAATGATCGTGATCACCGGCAGGTTATAGGAAACCGCGGTGCAGATCTCGTTAAGATTCATGTGGAACGAGCCGTCGCCCGTGATGTGGACAACCGTTCTGTCCGGGAAAGCCACCTGCGCGCCGATTGCCGCGCCGTAGCCGAAGCCCATCGTACCCAGACCGCCGGACGTCAAGAACTGACGAACGTGCTTGCGGCCGTTGTACTGTGCACTCCAAAGCTGGTGCTGACCAACGTCGGTTGCGATAATGGTGTCCTCCGGGGTCTCCTCCGCAACCGTGCGGAGCAGCTGGTGCGGATGGATAACGCTCTCGTCGTCCTTCGGCACATAGTCGAGCTTTGTCTGCCACTCGGCAATCTGCGCGCGCCATGCGTCGTGCTTTGCCTCCTTGATATACGGCATAACCTTTTCGAGGAAGGTCTCCGCATCGGAAACAATGGCATAGTCAACGCCAATGTTCTTATTGATCTCCGCGTTGTCAATGTCAACATGGATAACCTTCGCCGACGGTGCAAAACGCTTGGTGTTGGTCGCAACGCGGTCGGAGAAGCGGGCACCGATGCAGACCAGCAGGTCGCAGCGCTCAACCGCCCATGCGGCGGAAACCGTGCCGTGCATACCGATCATGCCGAGACTGAGCGGCTCGGTATCCGGGATGCAGCCGATGGCCATCATGGTGTGCGCCGACGGAATATCCGCCTTGCGCTGCAGCTGCAGCAGCATGTCGCCTGCGTCAGCGGTTTCAACACCGCCGCCGTAGTAGATCACCGGACGCTCGGAGGCGGCGATCATATCCGCTACGGTCTGCAGCTCCTCGTCCGAAATCTCGTAGGTCTCGTTGATCTCGACCTTGCCCTTCGGGATAAACTCGCACTGTGCCGAGGTGATATCCTTCGGGATGTCGATCAGCACCGGACCCGGACGTCCGGAAGCGGCAATGCGGAACGCATCGCGCACGGTGTCAGCGAGTTCGTCAACATCACGGACAACGAAATTGTGCTTGGTGATTGGCATGGTGATACCGGCAATGTAAACCTCCTGAAAGGAGTCGCGGCCGATGAGGCTGGTGCCGACGTTGCCGGTGATGGCAACCATCGGGATGGAATCCATATACGCGGTAGCAATACCGGTTACGAGGTTGGTCGCACCCGGTCCGCTCGTTGCCAGGCAGACGCCTACCTTGCCGGTCACACGGGCGTAGCCGTCCGCTGCGTGTGCCGCGCCCTGTTCGTGCGCGGTCAGGATATGTCGAATGCGGTCGCTGTTTTTGTAAAGTGCGTCATAGATGTTCAAAACCGCACCGCCGGGATAACCGAAAATGGTATCAACTCCCTGCTCTACAAGTGCGTCGATCAGAATCTCTGCGCCGTTCTTTACCATTGCGAATCCGCCTCCTTTCTCTCATTTCAACATAACATACATACTTATGCAGCAGCCGGATAACGATTGCCGCAAGATACCGTATAAACAAAAAAGCCCTTGTCTCACAAAGAGACAAAGACCAAAAACTCTGCGGTACCACTCTTTTTGCCACACTGCCCTATTCGGCGGCATGACCACTCACCCGATCATTTAACGCAGATCATGCGGGATAGCTTACACTGAACCCTGTTTCATTTCATTTCAGCAATCCGGCTCCCGGAGGACTTTCGCACTTTCCGTTTCCCACTGTCTTACACCAGCCGACAGCTCTCTATCATGGGTCCGGGACGCTACTTTTCCGTTCGCAGCCTGTATCTTTTTGAATGTTGTTTATATTATAAAGGCGTTTCCTCAGAATGTCAACGTCTTTCCGACTGCAAATATGCGAAAACTGTCGTGCATATTTCTTTGTTTTTTCGCCATACTACACAATGCCAAACATATACAGTTTTTACTCCGGTAAACTGTGCGATTTTCATAAGCGAAGGAGGTGCGGGCGTATGGCAGTGCCGCTGCTGCGCACGCTGATTTTATACTGCGCGGTCATCTGCGCCGTGCGGCTGATGGGTAAACGGCAGATCGGCGAGCTGGACCCGTCCGAGCTGGTCGTTACCATTCTGGTATCCGATCTGGCGGCTGTGCCCATGCAGGATTTAGGGATTCCGCTGCTCTCCGGTCTGGTGCCGATCGCCACGCTCGTGGTGCTCGAGATTTTTCTCAGCTTCGCCGCACTCAAAAGCCGCAGATTCCGGCGGCTGCTGAACGGTCAGCCGGCCATCATCATCCGCAAGGGACAGCTCGATATTGACAAGCTGCGGCAAATGCGGCTGACGACCGACGAGGTGATAGAGACACTCCGCAAGCAGAATGTTGCAGCCGTGTCCGATGTGAAATACGGCGTCATCGAGCCGGACGGCACGCTGACGGTTATCCTCAAGCAGCAGCAGCAGCCGGTCACGGCGGAAATGCTCGGCATTACGCCCAAGGATACCGGTCTGCCGCTTGTAGTCGTGTCGGACGGCAAGATGGTTCCGCGCTCGCTCGAGCTGCTGCACCTCTCCCCTGC
Organism: Butyricicoccus sp. OF27-2pH9A; assembly: GCF_027693185.1. Classification (NCBI taxonomy): domain Bacteria; kingdom Bacillati; phylum Bacillota; class Clostridia; order Eubacteriales; family Butyricicoccaceae; genus Butyricicoccus; species Butyricicoccus sp. OF27-2pH9A. The sequence continues at coordinate 12,824 of NZ_JAQEXK010000001.1, forward strand.
GGATATCGAGCGGCGGCTGAAAAACCAGAGTATCGCGGTCGAGGATGTGTTCCTGATGACGCTCGACGACTGCGGCAACACGTTCCTGCAGAAAAAGGAGGGCCGCGCATGAAGCGATTGCTGACGGCTGCCGTGCTGTGTGCCGTACTCATCCTCGGCAGTGTGTGGAGCATAAGAGCCGTGGACAACACGGCACAGGCGGTCGCCCTCGACGTAGAGAACGACCGCCTGAACGAAGCGCGGGAGACATGGGACGCAGCACAGACTCTGCTCGGCGCTCTGCTGCTGCACAGCGAGATTGATCAGGCTGACCGGCTGTTTGACCGCATGCTTGCCGCGCAGCAAAACGGCTTGACGGACGAATTGGCGCTCGACCGTGCGGAGCTGCTCGCTCAACTGAGACATTTGCCGGAGGTGCAGCGTCCGACGCTTAAAAATCTGTTTTAACGGTATTCACGCACCTGCACGGACAGTCCGTCCGGATCGTAAACGTAGAAATAGCGCGCGTCCGGCTCCGGCTGACGGATATCGGACGGATTCATGCCGTGCAGGACAGCACGCTCATGTGCACTGGCGATATCCTCCGTACCGAAGCAGAGGAACATACCGGACGCCTTGACGGTCTCGCCCTCCGGCATGCCGATCAGCTCCAGCTGGGTTTCGCCGGAGGCGTTCTGCAGGTAGGCAATGCTGCCGCCGTTCGCGGAGAACTGCGTGTGGATCTTGAGCTCGGTGAGCGTCTGGTAAAAATGCAGCGATTTCTCGAAATCGCGCACGCGGAGCGCTAAATGGTGGATGTGCATAGCAGGCACCTCGTTTCGTTGTTTTGTTTTATTGTATAAAACTCTGCGACAGGCTGTCAATAGGAAAGTTTCTGCTGAAATGGTGATTTGTTGCTTACGAAGCAAGCGGAATCCTGCCTGCCCGGCAGGGGCACAAGAAGGAGAGAACCAAGGTTCCCTCCTTCTTGTGAATCATCCTTCTTCCTTAGAGGGTCTGACGCAGATTACCGACATGTGACCGCTGCGAAATAGAGGAACGGCAGAGGATTTTTTCTTCCGCAGAGACGCACTGCGTGCGCTCATGTATCCGCGTATTCGCAGCGTCAGATACCATTATTCTGCTACACAGGCGGGCAACTCTACGCTGGGTGCGGCATAACAGTGCCGCACGATTCGTAAGCGCGTTATGATAGACAGGGCCTGCGAGGATAGATTGTACCGAACGCCTAAATTCGCAGGTGTCATCCGTTATAACATGTTAAAGAGTTGCGCGACACGGGTATGTTGCGCCTGCAAAGATGAAACCGCAGGTGTAGCAGTAATGTATCTGACACTGCGAATAAGTCGAGAAAGACACGGAAGAAAAAATCCTCTGCCGTTCCCTTTTTCGAAGCGGTCACATGTAGGCAATCTGCGCCAGACTATCCAAGGGAAAGGTAGGAGTTCAAAGAGGAAGGAAAACCGCAGGTTGTCCTTCCTTTTTGCCCCCGCCGCGGGCGCGGCAACGCTCCCGCCGTCCGCAGACGGCGAATCCCCCGCTGAGGTTCAGCGGAAAACTCTCCGCCCGTTAGGGGCGAACACGCTCACGCAGTTCGCGCGCCCCGGTCAGCCGATGCAGGAAAAAGAGCCGCCCCGTCAGGGCGAACCCGCCTGCGGCAGTTCGTGTTCCCCAGTCATCCGGTGCAGGAAAAAGGAGCCGTCCGGACGGCTCCCATCTCCCCGGGCAAGCAGTAAAATTCCCTCTTGACATTCCGCAATCACCGACTACAATATTACTTAGGAAACGAAGTAATTAAACGAGGTGATTTCATGGATACCGGGCGGCTTATCAACAAGCTATCTAACTGCCTGCGCCGCCGATCAGCGGAAACGCAAAAACGCATTCATATCAGCGGCACCAAAGGTCAGATTCTCAACTACATTTTGATAGAAAGTCAAAAACACCCGCTCGTACAGCGCGACGTCGAGCAGGAATTCGGCCTGCGGCCTTCCACCGCAACCGAAATACTGCAGGCCCTGCAGGCTGCCGATCTCATCCGCCGCGAACCCGATCCCGCGGACGCACGGCGCAAATGCATTGTCTGCACTGAAAAAGCCGAAGCCTTCCGTCCTGCCTGCCTGCAGGAGATTACGGAGACCGAAGCCATGCTGCTCCGCGGCATCTCGCCCGAGGAGCGGGACACATTTATGCGGATCGGGCTGAAAATGCTTTCAAATTTTGAAAAAAACGATTAACCATTACCGCAGGGTCGGCTGCCCTGCCGCTTCGATGAAAGCAATCGTTAAATTTCCAAAGGAAGGAACGTGAACAATTTGGATAATGATACTCTCCTCGGCAAAGCGCCGATACCTCGTGCAGTAGCCGCAATGGCGATTCCGAGCGTCATCAGCAGCCTTGTCACCGTGGTGTACAACATGGCGGACACCTTTTTCGTCGGACAGACCGGCGACGCCCTGCAGGTAGCCGCCGTCAGCCTGACCAACCCGATCTTCATCCTGCTGATGGCGTTCGCCAACATGTTCGGCATGGGCGGCAGTGCGATGATCTCGGTCGCGCTCGGCGAGAACAATCACCAAAGCGTGAAGAAAATCTCCTCGTTCATTTCATGGGCGAGCTTGGTCGTCGGCGCAGCGTTTGCCGCCGTGCTGCTGTGCTGCACCGCGCCCATCCTGCACCTGTTCGGCGCGGACGCAAGCACATTTGAGTTTGCCCGCGGCTACACGGTTTACATCGCGTTCGGCGCACCGTTCGTCATCTGGTCGGCTGCAGCCAGCTTCGTTGTGCGCGCGGAAGGCGCGAGCAAGGAGGCCATGATCGGCAGCATGATCGGCACGATTGCAAACATCGTACTCGACCCGGTTTTCGTCTCCGGTCTGGGACAGGGCGCGGCAGGCGCAGCCATTGCAACCACCATCGGCAATATGCTTGCAGCGCTGTACTACCTGTGGTATTTTCTCAAAAAGTCGCGGCGGTTTTCGCTTGCGCCGAAGGACGCGCTCTGCGGCACGCATATTGCCGTGCGCGTGTGCTCTGCCGGCTTCCCGACCGCCATTTTCTCCGCGCTGATGTGTGTTTCAACCATTGTGCTCAACCTGATTCTGGTCGCCTACGGCAACGCGCCCGTTGCGGCGATCGGCATCGTGTTCAAAGCGAATATGTTCATCACCTTCCTGCAAATGGGCCTTGCAAACGGTGTACAGCCGATTTTCGGTTACAGTTACGGTGCGGGTGATATCAAGCGTTTTGCCGATACCGAGCGTTTTACCAAGCTGTGCTGCTTTGTTGTCGGATTGGCGGCAACCGCGCTCTATTTCTTCCTGCGCGAGCCGATCATCGGCCTGTTCGTGGGCGACAGCGACGTTATTGCTTATGGCGTGCAGATGCTGATCGCCTACATGCTGTCCGGCCCGTTCATCGGCTTTCTGTTCGTCAATATGAATTGTATGCAGTCGGTCGGACGCGCCCTTCCTGCTACCGTGCTGTCCGTGCTCCGACAGGGTCTGCTGCTCATTCCCCTGCTGTATCTGCTGAATGTCATTGCAGGTCTGAATGGCGTTATTTACGGACAATCCATCACGGATTATATTACCATCATCCTGTCGTGCGTGGTTTGGCGAAGGATTCGGCGTGGATTGGAACAGCGTACCTAATAGAAAACCATACAACAAAAGAGGTCTGCAATGCAGACCTCTTTTCAGTCTATCAAAAAAGTATTATTTTAATTTTTACGCTTCGTGCGGCAGCACGCGTAAAATAGAATTTGCGAAGCAAATTCATAAAAAGTCGGGGCGTGTACCTGACTTTTTCTTCAGTATTCGCTCGAAAGCGTGGTTTCGAGCGAGAGGCTGCTCGGAAAACGATAGTTTTTCGACAGCCTCAAAAAGAGGTCTGCCCCGCAGACCTCTTTTCCTATTTACTTCGCCAGCATAAAGTGTGCCAGCACGGCGATACCGAGGATAATCCGATACCAGCCGAACACCTTGAAATCGTGCTTCTTGACGAAGCCCATCAGGAAACGGATGATGAGCAGCGAGGACACGAACGCGGTGATTGTACCGATGCCGAGGATCATCAGCTCGGTGGATGTAAACGCAAAGCCGAACTTGAGAATCTTGAGCAGGCTTGCGCCGAACATGACCGGAATGGCCAGAAAGAACGTAAACTCCGCAGCCACGGTACGCGACACGCCGAGCAGCAGTGCGCCGACGATGGTCGCGCCGGAGCGCGAGGTGCCTGGGAACACAGCCGCGATCAGCTGAAACATGCCGATCATAAACACGGCCGGATAAGTAAGCTCCGTGAGTGCGTTGATGCGCGCCGGCTTGCCCTTGTGCGCGTTCTCCACCAGAATGAACGCTACGCCGAACACAATCAGCGCGATGGAAACCGTTTGGTAATTATAGAACAGTTCTTCAAACAGGTCATTCCACTTGAGGCCGACGATCGCCGCCGGAACGCAAGCTACCAGAATCTTGATCCACAGCTTGACGGTATCCGTATTCAGCACGATGGATGCGCCGCCGTGACGGCCCTTTCGCCGTTCAAACGGGAAAATCTGTCCCCAGAACAGGACAACAACCGCGAGTATCGCACCGAGCTGAATAACCACCTCGAACATGCTGTAAAACGCTTCCGACACGTCCAGCTTTACAAACTCATTGAGCAGAATCATGTGTCCGGTACTGCTGATCGGCAGCCACTCGGTGATACCCTCTACAATGCCAAACAGAAATGCTTTGAGCAATTCTATCACAGGGTTTTCCTCCTTAAAATTTTTGTTCAGTTTTTCTTATGTTATTTTATACCTTACCACAACTTATGCCATCCCGCAAGCAAACAAGCGGAAATGTCATAAAAAAGTTATACTTTGCAGCAGGCTGACTTGCCATTCCGCGTGTACCGTGGTATATTATAAATGTATAGTTATGATTGACAGAAAGGTGTTTTCATGGAATATATCACCCACTCACCCGAGGAGACCGAAGCACTCGGCGCAGAATACGCCAAAAGCCTCAAGGCAGGCGACGTTGTTGCGTTCTCCGGCGACCTCGGTGCCGGCAAGACCGCATTCACGCGCGGCGTGCTGCACGGACTCGGCTACGGAGGCCGCGTCACCAGCCCGACCTTTGCCATTGCAAACGAATACGAAACGCCGACGGTCAAGGTCGCGCACTTCGACCTGTACCGCATTCTCGACAGTGAAGCGCTGTTCGAGATCGGCTTTGACGAATATCTCGACGGCAGCCGCATTGTGCTCATCGAATGGAGCGAAAACGCCGCAGACGTTCTGCCGGAAGCCTACAAAACCGTCCATATTGCCTACGGCGATGCGGACAACGACCGCCGCATTACGATTGGAGAAGTGACTGTATGAAAATTCTTGCACTGGAATCCTCGGCGGTCAGCGCGTCTGTCGCGCTCACCGAGGACGAAAAACTGGTGGCGCAGTCCTTCCAGAACTGCGGCCTGACACACTCGCGCACGCTGCTGCCGATGGTGGAAAACCTGCTGGCAAACTGCGGTGTATCGCTCGCTGACGTGGACGCGATCGCTGTCGCGCACGGCCCCGGCTCGTTTACCGGTGTGCGCATCGGTGTCGCCACAGTCAAGGGTCTGGCGCTCGGCGCAGACAAGCCGTGCCTCGGCGTCTCCACGCTCGAGGCAATGGCATGGGGCGCCCGCGCACTCGGCGGCGACCTGTGCTGCGTGATGGATGCGCGTGCGGGTCAGGTTTACAACGCGCTTTTCACCATGGAGGACGGCAGGGTACGCCGTCTGTGCGATGACCGTGCGATCAAGCTGACCGAGCTTGCCGAAGAAATCGGAGAAGCGCCGTATTTTCTGGTTGGAGATGGCGCGAATCTGTGTTATAATACTATCAAAGAGAACTGCACCGGTCTGCGGCTCGCACCCGCTGAGCTGCGGTTTGCGACCGGATTTGGTGTTGCCGCCGCCGCACTCCCCCTGTTCCGCGAGGGCAAAGCCTGCTCCCCCCAGGAGCTGGACGCCTTCTATCTGCGTCGTCCGCAGGCAGAGCGCGAGCGCATGGCGCGTCTGGCACAGACCAAATAGCAGACAACACCGCACAATGAAAGCTGCGGCTTCTTGCGCAGGCTCCGGTCGCGCTGCCGCGGCGCTTTGCGGAAATTCTGTGCCCTGACTTCGTTCCGATTTCACTGTAATACACAAAGTATTACCGCAAAACCGCGCCTTGTCAGTGCGCAAAACCCACTCGCAAATCGCTCTTGTTCAATTATGCGATATTGCCTGAAGCAAAAAAGTTTTAGGATAAAGGAGATTTTTATTATGGCAACCGTACATGAAATGGACCACCCGCTTATCAAGCACAAGCTGGCGCTGATGCGCGACAAGACCACCGGCGTTAAGGAGTTCCGCGAGGCTGCTGCTGAGATTGCAATGCTGATGTGCTACGAGGCTACCCGCGATCTGCCGCTCAAGGAGATCACCATCGAGACTCCGGTCTCTGATGCGCGCGTACAGGTTATTTCCGGCAAGAAGATTGCGCTCGTGCCGATCCTGCGTGCAGGTCTGGGCATGGTTGAGGGCATTCTGGAGATGATTCCGGCAGCTAAGGTCGGCCACATCGGTCTGTACCGCAACCCGGAAACCCTGCAGCCGATCGAGTATTACTGCAAGCTGCCGAATGACATCGAGGAGCGCGACGTACTGCTGCTCGACCCGATGCTGGCTACCGGCGGTTCCGCTATCGCTGCGATCGACGGCCTCAAGCGCCGCGGCGTAAAGCACATTAAGCTGATGAACCTCATCGCTGCTCCGGAAGGCGTTGCCGCTGTTCAGAAGGCACATCCGGACGTTGAGATCTTCGTTGCCGGTATCGACGAGAAGCTGAACGACCACGGCTATATCGTTCCGGGTCTGGGTGACGCCGGCGACCGTATCTTCGGCACCAAGTAAGCAATATACCGCTGAATTTTCGGTATCTGCAGTACAATTTCACACCGACCGTTCCTGCAGAGGAGGGTGAACCGTATGACATTTGATGGCATCAAACGCTTTTCTCCATACTGGAATTTTTTCCTTTGCTATGGTCTTGTGACGGCGGTCGGGCTGATCCCCGGTCTGCTGTACGGCAACGAAATGGGGTACTGGCTGCTCGGCTTCTGGCTGATCCTGCCGTTTTCGGCGTTGCTGTGCACGTTTCGGGCGGCATACCGCGCTCTGCCGTGGTACGGTCTGATGCCCGTGTTCGTCGGCCTGTGGACGATTGTTCTGCCGTTTGCCACGTTCCGCTCGACCGAGATGCAAAGCCTGTTTTACGGGCTTGTTCCCTCGCTGGTCGGCTTAACGCTGGGCGTACTGGTGCGTAAATTTGTATTCTGGTATCGAAACAGATAGAGACACTTTTAAGGACACTTTTGCGGTGCGGCTTATAGCAATCCGAATAGATAATGCGACAAAAGTAGCGCATACAGCGCGTGAATAGCAAGGAGATTTTACGCAGCTATGCTGACGCATAGCAAGTGAAAGCGACGCTGCTATGCGCGTGCTGTATGCGCGCACTTGTTGCAGTATTTGTTTGGATTGCTATAAAAGCCGCACCGTTTTGTTGGGAGAAAATTGAACCTATGCAATTTTACGAACTAAACTCCAGCCGCATGGACTACCGCGAGCTGAGTGCGGACGACCTCGACCTGCTGACGCCGCTCCTGCGCAGCGAGGAGACCATGCAGACGCTCGGCGGCGCACTCTCCTACGAGCAGACATTGGACTGGCTGGTGGATACGCTGCGCCGCTATCAGACCGAAGGCTGCGGCTGGCTGCTCGCACTTGATAAGCCGACCGGCGTTCCCGCGGCTCTGTGCGGCCTGACTTACGAGCAGGTCGGCGCGGAACGCGTGCTGACCGCGAACTGCATCGTCCGGCATGAGCTGCGCGGCATCGGCGTCGGCCGCGAGTGCATCGCCGCATGCCTGCTGTATGCGTTTGAGTCCATGCACGCCGACGAGGTCAGCGCCTTCGTGCAGAAGGATGATCTCGCGGGACTGCATACTGCCGTTGCCTGCCGTATGCAGCCGACCGAAAAGGTCAGCCATATCGCTTTCGGCAAGACCGCACCGTGTGTACGGTGTGTGGTCCGGAATCCGCACCTCGCGGAGAAGGCAAAATCAGAAAATGAACTGTCGGAAGATGAAAAGAGCACCGAAACGTAAGTTTCGGTGCTTTTTGTTGTCATTTTCGTGTCAATCGCGTTGTTTATAAATCAGTGCAGACGGTTTATACGGTAAAATCCGTCAATAAGTGAAATTCGCAGGTGCTGTCCGTAGCAACGTGCAAACGCCTTATTTCGAAGCGGTCGCCGGTCTCCGGTCTGCGCCAGATTAGGAATAACGGAAACGAGATTCACAAGGTTGAAAACCTTGGTGTCTATCCTTGTGCGCCCGCGCGGCGTCAGCGCAGATTCCGCTCGCTTCGCAAGCGACCAGTCTCACCGATACTGCTCCGCCCAGACAGCCTCATTCGCCTCCAGCGACTTCGGTACATCCAACACCCGCTGGTTCGCGCTGCCGCGAAACCGCAGCTCGATGTTCTTCTCCTCCATGAGAAACGGCCCGTCTACCAGTAAATCCAGTTGCCCGAGCAGCTTTTTCACAAACGGATCGCTCAGCTCCAACAGCTGCTCAAACGTGTAGCCCGAGTACGCCATCAGGTGCTTGCCCTTGCGCTTCAGCTCTACCGCAAGATAATACAGCGGCTCCGCCTTACAAAAAGGCTCGCCACCCGAGAACGTCACACCCTTGATGAACGGATTGCGGCACATATCCTTCAGCAGCGTGTCCAGCTCAATATCCTGCCCGCCCTCAAAGTCGTGCGTCTGCGGATTGTGGCAGCCCGGACAGCCATGCGGACAGCCCTGCACAAACAGCGTATAGCGGAAGCCGGGGCCGTCCACAATGGACTCCCCGACTGTACCTGCAATGCGAATTTTACCTTCCATCAGGCGGTATGCTCCTGACGCATGGAGCAGCAGCTCGGAACGCTGTGCTTTACGCGGTCATGCTCCTCCGCGCGCTTGCCGTTGTTGAAACGGTCGAGCGTGCCTACCAGATAACCCGTAATGCGGCGGATACGTTCAAAGCCTACACCTTCACCAATCATCGGCTCCTGTGCAGCGATATTCTTAGTTTCCATGATAGAATTCTTCCTTTCCTGTCACTTTTTGACGATTTTCAATGTATTCGGCTGACGGTCGGCTTCTTCGGCAGGGTCGCCGTGATAGCCGATCGTAGTGCTGTTGTAATTTTTATACAGTCCCAGCTTCTGCAGCTTGGACAGCGGAACGCCTTCGCCCTCTCGGCGGCCGCAGCGCGGACATACTTCGCCGATAATGCCGGTATAGCCGCAGACCGGATCGCGGTCGATCGGGTGGTTGATCGCGCCGTAGCCGATGCCGGCTTCCTTCATCGCGCGAACGACAGCCTCAAACGCTTCGAGGTTCTGCGTCGGGTCGCCGTCCAGCTCAATGTAGCTGATGTGGCCGCCGTTGGTCAGCTCGTGATACGGCGCCTCGCGGGCGATCTTCTCAAATGCCGAAATCGGATAGTAAACCGGCACATGGAAGGAGTTGGTGTAGTAATCGCGGTCGGTAACGCCGGGAATCATTCCGTATTTCTCACGGTCGATCTTGACAAACCGGCCGGACAGACCCTCTGCCGGGGTAGCGATCAGCGAGAAGTTGAGGTGGTATTTCTCGGTTGCCTCATCCATGCGCTGACGCATGTGACCAATGATCTCAAGACCAAGGTTCTGCGCCTCGTCGCTCTCGCCGTGGTGTACGCCGATGAGTGCCTTGAGGCACTCTGCCAGACCGATGAAGCCGAGCGTCAGCGTTCCGTGCTTAAGCACCTCGCCAACCTCGTCATCCGGACCCAGCTTTTCGGAATCCAGCCATACGCCCTCGCCCATCAGGAACGGGTAGTTGCGCACGCGCTTGCCGCACTGGATGCGGAAACGATCGAGTAGCTGGTCGATTACGAGGTCGATCTTGCGGTCGAGGTCCTCGAAGAACCAGTCCAGATCGCCGTGGCTGCGGATTGCGATGCGCGGCAAGTTGACCGACGTGAACGACAGGTTGCCGCGGCCGTAGGTGATCTCACGGGTCGGATCGCACACATTGGACATAACACGCGTGCGGCAGCCCATATAGCCGACCTCGGTCTCCGGATGACCCGGCTTGTAATACTGCAGGTTAAACGGCGCATCGATGAACGAGAAATTCGGGAACATACGCTTCGCGGAAACGCGGCACGCCAGCTTGAACAGGTCGTAGTTCGGGTCGCCCTCGTTGTAGTTGACGCCCTCCTTGACCTTGAAAATATGGATCGGGAAAATCGGGGTCTCACCGTTGCCCAGACCGGCCTCGGTCGCGAGCAGCAGCTGCTCCATGACCAGGCGGCCCTCCGGAGAGGTATCCGTGCCGTAGTTGAGCGACGAGAACGGAATCTGTGCACCTGCACGCGAGTGCATAGTGTTCAGATTGTGAACCAGCGCTTCCATCGCCTGATAGGTGCCCTTGCGGGTCTCCTTATCCGCGTACTTGCGGGCAAACTTCATGCACTTTGCAACCGTCTTTTCGTCAAGCGTCTCGGAAAGTGCCTTAGCCATCGCTTCGTCGTAGCCGTTGCCGCCTGCCAGACAAGCCCACTTGCCGGTCTCCTGCTCAACACGCTCGGTCAGCGCACGCGCATCGACCTCGTTGTTGTCGTCCTCACCGAACACCTCGAGGGCCTTGGCGAGATTGTCGCGGAACAGCTTGCGGAAGGTCTTGCGCACACCCGGCGCCATCGAGTAATCGAAGTTCGGCACGCTCTGACCGCCGTGCTGGTCATTCTGGTTGGACTGGATGGCGATGCACGCCAGCGCTGAGTACGAACGGATGTCGTTCGGCTCGCGCAGGAAGCCGTGACCGGTGGAAAAACCGTCGCGGAACAGCTTCAGCAGGTCAATCTGACAGCAGGTGGTGGTCAGCGTCAGAAAATCCAGATCGTGGATGTGGATATCACCCTCGCGGTGTGCCTTGGCGTGCGCCGGATCGAGGATGAACATCTCGTAGAACTGCTTGGCGCCCTCAGAGCCGTACTTGAGCATGGTGCCCATCGCGGTATCACCGTCGATATTGGCGTTCTCTCGCTTGACGTCGTTCTCGAGCGAGGACTTGAACGTCAGATCCTCGTACACCTTCATCAGACGGGTGTTCATCTCACGCACGCGGGTGCGCTCGTTGCGGTACAGGATGTACTTCTTGGCCGTGCGGGCATGTCCGCTTTCGATCAGAACCTTCTCAACAGTGTCCTGCACCTGTTCAACGGTGGGAGTTTCGGTTCCAGCAGTCTCCTCCAGCGTTTTTTCGACCTGCTCTGCCAGCTCCTGCGCCATATCGTGATCCTGGCCGCCGGAGGCCTGTGCTGCGCCGAAAATTGCATTTGTGATCTTGTCGATCTCAAAGGGAGCCATGCGCCCGTCCCGCTTGACGATCTGCTGAATCATAAAGAAAAATCCCTCTCTCATACAAAAACCGCCTAACGGCGATTTCTTGGTTATTTACTAAATTATGTAGTGGTGCATTCAATATCGCACAACATCTTGTGTCTGCTTATCTCTTGCTTATATATTCTACCGCCGAAACACCGCCCTGTCAAGGCGCTAAATTCTTTTTGGCACATTTGCAAGAAAAGCACTATTTTTATTGGAGCATTCTCTAAACTTTTCCTCTTGACTCGAAAAAATTATCAGAAAAGCGCGACAAATTCCACAAAGTTTCTCCTTTATTTTCTCCGTGGTAATTTCTCCCGCAAAAAACAGATACACTATATATGGTATCCGTTCTATTCCCCATCGCAAGACGAAAAAAGAACCCCGGAACAGGATTCCGAGGTTCTTTGGTTTCGATCAGAAAATGATCTTATGCCTTGCCGTTGCAGCCCAGAACATTGATCAGCTTGTGGGTAACCATGTCCTTGACAGCCTGACGAGCCGGCTTCAGGTACTGGCGCGGGTCGAAGTGATCCGGATGCTCAGCGAAGTGCTCGCGGATAGAAGCGGTGATAGCCAGACGAATATCGGAGTCGATATTGATCTTGCAGACGGACAGCTGTGCAGCGTGACGCAGCTCTTCCTCCGGAATGCCGATTGCATCCGGCATCTTGCCGCCGAACTTGTTGATCTTGTCAACAAACTCACGCGGTACGGAAGAGGAACCGTGCAGTACGATCGGGAAGCCCGGCAGACGCTTGGAAACTTCCTCGAGTACGTCGAAACGCAGCGGAGGCGGAACCAGAATGCCCTGCTCGTTGCGGGTGCACTGCTCCGGGGTGAACTTGTAAGCGCCGTGGGAGGTGCCGATTGCGATAGCCAGGGAGTCACAGCCGGTGCGGGTTACGAACTCCTCAACCTCTTCCGGATGGGTGTAGGAGGAATCCTCAGCGGAAACCTTTACGTCGTCCTCTACGCCAGCCAGGGTGCCGAGCTCAGCCTCAACAACAACGCCGTGAGCGTGAGCGTACTCTACAACCTTCTTGGTCTCCTCAACGTTCTCGTCGAACGGACGGGAGGAGCAGTCGATCATAACGGAGGTGAAGCCGCCGTCGATGCAGGCCTTGCAGGTCTCGAAGTCCGGGCCGTGGTCCAGGTGCAGAGCGATCGGAATGTCCGGGCACTCCAGAACAGCAGCCTCTACCATCTTAACGAGGTAGGTGTGGTTTGCGTAAGCGCGTGCGCCCTTGGATACCTGCAGGACTACCGGAGCGTGCTGCTCCTGGCAAGCCTCGGTGATACCCTGAACGATCTCCATGTTGTTCACGTTGAAAGCGCCAACAGCGTAGCCGCCGTCGTAAGCCTTCTTGAACATCTCAGTAGTAGTAACTAAAGGCATGGGAATACTTCCTTTCTGATAAAAACTGAATCTTAAAAATTCTGCTTTTATTTTATCAGTTAAGCATACTAAAATCAAGTCCATATCAAAAAAATCCTGTCATTTTTTCGTCGAATTCCTGCGGCATGTTTGCCAAAATTGCCAAACCTGCCGAAAACGCAGGATTTTCATTGATTTTTTTCATATTATATGGTACTCTTTATGAGTAAGAAAATGCACGGCACTGCTCTGCGTTTTAATTTGCTTAGGAGGTTTTATCAATGAGTGAACTGAAAGGCGCTTGCGTCATCGGTCAGTCGGGCGGCCCGACTTCCGTAATCAACTCTTCTGTTCTGGGTGCGCTGGAGGCAGCACTGGACAATCCGTCCATCACCCGCGTATTCGGCATGGCACACGGCATCAAGGGCCTGCTGAACGACGACCTGTATGATATCGACAAGGAAGACCGCGACGAGCTGGCTCTTCTGCGCTACACCCCGTCCTCTGCACTGGGCTCCTGCCGCTACAAGCTGGCTGATCCGGATGTTGATGACACCGATTACAAGCGCATCCTCGAGATCTTCAAGAAGTACGACATCCGTTACTTCTTCTACAACGGCGGCAACGACTCCATGGATACCTGCAACAAGGTTTCCAAGTATATGATGAAGTCCGGCTACGAGTGCCGCGTAATGGGCATTCCGAAGACCATCGACAATGACCTGTTCGGCACCGACCACTGCCCGGGCTTTGCTTCCGCTGCTAAGTATATCGCTACTTCCTGCATGGAGATCTATCAGGACGCTCGCGTATACGACACCGGCATGGTCTGCATCGTAGAGATCATGGGCCGTCACGCTGGCTGGCTGGCCGGTGCTGCCGGTCTGGCTACCGCTATGGGCGCAGGTCCGGATCTGGTTTACCTGCCGGAGACCGACTTCGACATGAAGAAGTTCCTGGCTGACGTAAAGCGCATCTACGACGAGAAGGGCAACTGCCTGGTAGCTGTTTCCGAGGGTATCCACTACGCTGACGGCTCCTTCGTATCCGAGGCTAAGACCTCTGCTACCGACGGCTTCGGCCATGCACAGCTCGGCGGTCTGGCTTCCATGCTGGCTGACACCGTTAAGAACGAGCTGGGCTGCAAGGTTCGCGGCATCGAGCTGAGCCTGCTGCAGCGCTGCGCTGCTCACTGCGCTTCCAAGACCGACGTTGACGAGTCCTATATGTCCGGCAAGGCTGCTGTTGAGAACGCAGTTGCAGGCAAGACCGACTACATGCCGGGCTTCAAGTGCACCCGTGACGAGAACGGCTACAAGTGCGAGATCGAGCTGCTGCCGCTCTCCGAGGTTGCTAACACCGAGAAGAAGGTTCCGCGTGAGTGGATCAACGAGGAAGGCAACGGCGTAACCCAGGAGTTCGTTGACTACGCTCTGCCGCTCATCAACGGCGAGAACGTTGGCCCGAAGGTATCCGGTCTGCCGCGCTTCGCTAACCTGAAGAAGATCAAGGCTGAGGCTTAATCTTTTCGGTTTAACTGAACAGAGCGTGCCTTGCGGTGCGTAATCAAAACGGGTAGAGCCGCAAGGCTCTGCCCGTTTGCTTTTAAGAGGAATTTCCTGTATGAATCTTTTTCAATCCAAGAAAAATCTGCTGCTGCTCGTATCTTCGGTCATCGTCTGGGTGGGCGTGTGCCTGCTCGCCATGCATTGGAACACCGTGTATGACGGTGCCGTCGGCGGCTTCCCCACCTATCTGTGGGTGTTCGCGCCGGTTGCGCTCATCTTCAACATTTTTATGAACAGCAGACCCAGTAATCCCGACGGCAGGGACCACAGCCGCTGGGCACAGGCGCTGCTCATCTTTCTCGTGGCGCTAATGCTGTTTATTGCCCTGCTGTCCGGCATGAACCCGCTGTATGAGATCAGCTTCTGGTGGATTGCGGCGCTGATCGTGCTGTCCTTCATCGGCCTGCTGATCGGCAAGTGCACGAACCACCCTCTGCAGGAGGCTTCGCTGCGGCAGTCCGCCTATACCATCTTCCTGCTGTACCTGTCCTACGCCATCGCGCAGTTCGGCATGATCGCCGTGCTGCATCCGGTATCCGTTGACGAAATCATCCGCACCGGACAAGCGGCTGGCGGTGCAAGCGGCGAATATGTCGGTCGGCTGACCAGCGATACCGCAGAGCACCCCCTCGGCGTGTATTTCTTCACCAGCGCGGATAAATCGCAGTGGTACTACTACGATGTGCTGACCGGCGAAGCCGCTGCCGATTATCACAGTTCCTACGAACCCGCTTAATAAATCGAGGTGTTCCTATGTTTGAAATCATCAAGGATCCGACCTTTTCCGCGCGCAATATCCCGCTGGGCATCCTCGAAGTCACCTACCCTGACCGTTCCCAGTGGAACGCAAAGGAATTTTACGACCTCGTTCATGCCGAGCTCGACCAGCTGCACGAAAAGTACACGGATTACGACCGCAAGGCCGTTTTCGGTGAAAACCCGTACTTCCGGTTCTTTAAGAAGTTCAAAAAAACCTATCCTGTCATGCAGCAGTTTGAATCCGTGCTGTTCAAGGGCCGTCCGTTCCCCGAGGATGACCCGGTGATGGGTGTTCCCTTTCTGCTGGAGCTGACAACGTTCGTGCTGTCCGGCACGCATGACATCGACCGTATGGACGGCCCGCTCACCATCTTCACGCCAAGTGAGAAGCTGCCGTTTCCGGGTATGCGCGCTGCAAGCACACACACCTATCCCAACGACATCTGCGGCCGTGACGGCACGGACGTCATTTTCAGCATGATCGCGGGCGCGGACAACCGCACCTGCATCCATCCGGACAGCCGCCATGTGTTCCATCCTGTGTTCGGCACGCCGGATACCGATAAGGCGGTTATCGAGAACGCACTCCGGCGGCTAGAGTTCTTCGTGAAGATTCTGGCGCCGGATGCGGTCGCAGAAAGCACAATTCTGTAACGAATTTACACTCAGGTTTTCTGTTTTCGTAGGGCAGAGCAGTTTAACCCTTAACTGCAAAACAAAAAAGCTCTCTGAACTTTGTTCAGAGAGCTTTTTCTTATACAGCCTTACTTTTTCAGCGTTTTTGCAAAGCCGTCCTTGAGGGTTACGATGCGGTTGAAGCGGCCGCTCTCGCGGTCCTTGCAGTAGTAGCCCATGCGGACGAACTGGAAGCGCTCGCCTTCCTTGGCATCCGCCAGCGACGGCTCGAGCTTGCAGCCGGTCAGCTTTTTGAGCGAATCCGGATTGAGGTAATCCAGATAATCCGTGCCCTCCGGTACGTCGTTAACGTTCTCGAGGGTGAACAGGTTGTCATACAGGTACAAATCCGCATCAATGGCGTGCTCAGCGGATACCCAGTGGATCGTGCCCTTGACCTTGCGGCCGTCCGCCGGCATACCGTTGCCGGTTTCGAGGTCAGCCGTGCAGCGGAGCTCCACGATCTCGCCGTTCTCGTCCTTGATGATCTCGTTGCACTTGACGATATACGCGCCCATCAGACGAACCTCGCCGTCCGGCTTGAGGCGCTGGAACTTCGGAGGCGGAACCTCCGCGAAATCGCTCTTTTCAATATACAGCTCACGGGTGAACGGAACCTTGCGCGTGCCAGCTTCCTCATTGCGCGGGTTGTTCGGCACTTCGAACTCCTCGCACTTGTCCTCCGGGTAGTTGGTGATGGTGAGCTTGATCGGCTCGGTGACTGCCATGCGGCGCAGTGCGGTCTCGTTCAGCTCCTCGCGGATGCAGTGCTCGAGCAGCTTGATGTCAACCAGCGAATTGGCCTTTGCAATGCCGGCGCGCTGCACAAAATCGAGGATGGCGCTCGGCGTGTAGCCGCGGCGGCGCAGCGCACACAGCGTAGGCATACGCGGGTCGTCCCAGCCCTCAACGTGCTTTTCAAATACCAGCTGGCGCAGGTAACGCTTGGACATAACGGTGTGCGTTACGTTCAGGCGGGCAAACTCGCGCTGCTTGGGATGATGCGGCAGCGGGCAGTTATCAACCACCCACTCGTACAGCGGACGGTGGTTCTCGAACTCAATGGAGCACATGGAGTGCGTGATGCCCTCGAGTGCGTCCTGAATCGGGTGTGCAAAGTCGTACAGCGGATAGATGCACCACTTATCGCCCTGACGGTGATGGTGTGCACGCACGATACGATAAATCGCCGGGTCGCGCAGGTTCATGTTCGGGCTGGCCATGTCGATCTTTGCACGCAGCGTCTTGGAGCCGTCGGCAAACTTGCCGTCGCGCATGTCCTGAAACAGCTGCAGGTTTTCCTCAACCGAACGGTCGCGGTACGGGCTCGGCTTGCCCGGCTCGGTCAGAGAGCCGCGGTACTGGCGCATTTCCTCCTGCGTCAGATCGTCAACATACGCCTTGCCGTCCTTGATCAGCTGTACCGCGCAGTTAAAGCAGGTCTCGAAGTAGTCCGAGCCGTAATACACACCGCCGCTCGGCTCCTCGCCGGTCAGCCACTTGATATCCTCCCAGATGGAGTCTACATACTCGGTATCCTCCTTGACCGGGTTGGTGTCGTCATAGCGCAGATTGAACAGGCCGTTGTATTTTTTCGCGATAGACCAGTTGATGAAGATGGCCTTTGCCGAGCCGATGTGCAGATAACCGTTCGGCTCCGGCGGAAAGCGGGTGTGGATGCGCTCGGAAAGACCGTTCGCAATGTCCTCATCAATAATTTCGGTCAGAAAGTTATTTACGTTTTCCATCATAGTGATATTCCCCTTTTATCGAATTAGTAATTAGTAGTTAGCAATCAGTAATTATAGGGGTGCTGCTGCACCATCGCCTTTGCTTCCGGCGCGGCAACGCCGTAATTACTCATTTCTCATTCCTAATTCCTAATTATCAGAGCATTTTCGCGCACTTATCAAGTCTCTCAAGCACCTTATCCTTACCCAGAATACCCATTACGGTCTGGAGGTCCGGTGCGTTCTGACGGCCCGCCACTGCTACGCGGACAACCATGGACACATCACCGACGGCGCCCTTATAGGCGGACGGGTCAGCCTTATAGGCCTTGGTGTCGGCAGCGTAGCCGTGTGCAGAAGCGATCTGCTTCATCTTGTCGAAGAACGCATCCGGCGTATCGTTCTCATCGAACATACCGGCAAAATCGGACAGGATCGCCTTTGCATCCTCGGCGGAAACGCGCTCCGGCATGGTGTAATCCGGCTGGAACAGCTCGTCGAACATGAAGTCCATATAGCCCTTGGCATCCGACCACAGTGCGAGATCCTTGCGCGGTTTCTTGCCGCCGCGGCCGATAGCAAGGTACGCCTTGGAGAATGCCGGGTCACGGGTCAGCAGTGCGTTAAATTCCTTGTCGTTAACAGCGGACCACTCGGCAACAAAGTCATAAACCTGCTCTGCCGTCATGCGCGAGATAACATTCTTGGAAACGTCACGCAGCTTTTCGATATCAAACAGCGCACCCGAGCCGCTCATCTTCTTGGTGGTGAACTGGAAATCGTTCATCGGCAGGTCCGGATTTGCGCGGCGCCACTCCTCGAAGTTGGAGTTGAGGAGCGTCATCAGGTACTCGAGAACCGCCGGTACCGGATAGCCCTCCTGCGCGTAGAACGTCAGCGCCAGTTCCGGGTCCTTGCGCTTGGACAGCTTGCGCTTGCCGCCGGTCTCCGGGTCGATCTTCATCAGCTGGGCGGTGTGTGCGTACTTCGGCGCCTTCCAGCCCATCGCGCGGAACAGCTGCAGGTGTACCGGCAGGGTTGCCAGCCACTCCTCGCCGCGGACAACGACGGTCGTGCCCATCAGATGGTCGTCCACAACGTGTGCAAAGTGGTAGGTCGGGATGCCGTCGGACTTGAGGATAACCACGTCCTGATCGTTCTCGGTGACTTCCATCTTGCCCTTTACGAGATCCTCGTGGCGGATCTTGTGCTCAATGCTGCCCTCCGAGCGGAAACGGACAACATACGGCGTGCCCTTGGCAAGCTCTGCCTCGATGTCCTCCATCGGACGGTCGCGCCATACGGCGTACTTGCCGTAGTAGCCGAAGTTCTCCTTGTTCTTCTCCTGCTGCTCGTGTGCGGCGGAGAGCTCCTCCTCGGTGCAGAAGCACGGGTACGCCATGCCGCGCTGCACAAGAGACTTGACGAAGGTCTGGTAGATCTCGGCACGCTGGCTCTGGCGGTACGGACCGTAGATGCCGGTCTCACCATCAGTCGTTGCACCCTCGTCGAACGGCAGGCCGAACGACTTGAACGCGTCGATGATCATCTGCACGCCGCCCTCTACCTCACGCTTGCGGTCGGTGTCCTCAATACGCAGATAAAATACGCCCTTGGACTGGTGCGCCAGGCGCTCATCCACCAGTGCGCCGTACAGGTTGCCGAGGTGCATGAAGCCGGTCGGGCTTGGGCCCATACGGGTTACCTTTGCGCCCTCGGGCAGCTCGCGCTTGGGATAGCGAGCCTCCATCTCCTCCGGCGTGGTATTGATATGCGGAAACAGCAGTTCCGCCAAACGGTTGTAATCCATTTATTTCTCACTCCAACTCGTTAGACTGCGCGGAGACGCGGTTTGTGCGCTCCACGAGTGTTTTTCCCATAATAGTATTATTTTAGCACAATGCAGCCTTGTACGCAAGATATAAAGCCAGTTTTAATCGCTTGTTTTGCCGCTTGCGAAGCGAACGGAAATTGCGCTAACACCGCGCGGGCGCACAAGAGGACAGACACCTGCGGTTTCCGCCCTCTTGTGAATCTCCCCTTTCCCTTAGATAGCCTGGCGCAGATTGCCGACATGTGACCGCTGCGAAACACGGGGAACGGCAGAGGATTTTTTCTCTGCTGCGGACGAACTACCTTCGTAGTCCGTCCTCTTGAGCAGCCTATTCGCAGTGTCGGCGACCGTACTGCTACACAGGCGGTTTACTCTACGCAGGCGCGACATAACAGTGTCGCGCAAGTCGTCAGCACGTTATAATAGACAGGGCCTGCGAAGATAAATTGTACCAAACGCTTAATTCGTAGGTGCCGTGCGGTATAACGTGTTAAAGAGTTGCGCGGCACTGCTATGCCGCGCCCAGCGGAGGTTTTCTGGTCTGTGTAGCAGTACGCTGTCTGTGAACTGCGAATATTTTGCGAAACAAACGCAACGGTAACCCGACTGCCGTTCCCCTTTTCGCAGCGGTCACATGTTGGCAATCTGCGCCAGACTATCCAAGGGAAAGGGGTGATTCACAAGAGGGTGGAAACCGCAGGTGTCTACCCTCTTGTGCCCCCGCCGGGTAGGCGCACTCCCCGCTGAGGTTCAGCGAAAAAACTCCCGCCCGGACAGGGTGAACCGCCTGCGCGGTTCAAGTGCCCCGCTCAGCCGGTGCTGAAAAAACTGCCGCCCGGACAGAGCGTATTGCTGACGCAACTCGTGTGCCCCAGTGAGTCGGTGCAGAAGAAACAAAGAAAAACGGCACAGCTTACGCCATGCCGTTTCTGTTTTTACGGATTCTCCGCCGGAGCATTCGTACCGTTCGCCGTATTCGGCTGCTTCGCCGCGTTATTGTTATCTCCGGTCACGGCGTCTGCGCCGTCGCGGATGGCATTGCCTGCCTCATCCATCGCGTCTCCGACGGCGTTGCCTGCATCGTCCACGCTGTCACGAACATCATCACCGACGGTATTCGTGTTGGTGTCGTGCCGCTCATCAACAGTGTTGTTGGTGCCATTGTTGGTGCCATTGTTGGTGCCATTGCCGTTGTCTTTGCCGTTATCCTTGCTGTTGTTGCCGCAGCCGCAGACGAACAGCATCGTCAGCGCCGCCAGCAGGGCGATCAGCTTTTTCATAGCAGTCCCTCCTAATCTGTTTTCGTTAGTATGAGGCTGCTTTTTCAAATTTATGCACCGAAATCAATTTTTTTAAGGTGATGTAATACGACCGAGCAGGTCAGCCCCGTCACCAGTCCGAGCGGCACGCTCATCACGAGCAGGAACGGCAAATATGCGATCACAGCCCAGTTTTTCAGCCAGATCACAGCCGCTGCCATCTGCCCGATATTATGCGCCGCGGCGCCGCCCACGCTCACGCCGAACAGCGAGCAGAATCTGCCTTCGGCCTTGAGCAGGATTCCCATCACGATGAGCGACAGCAGACCGCCGAACAGTGAAAACAGGAACGCCGACACGCTGCCCATCAGCAGCGAGGAAATGGCAACACGCGTTACCACGATGGCGAATGCGTCTCTCGCGCTCAGCCGCGTGAGCGCAAACAGCGTCACCACGTTCGCCAGTCCTAATTTGACGCCGGGCACGGGCACGATGGCATCCAGCGGGAACATGCGCTCAACCAGTGAGAGCACGACAGCCACCGCCGCCAGCATGCCGCAGAGTGTCAATCGTTTTGCATTTTTCATGTGCTGCACCCCTTACGATACCACAGCGTCGATGCCGCTGTCATTCACGCCGACCAGCTTGAGCACCACGCGGTGCGGCAGACAGACCGCCGCCTGTCCGGCATGGGTAAGTGTACCGGTGCGCACGCACACCTGATCCCGACAGTCCGCGTCCGCTATTTTCGCCGTTTTGCCCGAGAGCACAATGGTGTTGCCGTCCAGCTTGATCGTGCGGTCGGTCGCATCGGTCAGCTGCACCCGCTCGATGAGCGTATCGTTCTGCCAGACCTCGGCGTACAGCTTGTCGCCGGAGCTGTGGAACGCCAGCGCTGCCGCCAGTGCGCCTGCCATCACCAGAACCACGCCGATGATGACGAAATCACCGAATTTCAGCTTATTCCGCATAAGCGTATCCTTTTTTCTCGCCGAGGAACTCAAACGCGTAGTCCCCTGTCTTGGATGTGGTGTACACCTGTTTGTCCGAGGTGATGAACACGGCCGCAATCTCGTTCTCCTCGCAGAATTTCATGCCCTTATCCAGACCCATGACGAACAGCGCCGTTGTCAGCGCATCCGCCTTGGTCGAGCAGGGATCAATGACGGTCACGCCGCGCAGGCCGCTGTCCGCCGGATACCCTGTTGCGGGGTCAAAAATGTGGTGGTAGCGTTTGCCGTCCTGCTCAAAAAAGCGCTCGTAATCGCCCGAGGTAACAACCGAGCCGTCACGCAGCGATACCACCGCAATCGAGTCCGTGTTGTCGTCCGGATCGGCAATGCCGATGTTCCAGTTGTCCGTGCCGCTGTCTGCGGTTTTGCCGCCGTACATCTCGACATTGCCGCTCAGCCGCGCCAGAACATGCCACTGATCCGAGGTGTCGCTCTCCACCATTTCGTGCACGATGTCGCCTGCGTAGCCCTTGCCGATGCCGCCCAGATCGACCTGTGCGCCGTTCAACAGCTGCACCTGATTGTTGCCGAGCAGCTTGACGTTCTGATAGCCGACATGCGTCAGCGCTTCATCAATCTCACTCTGCGCGGGCACACGCGCGTTGTCCGTGCCGATGCCCCAGAGGTCGGTCAGCGGCGCCATCGTCGGGTCAAACGCACCGTTTGTCATCTCGGCGTACTCGAGTGCTTTCTCAAGCGCGGTGTAGGTGTCATCGCTCACCTCGGTCGGCTGACCGTTCGCGCGGTTCAGCTTGTAGAGATCGCCCGCCTGCTGCGTGCGCGAGAGCGCCGCGTCCAGCTGATTGACGCGCTGCTCGATCTTAATCGCCATGTCCTCTGCCGCGCTTTCGCTCTTTTCGCTCGACACATCGACCGACATATAGGTGTCCATCGCAAAAAAGTCCTCGGTGGTAGTATAAAGCTGTGCACTGCTGCCGCTTGAGCCGCAGCCGGACAGCGCAAGCAGCAGCATCGCCGCTGCAAAATAGCGTTTCATAGCATTGCTCCTTTGTTTATACAATACGAAATCACTGTACATTATACCGCACGTTCCCGCAGCGCGCAAGTATCATATAAGACAAAAAACAGCATCGAACCGTCGGCTGTCGCGAAACTACAGTTTCGCCGACAAGCAGGAACGGACCGTGGGCCGTTCCAAAGTCGTCCGAAAGTTCCTATACAGAAACTTTCTCCCTCCAGAAGTTCAAAAAGGGTGATACATGCTCCCCCTTTTTGAGCATTTGCAGAGCAAATGCTATTTCATGCGCGCTGCCGCGCGATACCTGAAACAACAAATCTTAAACTCTAGGTATAAAAAACAGCACCGAACCGTAAAGTTCGATGCTGTTTGTGACTTATGTAGCCAAAGGATTAAAGGCCAAGCTCCTTCTGGAGAGCCTCGATCATTTCCTTGTACTCCTCGTCCTTCAGGATAACCGGCTCCGGATTGGTGATGGCAAAGCTGCCGCCGAACTCAAAGCCGCCCTCGTACTTCGGTACGATGTGGAAATGCAGGTGCGGATTGCTGTCGCCGAACGAACCGAGGTTGATCTTGGTGCAGCCCCACAGCTTCTTAATAGCGCCGGAAGCAGCAGCCAGATCTGCACAGTAATCGTTGCGCTCCTGCTCGTCGCACTCGCACAGCTCCTTCTTATGGCTCTTAAGCGCCAGTGCGCAGCGGCCCTTGTGTGCCTGATCCTTGAACAGGTACAGGGTACCTGCCTTCATGTCGCCAACCTTAAACATGATTGCTTCGCGGCCCTCATGGTGCTCATCACAGTAAAAACAGCCCATTGTTATGATCTCCTTCATGTATAAATTCTCCGGCAGGTCACACCCTGCCGTAATCTATCTTTATTATACAACGGCCCGACCGGGATTTCCACTGTTTTTTATATTGCGTACAAATTCGTATCCCAAGCCGGAACATAAGGATGGTGACGCAGATACAGCCGGTAGCTCGGCTGCAGCGTATGGATGAGCAGCGGCAGCTGAAAGAAATCCTCACTGCGGTGATAGGCAGCAATGTTCAGCTTGGGTGCGTACTGCCGAATAGTTTTCTCGGCGCCGGCGATGGCTTCGCGCTCTGCGCCCTCCACATCCATTTTGAGATAGGTGCACGGGCGGCCGGACAGCACGCTGTCGAGCGCCCGCATCTGCGTCTCTTTGCCCTGCCCCGCTACGCGGGACTGGCGGCCTGCCTGATCGGTGAAACATTTGACCGTGTCCTCGTTCCACGCGCCTGCCTGCACGAGCGTAACATTGCCCGTGATATTGGCACTCGCCCACTCATTCAGCTTGCGAAAGCTGCGGCGATCGGGTTCGAGGGCGGTAACGGACGCAAACTTGCCGTCCGTGTAGTGCAGCAGCTCGCGGATGGTGTCGCCGTTGTATGCGCCGAGGTCGGAGAAGTGCTCCTCTGCAGTCGGGCGCAGGAGATTATGAAACACCTCATCCTTGTCGGATTCGCTGTGACGCAGGTATTCCATTTTGCCGGACAGCTTGAAGCGAACCGTATCGAGGAAAACCTCACGCGACAAATCATCCGCCAGAAGATCATACGCGCGCTGCATTTCGTCCTGATGCGCGCGCACGAAATCCTCATCGAACAGCGGTCCCTCGACCACCGGCACGTCCGGCGCCACCACATCGTATTTGTCCTCGAGCGCATACATCAGCTGCAGCACCTCGGCTCTCTGGCTGGCGAACGCAATCACGATTACAATATCCTCGCCAAGCTCCGCCACCGTGTCCGACAGCTTGCGCACGCAGAACCCGTGGAACAGGTTGCCGCGGGCAAATTCATCACTCGCGAACACCGCAGACGCACGAATGCCCAGCCGCTCGAACTGCGCAAGTATTTTGTCCGCGCCGTCGCCCATGCCGTACAGCGCGATTGGGCGCGTTTCTTCCTGCAACCGGCGCCAAACCGACTGCTCTAACGATAAAAAATCCATAATTTCTCCCATTCTATATACAAATGACATTTATCTAACTTTTACCGTAGGGCGGGTGCCTTACGGTAGTTGTTTAATCCAATCCGCAGAATTGATATTGTGCTAACCGGATAAAACGGACGCGCAATGCGCGCCCCTACAATATTTTACATGGTACAGCATAATAAACCGACCGGAACACCGTATCTGTTTTCTCCCTACTATTATACGAAAACCGTCTGCGGATTGTAAAGCCAAAATTTTGCTTGTTTGCGGTTGCGGATTACGCTCCCTTCATATATAATTATAATTAGTGAATGAGAGGTGTGTGGTGTTATGTCCAAGCCGAACGGTATTGTGGCAATGAATCCGGAAAAATACCGCGAGATCGACGGCGTTGTGTTCGACGAAGCGAGCTATGCGCGGCATTGCCAGCCAAAAAACGAAGAAGCACCCTCTCACGAGACCGCACCCGAAGCAAGCGAGCCGGCACAGTCTGCCGCACCGGCACCTGTTTTCGCGGTGGACCCCTACCCGGAGGGCTGGTATCCGGCCGATGACGAACGCCCGCCGGTGCCCATCATGGGCGGCGCTGTCCCCTCGACAGCAGGTGAGGAAACCGCTGTCTCCGCATCCGGCGAAACTACCGTTATACAGACCGTTTGCGTGCCGTGCGGCTCAGGCTCCGGCTCGTATGTGACCTCGTACACCACCTCTTACCGCACCAGTTATTCCGGTTCCGGATCGGGTTCGTTCCGGTTCGGTTCCGGCTCGTGCCCGGTCGGCGGCTACGGATTGGAGCTGATCTGATGCAGGCGTTCCACTCCAACTGGACAAAGCCGTTTTTCGTCCGCAATCCCCATATGGAATACCGAATCGAGCCGTTTGAACTGCTCACGACCGCGCTTTCCGCGCTCGAGTGGCGCAGGGAAAACGGTTCGATCCGCATGATCTGCGACACACCTTCCAAGCGTTATTATGAATCGCTCGGGCTTTGTTTTTTGTGGGATGACGGCGTGTATCCCCTGTTGGACACCATGCCCGAGGACATAAACGCCACAGCCTTCTGGGCGGCCGGCAAGCTGTACGCGCTCTCCGCTGTGCCGTCGCCGTGCGTGATGCTTGATACAGATTTCATCTGCTGGAAATCCATCAGTAATCTGCTCGACGGACCGGACGCCGCAGCCATCCACCGCGAGGACATTATGCCGTCCATCTATCCGGATCAAACGGCATTCGCCAAAACCGAAGGCTTCCCGCTTGATTCATTTGACTGGACGGTGCAGCCGTTCAATACCGCGCTCGCCTATTTCGGCAATGACGAATTCCGACGGTACTACACGGACACCGCCATTCGGTTCATGCGCTGCTCACCGGATGCCGATGACGCACTCACTTACATGGTGTTCGCTGAACAGCGGCTGCTTGCCATGTGCGCCGAGAAAAAGCACGCACGCGCAGCTGCTCTCAGCGACCTGCCTGCGCTGTTCGGCGGTGCGCAGAACGGATATTTTACCCATATCTGGGGCTTTAAGCAGCAAATGCGGGAGAATCCCAAGTTGTATGAGGATTTCTGCAGACGGTGTGCCGCAAGGCTGCAGAAGGACTTCCCGGAGGAATCCAAAACGATTGCGAAAATTGCGGAATTATCTCCGTTTTTTGCATAAAAAAAGACAGCCTGTCGGCTGTCTTTTGCTTTTTGTTTACGGAAAATGCAGCTATGTTCATTCTCCATTTTCCATTCTTCATTCAGAATTTACCGCTTCTCCCATGTCCGCCGCTGCTGGTATGGCTGACGCTGCCGGAAAATCCGGCTCCGCCGTGACCGCCGCCGGTCGGGTTGTTATTATTGTCATTCCGCGGAATCTGCCGCCGCTTCTGCGAGGTATAACGGTAAATATCGCGGCTGAGCGTCAGATTGAGGCCGCCGTTTCCCACATACTGATTTGCCGTCGTCTGCGTACGCACGGATTTCATCTGCGAGCGGAACACCATGCACACGATCAGCGCCGCCACGCACGAAATGAGCAGCGACAGACCGAATGCACCGCCGAGCGAAAACGAATCGTCCGCTGTGTCTTCCTGCGTACTGTCCGAAATCTCGACCTCATTATGCACCGGCACACCGGCTTCGCCGCCTTCGGCTACATGCTGCAGATACCACTCACAGCCGGAAACGAAGTCCGATAAGCCGCCGTACCAGTCATCGTTTCCGAAATTATCCAGGAAATACGGCTCCAAATTCTGCAGGACCGCATCGCTGAAAATCTCCTCGGCTTTCGCGCCATGCACATAGGTCGCAAAATCGCGGTCATCCAGACTGATGAGCAGCGCCACGCCGTCGCCGTCCTCGCTCGCACCCAGATCAAGCTCGTTGTAGAGCTGCTCCGCCGCATCATAAGCGTCATCGCCGTACGGCGTGTAGTCGTCAATCGTGATGATGCCGACACCGATGCCATACTTCTCCGCGATCGCCCTGGTCTTTTCCTCGAGCGTGTCAATCTGGACCTGCGTCAGCACCTCTTCATAGTCGAACACGCGCGGCTTGTCTGCCGACGGGTCAATCGAATCCGTGCCGCCGAGCGGTGCGGTCTGGTCAGTTTCCTCCGTCTGGGTGGTCGAGGTGTCGCTCTCATCCGTTATATCGTCCTCAACCGCAAAGGCCGGAAACAGCAGCAAAAGCACGGCTAAGAGCGCAGCCAGGCGCAGTTTTCTCTTGTTTTTCATCTACGCCGCCTCCTTACAGAAAATACAGCAGCGCCGTCAGCACCGCAGTCATGGGCGCGGCAACGGCGGCAAACAGACCCCAGAACCGCTTTCTGTCCACCGGCAGGTCACCGACCATGCGTCCAGTCTGACCGTTCATCGCAAACATGTAATTCTTGCCGTTCCAGCGGGTATTCAGCATCCAGACCGGCAGCAGCGCGTAATGCACGCCGGTGCGTTTGAGGTGAATATCCTCGCCGGTCGGCATGACCGAGGTATACGGATGGCCGTTTCGCGCGGTTCCCTGCAGCGCATCCGACAGCGACTGACGACAGCGTTTGTCCGCGCGGCTACTGCTCTCCTCGATTGAAACATCGAACTTATCCGCGAAAAATCCGGGCAGATAGGCGGTCGAAAACGGCTTCAGGCCAGCATAATCAAACGGCTCGATGGAATCCATATAATCATCCGGCATCTTGCGCGATGCATCCACCGGAACACGGCTGAACGGCAGCGTACCCGCGCGCTGCACCTCGTAAAAGCTGGTCTCGGTGATTTCCGTGTCTCCGTGACGGAACACGCGCGTGGTCGTTGCCATGTAATTCGCGCTGCCTTCGGCTTCACCGTCGAACAGCCAGAACGGCACATAAATGCCGCGCAGCTCCTCGATATGGTTATTATCGCGGAACAGCTTGGGCAGCAGCAGCTTTCCCTTGTAATGCTGCTTGAGCGCGGAAACCGCATCCTCCTTGCTCAGCGTGAACGGCAGTATGTAGTCCGGCTTGAGAATGCCGCTGAACTGCTCGGGAATGACGGTCGGGTTGCCGCAGTACGGGCACGAGGTCGCCGCCGTGGTCTCCTCGCAGATCAACTGCGCACCGCAGGACGGACAGCTGTATACGCGCATCTTGTCCGCGTCTGTGCCCCAGTCCTCATCTGCGGAGGACTGCCATTCGCCGGTGTCGCTCCCCGTCTCCGGCTGAGAAGCGGCCTGCTGTTCCTTTTCGGCGTACAGCTTTTCGATCTCTGCCGGGTCAAATGACGAGCCGCAGTAGTCGCATTGCAGCCGTCCCGCGGCGCCGTCGTAGTGCAGCGGTCCCGTGCAGGACGGGCATTGGTAGTTTGTTGCTTTGTCTGACATTTCTTCACCATCACTTTTTATTTTTGAAGTGAATCCGTAGGGCGGGTTGCCCTCACCCTACGATATACATTGAATCGTCTATCATTTTTATATATTTGGTTTCGCCTTGCCGCACTCCGAGCAAAACTTTCCCTGATTCACTGCGCCGCATGAGCACGTCCAGGTCGTATTCTCCGGTCGGGGTTTTCCGCACTCGGAACAGAATTTGCCGGTATTGACCGTACCGCAAACGCATTTCCAGCTATTCTGCTCGGGCTTGGGCCTGCCGCAGCCCATGCAGAATTTTCCGGTGTTGCCGGTCTGTCCGCACGAGCACGTCCACTCGCCTGCCGCCTGCGCCTGCTGCTGACCCATTGCGTACAGATTCTGCACGCTGGCGCCGCCTGCCTGACCGGCCATATTCATGCCCATGAACGCCATCGCCGGACCGGCGTTCGCGTTCGCTGCCGCAGACTTCATTGCCTCGGCCTGTGCGTGCACGAGCGAGCCTGCCGCACGGGTCGGATCGCGGTAGGCAGCCTCGCGCTGCATTTCCTTGATGGTCTTTTCGTCCTCCTCGTCCGCCTTGACCGAGTTGACGCCGAACGACACGATCTCGATGCCGCGCAGCTCACGCCACTTGGACGAAAGCTGTTCGTTGAGCGCGTCCGCAATCTCCATCGTATGCGCGGGCAGCGCCGAGTAGCGCACACCGTTTGCACCAATGCGCGCAAAGGCGGGTTGCAGCGCGGTCAACAGCTCGCTTTTGAGCTGGCTGTCCAGATTTTCCCGCCGGTATTCCTCTGCCATGTTGCCGCACACGTTGGTATAGAACAGCATGGGATTGACAATCTTGTAGCTGTACTCGCCGAAGCACCGCAGACCAATGTCCATGTCGATGCCCGCCCGCTCATCGAGCACGCGGAACGGCACCGGAGACGCGGTTCCGTACTTGTTGCCGGTCAACTCCTTGGTGTTGAAATAGTAGACGCGCTGCGTGCGCGGCGCTTCTCCGCCGAACGTGAAGCGCTTGGCCATGTTGGCGAACATTTTGCACACGCTGTCACCGAACGAACCGGCGAAAATAGTCGGCTCGGCGGACGAATCGTAGACGAACTCGCCCGGCTCGAACGCGGCTTCCACGACCTTGCCCTGATCGACGATCATCATCGCCTGTCCGTCCGCCACCGCGATGACCGAGCCGCTCGTGATGATATCCTCGTCACCCTTGGTGTTGCTCGACCGCTTGGTGACCTTTTTGCGGCCCTTGACCGCGAGCACGTCCGCGTTTATCGCATCACAGTAAAAATATTCCTTCCACTGGTCAGCCAGCACACCGCCGCCCGCGCCTGCTGCTGCTTTGATAAGTCCCATTTGACATTCTCCTTTTATCTGATAGAGTGCCGTTGTTTTACAATCTATACCTTGGTTTAAGAAATCCTATTTCCAGTTTACGTTTTTTCAGCGCAAAGCGCAAGTCCATTCACACACATTTCACATTTTTGTCAAGATATGGTTGTGCCATGCTATTTCTTTCGCTTTTTCGTAGACTTTCGACGTGCGGTGTGATAAAATAAGATATCTGCATACCGCATATTTCGGAGGCGGTACTGTCTGGAGGAGTAAACAATGGAAGCGAACAAGGAAAATCAGCAGAGCATTGAACAGGCGTTCAATCAGGCTCTGGACGCATATAAGGCAGGCAATTTTGCCGAAGCGGCCGGTCAGTGGCTGGCTCTTGCGGAGGACGGCTGCGCACCGGCGCAGCGTGCGCTCGGCTCGCTGTATGAGCGCGGACAGGGCGTGGAAAAGAATGCTGAAAATGCCTTTGAATGGACAAAAAAGGCGGCTGAGCAAAACGATCCGGTTGCTATGTTCAATCTGGCGTGCTACCACGACAAGGGCTTCGGCGCGGAAAAGAACCAGCAGACCGCGCTCACCTGGTACCGCAAGGCCGCTGAATACGGCCATCCGGAGGCTGCGGCACTGATCGCCAGCCTGATCGAGACAGGCGACCGCGGCTTGGAAAAGGACATGGACGAGGCTGTCCGCTGGTACCAGATTGCCGCAAACCGCGGCAACGTACTGGCGATGGGTCGTCTGGCATGGCTGTACAGCACCGGTACCGGCGTTCCGCAGGATGCGACCTTCGCCTTCCAGTATTTTCTCAAGGCTGCTCAGGGCGGCAACGCAGCGTGCATGATGAACACCGCCATCCTGTACGCACGCGGCGAAGGCACACCGCATGACGCGCACGAAGCGCTCTACTGGGCCGAGCAAGCCAAGAAGCACGGCGCTCCGCAGGCTGAGCGGCTCATCAATGCCATCAAGAAGAACGGATAAGATCGAAAACCGGCGTTTTTACGTCGGTTTTTCTTTTTTTGCAGATCAGATCAAGCGGCACAGCTCATTTTCCTGTATCATGCAGGGACAAGGAGTGATTTTCATGCAAAACTGGCACGACAATGTTCTGCGGCTGATCGCCGAGATTGACCGCTATATCCGTGCGCGTGAAGACGAAACGCTGACACTCGCGTATTTAGCCCGGCTGCTTGACTGTTCGCAGTCGCAGGTTTCGCATACATTCGCAACTACGAGAGCATCGGTTACTGGGATTTTATGCAAAAGCAGGCTCGCATTCCCGGAGCGGATTTAGAAACGGTCAGCGCGCTTCTGCGGCAGCTTGCCCCGAAGCCGAGCAGCAGATGGCGTTCGTGAACGAGCCGAGCGGCCGCCGGCTGCTGTCTGGATACCGCACCCGGTCGTGTGTTCTATTTTGTGCACGATTGTGTACGTTTCTGGAAGTATATCCGGCCTGTTGTTCGATTTTGAAAAAAACAGTTGAAATTCCTTCTCGATGGTGATATAGTTATACAGTTACTCATTTTCACCGATTGGAAAGGAATTTCATGACATTTTATCAGGAATTACAGGTCAATCAGGCAGGCTCAAAGAAAATCATCCGCGAGAGTGCGTCACAGCGCGAAAAGCTGTACCATATTGCCGTGTATTTGACCAAAATTGCGATAACCGTCGCATTCTGCTTTGTTTTCGTTTCACTTTACAGTCTGGGCTTCGGCGCGGACAACAGCATTGTCGGCGTAGTCGTGCTGCTGTATCTGCTCGTATTCCGCAGCGCACATCTGTGCATTCGCACAGGACAGTCCACGCTGCTGCTCGCCGGATTTTTCGGCATTATGGCTGTCGGACCGCATGCGGCCAATCTGGCCGGCCCGGTCGGCGGATTGTTCATCAATGCTGCTGCGATTGCCCTGCTCATTCTGTTCGGCTGCCACGAGCCGAGAATGTTCAATCAGTCTACACTCGTGCTCGGCTATCTGCTGCTGTATGGTTACGATGTGAGCGGGCACGCCTATCAAATGCGCCTGTTTGGACTTGCTGCCGGTGCGCTTCTGGTCTGCGCGGTATTCTACGGCAACCATCGCGGCAATGCCTATGAGCTCTGTGCAGGAGACATCCTTCCTGCTTTCGATCTGCGCCATCCGCGCTCCAAATGGCAGCTTTGCCAGATCATCTGCGTTCCGCTCGTGCTTTTCCTCGCAGAACTGAGCGGCATGCCGCGTGCGATGTGGGCAGGCATTGCCGCCATGAGCGCAATCCTTCCCGCGATGGACGATATGCGCTACCGCGTTCGCTGGCGTATCATTGGAAATATCGCAGGTGTTTGCTGCTTTTTAGCGCTGTATTTCCTGCTTCCGTCCTCGATTTACGCCTATATCGGCGTGATTGGCGGCATCGGTGTCGGTTTTTCCGCGAAATACGGCTGGCAGGCTGTGTTCAACACATTCGGTGCGCTCGCTATTGCAACCAGCGCATACGGACTCAAAAGCGCAGTCGGTCTGCGTGTCGCGCAGAATGTGTTCGGCGTGGTCTTTGCGCTGCTGTTCTGCCTGATTCTCCACCGCATTTTTGCCCGCTGGGAGCGCTCTGCGAGCTGAGCAAACAGCTGTTCTGTGCAAATGCACGGAACAGCTGTTTCTTTTTTGCACATTCTGTAAACCATTTTTATAAAACCAGTTGACATTGCAGTAAATCTGTGGTTTAATGCAATAAGCAAAATAACGAGGAGGAACTCCCAATGAGTGACATTTCCAGCAAGTCCGCACAGCGCAGCGCGTTTTCCGTGCGCGAGATCTGCTATTCCGGACTGTTCGCGGCGGTCATCGCGATCATGGCACAGATTTCCATTCCGATGCCCGGCGGTGTACCCATGACCATGCAGACGTTCGCAATCACACTGGCGGCTGTCGTTCTCGGCGCCAAGCTGAGCACGGTTTCAAGCGTAATTTATCTGCTGCTCGGTGCCGTCGGCGTACCGGTGCTTGCGAACTTTTCCGGCGGTTTTGACAAGTTTATCGGTCCTACCGGCGGTTTTCTGATCTCCTTCCCGCTGATGGCGTTTATCATCGGCTGGGGCGCCGACCACCGTCATGCATTCCGCGGCGCATATGTACTCGCACTGATCGTCGGCACGATTGCCAACTACGTTGTCGGCACGGCGATGTTCTGCGTACTCATGAACAGCTCGATCGCCGCAGGCGTGACCGCATGCGTGCTGCCGTTCATCCCGACCGCTGTCATCAAGGCTGTTCTTGCAACCGTGATCGGCTTTCTCGTTCGCAAGCGCATCCCGGGGCTCAAGGCATGATCCGGCTGCGCCCGCATCATCTGCTTTGCACACAAGGCTACTCCGGCAAGGGCTATAGCACAGAATTTGTGCAAAATATGAGTGCGATTGTGCATTCTCTGCGAAATGTACCGGGAACCCGAATCCGGCTTGTCTTTGGCTCGGATTCTCTGTGTGCGCACTGCCCGCACCATACCGCTGACGACCTGTGCGAAGCACAGGAAAAGGTCTCCCGCTTTGACCGAAAGACGGTCGAATACTTTGATCTGCACGAGGGCGAGTATGTTTATCAGGACCTGATCCGTGCTATCGACACACAAATGACCCCGGCCATGCTGGAGGATATTTGTCGCGGATGTGCATGGTACCCCGTCAGCGCCTGCAAAAAGAATATCTGCGGAAAATGAAATGAGGCACACCGAAAGGTGTGTCTCAGCTTGTCGAAAAAGTCAGATTTCTATTTTGTGCTTCGTGCGACAGCACGTATAAAATAGAATTTGCGCAGCAAATTCATAAAAACCGGGGGCGTGTACCTCGGTTTTTATACAAGGGAAGAAAAAATGTGTCCGGAGGACGCGGTTTTTCTTCAGCATTCGATCGAAAGCGTGGTTTCGATCGAGAGGCTGCCCGAAAAACGATAGTTTTTCGACAGCCTCAGGCACACCGAAAGGTGTGCCTCTCCCCCTGTCACCAGAAAATATGTTGTCATATCTCACAATTTATCATGTTCTGTTTTAGATATTCCTACAAATTTCCATCAAGATATTGACAACCACCTTAAAGGTGGTTATTCTTATCTTATAACAAACACCTTGCAGGTGATTATCAAAACAGAGGTGAGGTCAATGAAGCGCTTCAAGCTGTCCAACTCCGAGGAAATTCTGATGGACACCTTATGGCGGGAAAACCGTCCGCTCACAACGCTGCAGCTTGCCGAAAAAGTTACGGAAGCCCACTGGAACACCAACTATATCGACAAACTGCTCGGTCAGCTTGTCAAAAAAGGCATGGTGCAGGTCAGCGGTCTGCTGCAGAACGGACGCTATCAGTCGCGGCAGTTCGTCCCCTGCTACACCAAGGACGAATTTCTGGCGAACATGCTCGAGGAGCAAGGCGTGAACCAGGCACTGTTTGCCCGAATCGCCGTGGCGCTGTTCAAAAAACCTGCAAAATCAAACGAATCCGAGCAGGAAGAAAAGCTGATTGCCGAGCTGGAAAAAATGGTCGATCAGTACGAAGCTGCGCTGCAGAACAAAGAAGAGAAATAATATGCAAATAACCCTGTTTTCCTTTATATCTGCACTTTCGTGGAGCAGTTTGTTGATTATTGTAATCTATCTTGTGCGGCGCACACGCTTCCGGCCGCATTTCGGCGTGCTGACCATGATGCTGCTGTACCTGTTCTGCGCCGCGCGCCTGCTGCTGCCGCTCGAGTTTCCGTACACAGTGATTGTGAGCGACAGCGTCGTGTATCCGCGCATCTACAGCTTTCTGACGCGCAAGCCCGAGCCGGTCACACACCTGCCGGTCGGACTGCTTTTGTGTGCAATCTGGCTGTTCGGCACAGTTTTTCTGCTGATTCATTACGCGCTGCAGTATCGCAAAGCCATCCGCGCTGCGCGGCAAGCCAGGCCATGGGACAGCCGCACGGCTTCCCTGCTGAGTGAGATCCGGCGTCAGACCGGCCGCACCATCAAAGTTCGCGGACGTACAGCCGCAAATATCGAATCTGCCTTTGGCGTAGGTGTGCTGCGCCGGTACATCATTCTGCCGGACAAGACGTACACAGACGCCGAACTGCATTACATTCTGCTGCATGAGTACACGCATTTTCTCAACCATGATACGGCTGTCAAGCTGCTCGTAACGCTGTACTGCATCATTTTCTGGTGGAATCCGATCGTATACCTGCTGCAAAAGGATTTGGAACAAACGCTCGAGCTTAAGTGTGACCGTGCGATTGCACAGACGCTGAATGCACAGGAACGCACAGCCTATCTGCGCGCCATCCTCGCCGCAATGAAGCAAGGCTGTACACAGCAGCCGGTGCCGCAGCCGTCCACGGCCCTGTTTCGCGCCGAGGCGAACAAGGCCATGCGGGAGCGGTTCACCGCCGTGCTCGCCTGCGCGGAGCAGCCGAACGACCGAACCGCAAGCGCCGTACTCATCGGCAGCTTTGCTGTCCTGCTGGCACTGTCATATGCGGTGCTGCCGCAGCCGGCATTCGAGCCGCCGGCCGAGCCCGACAGCAACTCGACCGTCTATTTTGACGACGAGAATGCCTATCTCAAGCAAAGTGCGGACGGACGATACTGGCTGTGCATTGACGGTCACAAGCCGTATGAGCTGACAGAAGGTGACGTGCAATTTTATCTGGAGCACTCAGTTTTCAAATATATCCGCGAGACCGAGCAATAAAAGGCAGCTGCCGAAGGATAGCGGCAGCACAGAGAGTAAAAGCAAAATGTGGGACGAAAATAGAAGCAGCTGAGATGTGGGGTCTCAGCTGCTTTTGTGCAGACAAAAGAAAAAGCCACTCACAATGAGTGGCTTGGTGGTGGACATTAACGGGTTCGAACCGCTGACCTTCCGCACGTCAAGCGGATGCTCTTCCAGCTGAGCTAAATGTCCGAATCAGGGACGGCGGCTGCCATCCCTGCTGGCTGCAAGTTTTTACTTGGTCTTGCTGCGGCCCAGATACTCACCGGTACGGGTGTCGATCTGGATGCGCTCACCCTGCTCGATAAAGATCGGAACCTTAACAACAGCACCGGTCTCAACGGTAGCGGGCTTGAGTACGTTAGTAGCAGTGTTGCCCTTAACGCCCGGCTCGGTCTCAGTGATCTCGAGCTCAACGAACAGCGGCGGCTCAACTGCGAAAACGCTACCCTTGTAGGAAAGAACCTTAACGTTCTCGTTCTCCTTCACGAAACGGAAATCATCGCCCAGAGTATCCTTGCTGATCGGAATCTGCTCGTAGGTCTCGTTATCCATGAAGTAGTACAGGTCACCTTCATTGTACAGATACTGCATCTCGCGGCGCTCTACGAAAGCCTCCTCGAACTTAGCAGTCGGGTTGAAGGAGGTCTCAGTAACCGCACCGGTTACGACGTTCTTCATCTTGACACGAACAAAAGCAGCGCCCTTGCCCGGCTTTACATGCTGGAACTCAATAACCTGCTGTACCTGACCGTCCATTTCAAAAGTTACGCCGTTACGAAATTCACCTGCGGTCATAATCGCTATGCCTCCAAATAATAGTATTTTTTACATCATTAAGCATCATTCGACTGTTCATACAAAACAGTGCTTGTATATAATACCCTATTTTCGCGTATTTTGCAAGAGGGTAACGCATATTTTCTTGAAAATTTTTATTGCGGTGGAACTCGGCGCTTTCCTGCACTGGTTGACCGGGGCATACGAACTGCCGCAGGCGGGTTCGGCCTGACGGGCGGCTCCTTTTCCTGCACCGGCTGAGCGGGGTGCTCGAACTGCGTCAGCGGGTTCGCCCTGACGGGGCGGCTCCTTTTCCTGCACCGGCGGACCGGGGCACACGAACTGCGCAAGCGTGTTCGCCCTGACTGGGCGGCTCCTTTTTCTGCACCGGCGGACCGGGGTGCTCGAACTGCGTCAGCGGGTTCGCCCTTTCCGGGCGGAGCGTTTTTCGCTGAACCTCAGCGTGGGATTCGCCGCCGCTGCGGCGGGAGCGTGCCGCGCCCCGCGGCGGGGGCAAAAAGGAAGGACAACCTGCGGTTTTCCTTCCTCTTTGAACTCCTACCTTTCCCTTACTTCCTAATCTGGCGCAGATTTCCTATATGTGACCGCTCCGAAAAGGGGTACGGCAGAGGATTTTTTCTACCGTATCTTTCTCAACCTGTTCGCAGTGTCAGATACCGTACTGCTACACATACGGGCTACTCTGCGCAGGCGCGGCACAAGGTGAATTGCCCGCAGGGCAAGAGAGGGTCCCCTGGGGGGATAGCAGTGCCGCGCAATTCGTCAGCGCGTTATGATAGACAGCACCTACGAGGATAAATTGTACCAAACGCTTAATTCGTAGGTGCCGTGCGGTATAACGTGTTAAAGAGATGCGCGGCACGGTTATGCCGCGCTCTGCGTAGATGAACCCACATGTGTAGCAGTAATTTATCTGATGCTGCGAATATGTCGGGACATGGGAGCACACTGTGCTCCCCTACGGTAGAAAAACTCCTCTGCCGTTCCCCCATTTCGCAGCGGTCACATGCAGGCAATCTGCGCCAGGCCCTCAAGGGAAAGGGGAGAAAATCAGAGGGTGGAAACCGCAGGTGTCTACCCTCTTGTGCCCCCGCCGGGTAGGAGCACTCCCCGCTGAGGTTCAGCGAAAAACTTCCCGCCCGTTAGGGGCGAACACGCCTGCGGCAGTTCGAGCACCCCGCTCAGCCGGTGCAGAAAAGAAGCCGCCCGTTAGGGGGCGAACACGCTTACGCAGTTCGCGTCCCCCGGTCAGCCGGTGCCGAAAAAACCGCCTGCGCGGTTCGCATTCCCTCGGTTGCCCTTATACCACGAAAACGAAAAAGGCACCGCTCACGCGGTGCCTCTCCCTTCTGCGGATATGTCAGCCGCTCAGCAGCAGCAGTTGCCGCAATTACCGCAGCCGCCGCAGGTATTATCACCACAGGTACCACAGGTACCGCAGGAACCGCAGCCGCCGCTGCCCTGACCGCAGCATACCCAGATCAGGATGATCAGGATGATAATCCACCACCAGGAATTTTCGCCCCAGAAGCCGTTAGAAGAACACATACTGTCATTTCCTCCTATCAAAGATTTCATTACATTCTATGGTAAGAGGCCGAAAGTGGTTACACATTCTCCATTCTCAATTTTCAATTCTCAATTTTCACCAATACGCCGTCCTTGTGCAGACCGATAACCTTTACGGTGACCGGATGATTTTTCTCCGCCTTATCCTCTATATATACAGGAAAGCCGTAGCGTCCGTGCGCCGCCCACAGGCTGCCGGTCGGGTGCTCGGGCAGCGCGTACAGCGTGCGGCCGACAAACTGCTTTCGATAGGCAGCGCTGAGTGTCTCCGCCACCTGCTTTGCCCGCTCGGCGCGGACGGTTTTGGTCTGCTGATCGAGCTGACTCGGCATGGCGGCCGCCTTTGTGCCCTCGCGCACAGAATACGGGAATACATGCACGGACGCGAACGCGCATCTCTCCAGAAAGGCCAGCGTCTGCGCAAACTCGTCCTCGGTCTCGCCCGGAAAGCCGACAATCAAATCGGTCGTAACCGAGCAGTCCGGAAACGCACGTCTCAGCCGCTCGACACACCGGTAAAATTCCTCGCTCGTGTAGTGGCGGTTCATGCGCCGGAGAACGGTATCGCAGCCGCTCTGCATAGACAAATGAAAATGCCGTGCGAGATTGGCAAAGCCGGCAAGCCGTTCACAAAACGCATCGTCCACCGCCCGCGGGTCGAGGGAGCCGAGCCGGAACTGCATGTTCGGCTGCGCGGTCAGCAGCTCCTCCAGCAGCTTGGTGAGCGGCACCTGCGGCTCGAAGTCCTTGCCGTAGGACGCGATCTCGATGCCGGTCAGCACGATCTCGTGCACGCCCGCGTCAGCCAGCCGCGCCGTCTGCTCGAGCGCCTGCTCGACCGGCAGAGAGCGCACCCGCCCTCTCGCATACGGAATAATGCAGTAGGTGCAGAAGTTGTTGCAGCCGTCCTCGATCTTGAGCAGCGCGCGCGTGCGGCCGTGCGGGATACCGGCAGGCAGAGTCTCAAAGCCGCTGTCCTCGCTCTCATGCACCTGCACCGCCTGTCCGCTGACGGCCTGCTCGCACAGGTCGATCACCTGCGCCCTATCCTTGGTACCGCAGATGAGGTCGATCTCACCGGTGGCGCGGACACGCTCCGGGTCGGTCTGTGCAAAGCAGCCGCACGCCGCGATAACTGCGTTCGGATTGTCTCTCCGCAGCTTGTGGAACGCGCGGATGTTCTTATGGTCGGACACCGATGTTACCGTACAGGTGTTGACGATCACGGCGTCCGCGTCCTTATCCACGATCTCGTGTCCGCGCGCCTGCGCCAGCTGACTGAGCGCCTGCGTCTCAAATAAATTAACCTTGCAGCCCAAGGTGAAAAAAGCAAATTTCACAAATGTACATTCCTTTGCTCTCAGCGGCCCGACACGCGCTCTGTGAACGCCTATATATAATAGGTAACACCGCATAATTGAACAAGAGCGATTTGCGAGGAATTTTGCGTACTAACGAGGCGTAGTTTTGCGGTAATACTTGATGTATTACCGTGAAATTACAACGAAGTTAGGACACAAAATTACCGCAAAGCGCCGCGGCAGTGCGACCGGAGCCTGCACAAGAAGCCGCAGCTTTAATTGTGGGGTGTTGCCTATGGTGTTTGATTGGGTTACAGCGTCTGTAACCTTACTCTCGTGCGCGTGCGGCCGCTGTGGATTTTCGCTGTCGATTCCTGCGTTTTTTTCGCGTTTGACAGGCTCTATTTTATCACAAAAATACGAAATTTCAAAACAATGTTTGACAAACCTGTTCGAGCATGCTATACTGTAACCGTAATGTAACTTTGGAATGTAACCATTTTGTAACTATAAGGAGTGCAGATAATGCCTACCACCAAGAAGAATAACCTTCTGGAATACAAGGGTCACCCGCTGATGCGTAAGGAAAACATCATCTATTACGGCTCGATGAGTGACTCTCACATCATTATGATGCAGATCCTCGAATCTAGTGATTACAAGGGTCTGCCGGTTGCAAAGCGTGTATCCGTACAGCTTCAGCAGACCGATCCCAACGTACGTATGAAAGAGCGTATCGTCAAGAAAACCGAGAAGAACAGCATGTGGGCTGCGATGGATATTGCATCCGTCTGGCTCGGCAGAGCACTGCACACGAAGTAAGACTTCCCCGCAGCTTGCTGCGGCAGTGTAAAGGCTGTTTTCTCCCATTTTGAAACGGAGGCTTCAATTTCATGTCTTTTTCTAAAAAACTCGCTCGCTTCGCACTTTCCGGTGCACTTGCGATGTCGATGGTCCTTCCGAACTCGCTGGCAGTATTTCAGGCCAAGGTAAACGCAGATTCGCTTTACCTGCGTCAGTCCCCCGGCGGTGCAGTGATCACGACCCTCTCCAAGGGTACCACGGTTGCGGTACTGAATAACAGCTCCAGCTGGTACAAGGTATCCGTAAACGGCAAGGAAGGCTACGTCAGCGGCGAGTACCTGACCGGCACCACCGCGACCGACGTTGCACTCGGCACCGGCACTGTAAAGTGCTCGAGCAGTGTAAATTTCCGTTCGGCGCCGAACACCTCGTCCACCTCTTACGGTGAGCTGAAGAACGGCACCAAGGTAAATGTAGTCGGCGTAAGCAGCGGCTGGTACAAGGTTACATACAATGGCAAGACCGGCTATATCCATCCGGATTATATCACGCTCGCAAGCAGTTCCGCCGGCACCGCCATCGCTCCGTCGAACACCGTTACCTCTACGACCGGCACCGCCGGTACGGTGAAGTGTTCCTCGAGTGTAAACCTGCGTTCCGAGGCCAATACTTCCTCTTCCATTCTGGCAGAGCTGAAGAACGGCACCGCAGTTACCGTTGTCAGCACCGCGAACGGCTGGTGCAAGGTAACCTGCTCCGGCAAGACCGGCTACATCAAGCAGGATTATGTATCGACCACCGGTTCGGCATCCAATAACACGTCCGCGTCCACCGGTACGGCAGCAGTAGTTAAGTGCTCCTCTACCGTAAACTTCCGCTCTTCGGCAAGCACCTCTTCCACCATTCTCGGTGAGCTGAAGAACGGCACCGCTGTTACCGTGCTGAGCACCTCGAACGGCTGGAGCAAGGTATCCTACGCAGGCACGACCGGTTACATCAGTGCGGACTACCTCGTAACTGCTTCATCCGGTACGGCGATCAACCCGTCGAACACCGCAGCTTCTGTCTCGATCAGCGCAAAGCGCCAGAGCGTGCTGAACTATGCTGCACAGTTCCTCGGTGTTCCGTATGTATACGGCGGCAGCACGCCGAGCGGCTTTGACTGCTCCGGCTTTACCTCTTATGTGTTCAAGAACACGGTCGGCTCCATCCCGCGTGTCGCTCAGGCTCAGTATGATGCAACCACCCGTGTTTCCCGCGACGATCTTCTGCCGGGTGATCTGGTATTCTTCGGCAGCAGCACCTCGTCCATCAGCCATGTAGGCATTTATGTCGGCAGTAACCAGTTTATTCACGCACCCAGCACGGGCGATGTGGTTAAGTACTCGTCGCTGACCGGCAGCTATGCGACCCGCTATCAGGGCGCAGGCCGCGTAATTTTTGAGTAAGGTTACATACCAGAAATCCCTTCGGTTTTCCGAAGGGATTTTTCTTTTGCCTATTGAGAGCGGTTATCCCAGCAGCACCGCTTCCCCGTCCTGCCACTGTATGGTCTGCGGCGTGAAGTCCCGCTGTTCCATGCGGGTATTCCACTGTGCGGCGAACGCATCGGAGAGTGCCTGAGCGGTCTGCTCGGGCAAGGTGAAGCCTTCCAGCTTGATGGTCCGGCAGGTAAGGCTGAGTTTGCCGTTTGAAACATCTGCGCTCCACGCGCCGTACAGCTTGCAGCGCTCCGGCAGGAACAGCAGCGCCGTGCGCAGCTTGCCGGGTACCAGATTGCTTTTCGTCAGTGCTTGACGGGTTACGGCTGCCGTTACGGCAATCGTGCCGTCACGGCTGATTTTGACCGCCGTGCCCTCGACCGGAAACGGCAGCGCTTCGGTCAGCACAGACGCGATATCGTCCTCCGTGATGTGAAATTCCATTGCATCGCCCTCCTCGGGTGCGGCAGGCGCCGTTCCGGTATCCGCCCTGCCCATCAGCATATTTCCCAGCATCAGCAGGCACAGGAACAGGCATACGCCTAAGATTACGGTATAGACTGCGCTTTTTTCCTCCTGCATGGCGGGCGCCTCCCTTTTTGCTTCTTGCAACAGCTTATGCGGGATTGGGGTTTATATGCGTGCTATCGGATACGGAATTGGAGCCAACCTTTGCTATGAGGTTCGCCGCACCCGCGGCACAAGGTGAATTGCCCTAAGGGCAAGAGAAGCCGCACTGGGGTGCCCCGCCGTGCACCCCATCTGCACATTGCTTCGCCGCAGGGTCAATCTCCATTTTCAATTCTCAATCACTGCTCCGGATACGAAAAAAGCACCGCTTTCGCGGTGCTTTCAGCTTGTCGAAAAAGCAATATTCGATTTTTATGCTTCGTGCGGCAGCACGCATTCAATCGAATTTGCTTTGCAAATTCATAAATTCCGGGAGCATGTATCTCGGAATTTATACAAGGGAAGAAAAAATGTGTCCACAGGACGCGGTTTTTCTTCAGCATTCGATCGAAAGCGTGGTTTCGAGCGAGAGGCTGTTCGGAAAACAAAGTTTTTCGACAGCCTCAAAGCACCGCTTTCGCGGTGCTTTTCGCATTTCTTTAGAAGAACTTATCCTTAATGCCGAGTGCAAAGATGATGAGCACGATAATCGGCAGGATATAGCTTACATAGAAGCGGATATTATCCTTGACCTTGAGTCCGCCGCCTTCGTTGGCCTCTTCCTTGAAGTTCTTCCAGCCCCAACCGTAGCGGGAGGTGCAGAACAGCAGGTAAACCAGCGAACCGAGCGGCAGCCAGATGTTGGACACGAGGAAGTCCTCGAGGTCGAGCACGTTCGAGCCTGCGCCGAACGGCTGGAAGCCGGACCAGACATTGAAGCCGAGCACGCACGGCAGCGACAGCAGGATCATCAGCACGATGTTGATGGCTGCGGTCTTTTTGCGGCTCCAGCCGGTCAGGTCCATGCAGCAGGACATGATGTTCTCGAACACAGCGAGGACGGTCGAGAAGGCCGCAAACGCCATGAATACGAAGAACAGGCTGCCCCACAGGCGGCCGAGCGCCATGTGGTTAAAGATATTCGGCAGCGTGACGAAGATCAGGTTCGGACCGCTGTCCGGTGCCACGCCGAAGGCAAAGCACGCCGGGAAGATGATCAGACCGGCAGTAAATGCTACGAACGTATCCAGAATCGCAACATTGACGGCCTCGCCGAGCAGCGCACGGCCCTTGCCGATATAGCTGCCGAAGATAGCCATCGCGCCGATGCCGAGCGACAGCGTGAAGAACGCCTGATTCATCGCGGCAACGATAACATTGGCGATGCCGCACTCCTGCATACGGCCGAGATCCGGAATCAGATAGAAGCGCAGTCCCTCGCCCGAGCCTTCGGTCATGATGCTGTTGATCGCCAGAACGACCATGATGGCCAGCAGAATGATCATCATCACCTTGGTAACGCGCTCCAGACCGCCCTGCAGACCGAACGAGTTGATCATAAAGCCGATGACAACAACCGCAACCATGCAGACCGTCATAACCACCGGCTTGCCGAGCATTTCCGGGAAGGCTGCCTGCACCTGCTCACCGGTCGCGCCGACAAATCGGCCGCTGACCGTCAGGTAGAAGTAGTACAGCATCCAACCGCACACGGTGGTGTAGAACATCATCAGCAGATAGTTGCCTATCATCGCCAGATAGCCGTGGATGTGCCACTTGCTGCCCGGCTTCTCGAGCGCCTGATACGCCCGCACCGGACTTTTCTGGCTCGCACGGCCGATGGCAAATTCCATCGTCATGATCGGCAGACCGAGGATGAGCAGGAACAGCACATAGCACACGACGAACGCGCCGCCGCCGTACTGACCGACCATCCACGGGAACTTCCATACGTTGCCCACGCCGATGGCACAGCCTGCGGAAAGCAGGATGAAGCCGAGGCGCGAGCCGAGTCTTTCTCTTGGCATTGTTTATTTTTCCCCTTTTTTTCTGTGCCGCGTATTGAGCAAACTGCAATATCGGCACGACTTACATACTATAATCAAGCGTCATGATTGTTCTTCGACGCGTGATTTCTCTAATTTTCGGATTTCTTTCCGTTTTTTACGCAGCTCGCGGAAGAAATTCCGCAGAATGTCCGCGCATTCCTGCTCCAGCACGCCGCTCACCAGCGCAGGCTGATGATTGTACGGCAGTGCGAACAGGTTTATCAGCGAGCCGCACGAGCCGGCCTTCGGGTCGGGTGCACCGTAGTACACGGTTTTCATGCGCGAGTTGATGAGCGCACCTGCGCACATCGGGCACGGCTCGAGCGTAACGTACAGGTCGCAGCGGTGCAGCCGCCAACCGCCCAGCTTTTTACACGCCTTCTCGATGGCCTCGATTTCTGCATGGTGCAGTGCGTTTTTCTTTGTTTCCCGTCGGTTGCGTCCGCGTCCGACAATTTTGCCGTCGCAGACAACCACCGCGCCGACCGGCACTTCGCCTTCGTCCGCCGCCTTTTGCGCCAGCTTGAGCGCGGCCTTCATATATTTTTCCTGTTCGGTCATAAATTCCTCAGATTTTCCCGAGCAGACGCGCTTTCGCCTGCTCAAATTCTTCCCGCGTAACAAAGCCGCGGTCGCACAGTCCGGCGAGGATATCAAGCTGCTCGACCGGCGTCGGTGTGCGGTCGCTCAGCGCCACCTCGTCAAATTCCTTTTCCGGAATGAGCGCGCCAAACGCCGCAAGGCTGTCCGGCGAAAACCGCAGGTCCACGCGCCGGTTTTCCCACTGCACCCGAAGCTGCACATAGCGTTCATCGTGCTGCACCTGCTCGGTGCGGACCGGTTCGGACTGCACCGCCGCCTC
Source organism: Butyricicoccus sp. OF27-2pH9A (assembly GCF_027693185.1). Classification (NCBI taxonomy): domain Bacteria; kingdom Bacillati; phylum Bacillota; class Clostridia; order Eubacteriales; family Butyricicoccaceae; genus Butyricicoccus; species Butyricicoccus sp. OF27-2pH9A. Next base: position 57,719 of record NZ_JAQEXK010000001.1, read on the forward strand.
GATGGCGCGTCCATGCGGATTGAACGAAAACGGATGTTCCCAGCCTGCCCAGTATGCCGCCGAGCGGTCAACGGTCACGCCGCCGCCGGATACGCGCGTTTCCGTGCGCATGCCGCCGCACAGACGGTAAAACCGGATTGCCTGCACCGGCAGTTCGCCGCTGTACAGGTTGTCCTTGCCCGTGTAAAGGTTTCTGTCGCGCCGGAAAAAGCACAGCGTATCGCCTTCGCGCCAGACCTCCAGCTTGCCCTTTGACAGCAGTTCACCGCCGTCCGCCACCCTCACCAGAAAGGACTTTTCGGGCGGGTTCTTCGGCTCTCCGGCACTGCGGCAGTCCAGTCCCCATTCCTGCAGCACCGCAAGGTTTTCCGCACGGTACGACACGGAAAGCGCCGCCTTTGTGCCGCGCACATCGGTCAGCGTCAGCGCGATCGGACGCACCTTATACACGCGGAGCAGACCCTGTATTTCGTCCGGCTCGCTTGACACCGGCTCAGCGCCGAGTGCATAGCTGTGCTTGTCCAGCGTGAGCGGCAGCTGTTCGCTGCCCTCGTCGGTCGGCATCAGCGTCCACGCCTCCGGCTCGGAAAATAAGTAATAGCGTCCCGCCGGTACGAACGGTGCGTCCTCTCGAATGGTTGCAACTACGTTTTTACTCATCAAGATTCACCTGCCCCACAATAAAGCCAATCTTAAGGCAACACCGCACAATTAAAGCGGCGGTGCTTTGCGGAAATTTTGTGTCCTGACTTTGTTGCAGTTTCACGGTAATACATCAAGTATTACCGCAAAACTGTGCCTCGTCAGTACGCAAAATTTACTCGCAAATCACTCTTGTTCAATTATGCGGTATTGCCTTAAAAATTTCAATTTACCTGCAAATTGCATACAATCGGACGCTTTTGCGTCCGTAAAAAGTCGGGACATGCGCCTGACTTTTTACACCTATAAAGCGTCAGTGCGCTTTCATTTGTCTTTGCCGCGACAGATTCATCGTGCCGTCCTGCATTTTCGACAGGTTTTCCAGACAGTTGCCGGTACCGTACGCCACGCACGAAACCGCTTCGTCCGCAACGCGCGTCGGAATGCCGGTCTTGGAGGCGATCAGCTTGTCAAAGCCCCAGATCAGCGAACCGCCGCCTGTCATGGTGATGCCGTTGGCGGAAATGTCGCCGGTCAGCTCGGGAGGTGTGCGCTCGAGCACCCAGTGCACCGCCTCGACAATCGCTGAGGAGACCTCCTCGAGTGCATCGAGAATCTCACTCGAGCTTACGGTAAACGTGCGCGGCAGACCGGTCATCAGACAGCGTCCCCTGACCTCCATGATCGCTTCCTCGCTGCGCGGATACACACAGCCGACCGTGCGCTTGATCTCCTCTGCCGTGCGGTCGCCGATCAGCGCATTGTGCTTACGGCGGACGTACTTGACAATGGCCTCGTCGAATTTATCGCCCGCGACCTTGATGGACGTGGATTCGACGATGCCGCCGAGCGAAATAACCGCCACATCGGTCGTGCCGCCGCCAATATCGACCACCAGATTGCCGTTGGCCCTGTTGATGTTGATGCCCGCGCCGATGGCCGCCGCGACCGGCTCCTCGACCAGAAAAACGCGCTTTGCGCCCGCCTGCGTGCCCGCATCAATGACGGCACGCTCCTCCACCTCGGTGATGATGGACGGCACGCAAATGACCACATTCGGCTTGAACAGGTGGATGCCCTGCACCTTTGCGATGAATTCCTTGATCATGCGCTCGGTCATCTCGTAATCCGAAATAACGCCCTCGCGCAGCGGACGGATGGCGACAATGTTGCCCGGTGTACGGCCAAGCATGCTCTGCGCTTCCTCGCCCACGGCAAGGATTTTGCCGGAAACCTTGTCCACCGCCACAACGGACGGCTCGTTAAGTACAACGCCCTTGCCCTTTACATAGACCAGCACGGTTGCTGTGCCGAGGTCGATGCCGATATCGCTCGAAAAAAGCGACATCTTTTTCGCGATTCTTTGCAGAAAAGAAGCCATATTTCATTCCTTTCTCCGCGCTCTGTTCGCGTGGATTGACAGTATTACCATTATACAGATTTTGTGCGCCATTTGCAAGACTCCGGGGCAAATACCGAAAATTCGACAGAGAAAACGGCATCACTCCGGCAGCGTGTCCTTATACTGCTGGAATCTTACATCGTTTTCCACCTGTTCTTTATAGGCTGCATACGCCTCCGCCAGCGTGTCATATTTCGTTCCTGTGATATAATCCTTAAAGGTGCTGTAACTGTAGATATGGTCCGCAATCGCAACATATTTTTGGCCGTTGTTGCTCCGGGCCGCGGTGGTCGTTTCAGAGATGTAATAGCCGCCGTTCGCCGAGCTGACAATGACCGGTATCTGCTTGCCCGCACCGACGGCCTTTGTAGCGACATCGACCGATGTCCAGAACAAATAGCGGTCGCTCTTGTTCGTGGAACTGCCGAGAAACGCCCATGTGCCATTTTTCAGCAGGCTGTCGCTTCTCATCTCCTTCTCCACCAAGGGCACCATAGTGGAATTGGGGCACTTCGAGTCGATCTCAAAATTCGAATTATTCTTCAGTGTCTTCAAAATACCGGTCCGATCGAGTATGCCGTGCAGATTCTCGTTCCAGTCGATCGTGCTGCCCGCTGTGCTCTTGCCTTTCCAGTCAAACACGATCACAGCCGCTGCTCTGTCGTAGTACACCTCGCATTCCCCGCCCGCGGTAGGGATTCCTTTCCAGTTCGCGGTATCTCCTTGCGCCTTAGAATGGGTAACGCCTGCAATTGTAATGGGATCTCTCGACTGCCAGTCATCCTGCTTTTGCTTCAGCCTGACCGTCTTGCTCATGTTTTCGCTGTCCTGCTCCGTAACCGCAGTCAGCACATCAATATACGCCGCCCGCACCTCGATGAGGTCGGATGCCTCCAGACTTCTCTCGATATACTGTATCAGCGCCGGTATCATAAATGCCGCAAGGATCGCCAGAATGACCAGCACAACGATCAATTCCACCAGCGTAAATCCCTTGCGGGTATTTTTCTCTTTCTTCTGCATTTTATCAGCACCTTTTACCGAGTATCGGCAACTCCGGAAAAATATGAACTTTTCGCTAAAAGCTCCGGAAAGCTATATACCGTCTATGTTTTTTCGTTTTGTCCATTGCTTTTCAAAATGAACGTTTCATCTATTTTGAACGTTTCATTCCGTTCATTATAACATGCCTTTGCCGTATTCTTCAAGCGCTATGCCAATCTGCTGATTAGAAAAAATGAATCTTTTCCGGCCCTGGCAGTATGGGCACGAATCATCTCCCACTTTTCGTTCTGCAATCGAATACCTGTATTCTCCGTTACATTATCAGTGCTTCGCTGTGAAGGCGCCCCAAGACATCTTCATAGTTTCCTCCAATAGCTTCATAGCACTCTCACATTGTCAAACTTTAGTCCTCCTGTCAATTTTATTCCACTAATTCATGAACCTCTGCTAATCAATTATATACATACCTTAAAATTGTTTTTATAACTTCATCAATCACAATCGGCTTTGACAAATGTGCGTTCATTCCTGCATCCAGTGATGCCTGAACATCTTCTGTAAATGAATTAGCTGTCATTGCTATAATAGGAATGTTTTTTCCATCCGGTCTGTCATTCATTGCCCTGATTGCTTTTGTCGCTTCATAACCATTCATTTCAGGCATCATGACATCCATCAGGATTACATCAAATGTGCCTTTCGGATGATTTCTGAAAATCTCAACAGCATTCTTTCCATCCACAGCTCTTTCTACATTCATCCCGAGCTCTTCCAACTGCACGGCAGCAATCTCTGCATTCAGTTCATTATCCTCTGCAAGAAGGACATTCACACCTGTAAGATTTACCTTTTCAGAACAACCTGTGTCTGACTTATTACATTCCTGATCTGTAATTTCCAACGGAATATCCACAGTAAATGTGGTTCCCTCATGCTTTTTACTCTGCACGGAAATGGTTCCACCCATCATATCCACATACTTCTTTACGATAGCCATCCCCAGTCCAACTCCGTGGTACTGCGTTCTCACATCGGAATCTTCCTGTGCAAATTCCTCAAAAACTTCTTTTGTAAATTCCTCACTCATGCCAATACCAGTATCCGAAATTCGGTAACGCATATTTATATATCCATCCCCGCCCTTTTCCTGACACCGGGCTTCAAATGTAATCGTCCCTCCATCCGGAGTGTATTTTACGGCATTGCTCAGAATATTGACCAGCACATCGCGCAGGCGTGCAGGATCCGCAAGTACATTCGGAATCTTTGCATCTTCACGCTGAATCTTAAAGTTGATATCCCTGTTCGTAAGAAAGCCTTTTGTAATATCCAATACAGAATCTGTAATGTTTTTCAAATCCGCCGGTACCGGATTGTATTTCATTTTTCCACTTTCGATGCGGGTCAGATCTAATACATCATTGATCAGCGACAGTAAATGCTCTGAGCTTTTGTCAATCTTTTTCAGACAATTTTTCACTTCGTCTGACGGATTGTTTTTCATCGCAATACCGGTAAATCCGATGATGGCATTCATCGGCGTCCTCATATCATGGGACATATGTGACAGAAATGCTGTTTTTGCCTTGTTTGCAGCCTGCGCATGCTCTGCCAGTTCCGCCATTTCCTCAGCTTTCTTCTGGGCCGCCTTCTGAGCTTTTTTTCTTGCATTGAGATGCACCATTGTCACAGCCATAGTAGTCAGCAGCCATCCAAAAATAAGAAGAACCGAAACAGTCACAACAGGATGCAGACGGATCCAGTCAACAAATGTCAGCTCTGTTGCTTTGTGTGTAGTATACTGTGCTGCAAGATCTTCAATAAGATATTGTGGCATGGCATACATTGCTTTCGTCAGAATACCGGCCAGCGCATGGTTCTCAGTTGATGAAATTACCATGCGGTAGGTGAATGTAGGCTGTTCCAGCAGAGTATATGTCATGGTGCCCGTAGTGTCACTATTCACAAACGCCTGTGCCATGTAATAGTAGACGAAGGCAGCATCTGCTTTACCCTTACGGACAGCTTCCATCATTTCCTGTCGGGTACTGCACATCAGCTTTTCTGCACCGGGTGCCATTGCATCTTCAATTGACTTTGATGCTGTCTGGTCAACAGTAGCAACAACATTAATTTTTCCATCAAAGTCACGCCGTGTCACCCTTGCCAACTGCATCGTAATGAAAGGTGCAGTAATCCCCCATTTTTTCGTTTCAGCATAGTTATCTGTTTCCAGGCGTGCATCGATGCTCATATCTGTGGTTTCCGTATTTTTCTGATAAGCAATATACTCATCTCTGGTGGCAGGTGTAAGAAACTCATAGGAAATCCCGGCATAGTCTGCAATTTTCCGGAAGTAATCCGGGATAATACCCTTCATCTCACCATTTTCATTATAAGAATATGGATAACGGGTCGGATCACACAGAACATGAAGCGGGTTGTCCTTGGAATACTGTGAAATAATACTTTTTTCTTTCTCCGTATATTCCAGATTCTTAGTTTCGATGCTTTCATAATTTTTATTATAAAGTGTCGTTTTCCAGTCACCCTCAACTGCATTCATCTGATCGATTGCATAATTGATCTCATTCAGCAATTCTGTATTACCTTTTTTAACAATGACATAGAAATCGCTGCTGCCAAATTTATCCACGATTCGCTCATGGTTTGTTTTTCTCAGAGAACTGGTAACAATCGCATCAACTTTTTCGCTCTGAAGGGCTTCCTTCATTTCTGCGGTCGTATCAAAATAAGATGGAACATATGTAAATCCTTTGTTGTCTGCAAAATCCGCAAACTCTTCATTCCGGGTATTTCCGTTCAAAAGCGCCACACGCATACCGTTGTAAGTGCTGTAATTGCCGTCCACAATCGTGCTGTTGTCACTGAGGACGGTCAGCATCCCATAATTGGTTCCGATGGGACGTGAAAAATCAAACTTTTCTTCTCTTTCCGGTGTTTTGCGGGCAGATGTTACCATGTCGATCTCGCCATCTTCAAGCATCTGCTGCATATCATCCCAGCTCTGATCGTATCCGACATATTCGTAATCTACATCCCAATAACGGGCCATCAGGCGAAGAAAATCATAGCCATAACCGCTGCGGTTGCCCTTTTCGTCCATCTCGTGATAGCCGTCCATGGCAAAGAAACCGACTTTGACGGTTTCATGCTGCGAACTGTCCTCGGCTGCATATGCAGTCTGGGGAGAAAATATCATACACACGCATACAAAAGCCAGTAATACTGCCACATATTTCTTTGCTCTCGAAATCATATTAAATCTCCTGTCATCTTCTGTTGATAAGCCATTCCTCAAAAAAAACACTGTCAGACAGACAGTGCACCTCATTTTATGCAACTGGCTGGCATTTTAAAGGCCCTGCGGCTTTGCATCCCATATCTGTTTTTCAAATCCAATATTTGATGTATTCTTTTCTGCCATAGTCTTAACCTCACATGATGTTATTCTTAAAATTTACTGTCCCAAAAACGTACTAAACGACGATAAGTATTATGTATTGGTCATATCTCGTTCTATATCCATAAATTTCTTCGCATCTGCAAGCAGATCTCTATTAGAGAGGAAATCTTATAAACCTCTTATAAACCTCTTATTAGTCATTATACACAAAACAAGCATTCAAAGCAATGATTCCGAAGGAGATTTATAGCATATTATGGTAATTGCTCTATATATTTTTAAAGATATTGTCTCCGAGAGAAATCCTGCCAGCAAAGTAACAGCCGCAATCTTACATAATATATTTTCTCTATACATTTCTTCTCATCGAAAAATTTGCTCCACGCCCTTACTACATCAATTATTTACAAATAAATAAGAGGCTGCATTTTCTCTTATTATAAGAAAATGCAGCCTCTTAAATTCAATATTTTTATTAGTCGTTTTTACACACTAAATTGGTGAGTCGTCCATTTTATCGTTCATTCGGTGAAAAATTTTTCCGGAGTTCGGAGTAGTATCGGCTAACCTAAGACGGGCTTTCAGCGCGCTGTACCGTCTGCCCTTCTGGTTGTTATTTACCATATACGCTACCACATCCTGACTGCCGACGATAACCAGCAGGCGCTTCGCGCGTGTGATCGCGGTGTAGAGAATGTTGCGCGTGAGCAGCTTGCGCGGCAGACCGTCCGACAGAGCGAGCACCACCGCGTCAAACTCGCTGCCCTGCGATTTATGTACGGTAACGGCATACGCCAGCTCCAGCTCGTTCAGCATATCGAAGGTGTAGGTCGCAATGCGGTCGTCAAAGCGAATCACCATGCACTCCTGCTGCGGAAAAATGCGGATGATCTCGCCGACGTCGCCGTTGAACACGCCGGTTCCCTGCTCGTCGTCGCCTTGCTTTTCCCACACGATGTCGTAGTTGTTTCGCACCTGCATCACGCGGTCGCCCTCGCGGAAAATGGTGTCTCCGAAGCGCTTTTCCAGCTTGCTTTCACTTGGTGGATTGAGTGCCTCCTGCAGACGGCGGTTGAGCGGAATGGTTCCGCTGCCGTGCCGCTTGGCAGGCGAAAGCACCTGTATCTGTGCAGGAGTGAAGCCGTAATGCTTGGGCAGTCTCTGAGCGCAAAGCTGTGCCACCGTTTCGATAACAGACGCCGGATCCGCCCGTTTCATGATGAAAAAGTCGCCGTCCGCGCCGGATGGCCTTGGCATTTCACCTGCGTTGACCGCGTGCGCGTTCATGACAATATCCGACTGCTGTGCCTGACGGAAAATCTCGGTCAGCTGAATGGTCGGCACCCGATGCGAGGTGATCAGGTCGCGCAGGAAGTTGCCCGGGCCTACCGGCGGCAGCTGGTCCGCATCACCGACGAGCACGAGCCGCGCACCGTGCGGCAGCGCATTGATGAGCGCCTGCATGAGCGTGATGTCCACCATGGACACCTCGTCCAGAATGACCGCGTCGCACTCGAGCGGATTGGTCACACTGCGGGCAAACACCGTGCGTCCGCCGCCCGCAAAGCCTGCCTCGAGCAGCCGGTGAATGGTTTTCGCCTCCATGCCGGTCAGGTCGGAAAGACGTTTTGCCGCGCGGCCGGTCGGCGCGGCGAGCAGCGTGTCCAGTCCCAGTGCCTCAAACACCTGCAGGATGCCGCGCACCGTGGTCGTTTTGCCAGTGCCCGGGCCGCCGGTCAGGATAACCAGACCATTGCGTGCAGCCGTTGAAATCGCAAGCTGCTGTTTCTCGGAAAAAGTGAACTCACTGCTTTCCAAAAGCGCGGAAAGCAGCTCATCCACGTCAAAATCGTACTCATAATTGCGCTCTGCCATGTAGCCGAGCATTTCGGCGAGATAGGCCTCCGCGTCGTGCATATCGCGCAGATAGACCGCGTCGCGGCCCGCGATGTGCTCACGCACCAGCCGCCCCTTCTCCTCCAGACGGGCAATGCCGTGTAGCGCCCGATCCTCGTCCACGACCACGTCATCGTCGCTCAGCAGCATGCATACCGCGTACAGCAATTTTTCGACCGGAATGAACGTGTGGCCGTTGTTCAGGTTGAAGGTCAGCGTATACAGAATGCCCGCGTCCACGCGCTCATCGCTCAGCAGCGACAGCCCAAGCTCCATCGCCAGACCGTCCGCCAGCTTGAAATCCACATCATAGTATGGGTCACACAGCAGATACGGGTTCTCGCACAGCGCGTCGATGGCGCTGTCGTGCAGGCGCTTGTACAGCAGCGGCGTGAGCGCGACCGGCAGACCGTGTTCGCTCAGGAAGTCCATCAGCAGACGCATTTCGCTCTGTTCGGTGAACTGACGGCCGATCTCCTTCGCCTTGCGGTCGGTAATGCCGCGCAGCTCCGACAGACGCTCCGGCTCGTGCATAAGAATGTCAAACGTGTCCTCACCGAACTTTTCCGCAATTTTTGCCGCCAGCCGCGGACCGATTCCGCGAATCAGGCCCGAACCAAGGTACTCCGCGATGCCGCGCACCGAGGTCGGCAGCCGGCGCTCAAACGCCTCGGTCGCAAACTGCTCGCCGTAGGTCGGGTGCGTCACCCAGCAGCCGGTCAGAATGACCTCCTCACCCAGTCCAATGTTGGGAAACGTGCCGGTCGCCGTGACCTCGGCTCCGTTTTCCGCAGCAAGGCGCAGCACGGCATAGCCGTTTTCGTCGTTGTAGTAAACGATCTGCTGCACCGTGCCGCGCACGATCAAATATTCTCTTTCGTCCAACGTCCCACCGTCCCAACTTGTCATTCCAGATAGGTTATGTCCTGCCGTGCCGCCATATACTTGGCGATGTTCTGTCCCTGTCCGCTGCCGATTTCGACAAATGTGATCAGCAGACCGGGAAAATACTGCCGCCGCACGCGCAGTGCCGCGCGGATCAGATGTTCACTGACGGCATCGCAGCCGTCGCCGTACAGCGTCAGCTCCGCCGAGCCGTGCAGCCGCAGCAGCCGCGCAGAGACGATCTCGTACACCGTGTGCAGCACGGTGTAAAATCCCACCGCGGCAAATACCGCCAGAACCGATTGCAGAAAAACAGACATGAGCGTTCCCTCCTGCTATCAGCCTATGCACGGAGGGAATACTTTGTTAGTATATAGTATAGCACAATTGTTCGGATAAGTAAACCGAGCAGAAAATCCGGGAATAATTGAAAATTGAGAATGGAGAATGAACGTGATGATAGAACGATAACCAAATTTCATTTTCCATTCTCAATTCTCCATTTCTGAAAAAGAGACGCTTTCGCGTCTCTTTTTCAGGTTTCGTGTTCTTTGCACCACTCATTCAGCGTTTCCCGATCGGTGCCCTGCATGGAACAGGCGGTTCCGCAATCCCGTTCATTGGGCGGCAGCGAGATACCCTCGCTCATCTTTTCCTGTTCCCTCGCGGACACTGCCGGTTTGCTGCGGCGCAGCCACTCGAACGCCTTCGCGGCGGCCCGGAGCTGATAGCGGTTTTCGTGATTTTCCGACATAATTGCATCCCTCCTTCGCATAGTATGCGCAGGAAAGAGGATTTTACGCACAAAAAAGCTCCCATGCCAAAGCATGGGAGCTTGTAAATTGCGTTATGCTATTGCTTAACTGAAATTAAGCGTTGATAGCGGTTACGACGCCGGAACCTACGGTGCGACCACCCTCACGGATAGCGAAACGCAGGCCTTCCTCGATAGCGATCGGGGTGATCAGCTCAACGTCCATCTCAACGTTGTCGCCCGGCATGCACATCTCAGTGCCTTCCGGCAGAGTGATAACGCCAGTTACGTCGGTGGTACGGAAGTAGAACTGCGGACGGTAGTTGTTGAAGAACGGAGTATGACGGCCGCCCTCTTCCTTCTTCAGAACGTATACCTGACCGTGGAACTTGGTGTGCGGGTGAATGGAGCCCGGCTTAGCCAGAACCTGGCCGCGCTCAACCTCGTTCTTCTGGATGCCGCGGAGCAGAGCACCGATGTTGTCGCCTGCTTCAGCGTAGTCGAGCAGCTTGCGGAACATCTCGATACCGGTTACAACGGTCTTGCGCGGAGCGTCCATCAGACCAACGATCTCAACTTCCTCGCCCATCTTCAGCTGGCCACGCTCTACACGACCGGTAGCAACGGTACCACGACCGGTGATGGAGAATACGTCCTCGACCGGCATGATGAACGGCTTGTCAGCAGCACGGTCCGGAGTCGGGATATAGGTGTCAACAGCTTCCATCAGGTCGCGGATGCACTTGTACTCCGGAGCGTTCGGATCGGTGGAGTCAGAGGTCAGAACGTTCAGAGCGGAGCCACGGATTACCGGAACGTCGTCGCCCGGGAAATCGTAAGAGGACAGCAGCTCACGGATCTCCATCTCAACCAGGTCGAGCAGCTCCTCGTCGTCTACCTGATCAGCCTTGTTCATGAAGACAACGATATACGGAACGCCTACCTGACGGGACAGCAGGATGTGCTCGCGGGTCTGCGGCATCGGGCCGTCAGCAGCGGATACAACCAGGATAGCACCGTCCATCTGAGCAGCGCCGGTGATCATGTTCTTAACGTAGTCGGCATGGCCCGGGCAGTCAACGTGAGCGTAGTGACGCTTAGCGGTGTGATACTCAACGTGTGCGGTGTTGATGGTAATGCCGCGCTCCTTCTCCTCCGGAGCCTTGTCGATTGCGTCGTATGCCTGATACTCAGCATCGCCCTCGAGAGCCAGAACCTTGGTGATTGCAGCGGTCAGAGTGGTCTTGCCGTGGTCAACGTGGCCGATGGTGCCAATGTTAACGTGCGGCAGAGAACGGTCAAATTTTTCCTTTGCCATTGTGGATATCCTCCTCGTAAAATGAATTAAAAGTCATGTTGCATTTATTTTACTGCATTTCGAGAAAAAATGCAATAGGCTGCAGCAGATTTTAGTCGTTGTTTTTGGTACGGTTGTCGATGATCTTCTCCTGAATGCTCTTCGGCACTTCAGTGTAGTGGCTCGGCTGCATGGTGTACTGGCCACGGCCCTGAGTGCGGGAACGCAGAGCAGTTGCGTAACCGAACATCTCGCTCAGCGGAACGCCGGCAGAGATAGCCTGTACGCCGCCGCGCGGCTCCATGCCCTGGATCTGACCACGACGGGAGTTCAGGTCGCCGATAACGTCGCCCATATACTCCTCCGGTACCATTACGTCAACCTGCATGATCGGCTCCATCAGAACCGGATCAGCCTTCTTCATAGCTTCCTTGAACGCCATAGAACCAGCGATCTTGAACGCCATCTCAGAGGAGTCGACTTCGTGGTAAGAGCCATCATACAGGGTTACCTTAACGTCAACAACCGGGTAGCCTGCGAGGATACCAGACTGCATAGCGCCCTGGATACCCTGATTAACAGGCTCGATATATTCCTTCGGGATAGCACCGCCAACGATCTTGTTGATGAACTCGTAGCCCTTGCCGGACTCGTTCGGCTCAACGATGATCTTAACATGGCCGTACTGGCCCTTACCACCGGACTGACGAGCGTACTTCTGATCAACATCAGCGGAGCGGCGGATGGTCTCCTTGTAAGCAACCTGAGGAGAACCTACGTTAGCCTCTACCTTGAACTCGCGCAGCAGACGGTCAACGATGATCTCCAGATGAAGCTCACCCATACCAGCGATAATGGTCTGGCCGGTCTCTTCATCGGTGTAGGTCTTGAAGGTCGGGTCCTCTTCTGCCAGCTTAGCCAGCGCGATGCCCATCTTCTCCTGACCAGCCTTGGTCTTCGGCTCGATCGCAACACGGATAACCGGGTCCGGGAACTCCATAGACTCGAGGATGATCGGGTGCTTCTCATCACACAGCGTATCGCCGGTGGTGGTGTTCTTAAAGCCGATGCCCGCAGCGATATCGCCGGAATATACGCAGTCGATATCCTGACGGTGGTTAGCGTGCATCTGCAGAATACGGCCCAGACGCTCGCGCTGATCCTTGGTAGCATTCAGTACGGAGGAACCAGCGGTGATGGTGCCGGAGTATACGCGGAAGAACGTCAGACGGCCAACGAACGGGTCGGTAGCGATCTTGAACGCCAGCGCGGAGAACGGCGCATCATCAGAAGACGGACGGGAATCCTCCTCGTCGGTCTGCGGGTTTACACCCTTGATGTCCGGGATGTCGGTCGGAGCCGGCATGTATTCGATAACAGCGTCCAGCAGCGGCTGTACGCCCTTGTTGCGGTATGCGGTGCCGCAGAGTACCGGAACGATCTCGTTGGCGATACAGCCCTTGCGGATTGCAGCCTTAACTTCCGGAATGGTCAGCTCTTCGCCCTCGAGGTACTTCATCATGAGGTCCTCGTCCAGCTCAGCAACGTGCTCCCACAGTTCGTCGTGGTACTGCTGAGCCTTCTCCATCATGTCAGCCGGAATATCCTCATCGCGGATATCCTTGCCGAGGTCGTCATAGTAAACCTCAGCGCGCATGGTGATCAGGTCGATGATACCCTTGAAGGTATCCTCAGAGCCGATCGGCAGCTGAACCGGAACAGCGTTGCACTTCAGACGGTCCTTCATCATGCCGACTACGTTGTAGAAGTCAGCACCCATGATGTCCATCTTGTTTACGAACGCCATACGCGGAACCTTGTACTTGTCAGCCTGATGCCAAACGGTCTCAGACTGCGGCTCTACGCCGCCCTTTGCACAGAATACGGTTACGGAACCGTCCAGTACACGCAGGGAGCGCTCTACCTCTACGGTAAAGTCAACGTGGCCCGGGGTGTCGATGATGTTGATACGATGCTCCGGGAACTGATGAGTAGAGCCGGACCAGTGGCAGGTGGTAGCAGCGGAGGTGATGGTGATACCACGCTCCTGCTCCTGCTCCATCCAGTCCATGGTAGCGGTACCGTCGTGGGTATCGCCGATCTTATGGTTTACACCGGTGTAATACAGAATACGCTCGGTGGTAGTGGTCTTACCGGCGTCGATGTGCGCCATGATGCCGATATTTCTGGTTCTTTCCAGGGAATATTCTCTAGGCATATTGCTCTCCTTTCAAAGCGTTATGCGGAAACCGACAGATTAATAGCGGTAGTGTGCGAACGCCTTGTTCGCCTCTGCCATCTTGTGGGTATCCTCGCGCTTCTTAACAGCACCGCCCAGATTGTTGCAAGCGTCCAGGATCTCGCCTGCCAGACGCTCACGCATGGTCTTTTCAGAACGAGCGCGGGAGTACTTGGTGATCCAACGCAGGCCCAGGGTCTGACGACGCTCCGGGCGAACTTCCATCGGCACCTGGTAGGTAGCGCCGCCTACACGGCGAGCCTTAACTTCCAGGGTCGGCATGATGTTTTCCATAGCCTCGGTGAAAACCTCCAGCGGTTCACGACCGGTCTTTTCACGAACGATATCGAAAGCACCATAAACAACCTTCTGCGAAACGCCCTTCTTGCCGTCGAGCATGATAGAGTTTACCAGCTTGGTGACGAGCTTGGAATTATAAAGCGGATCGGGCAGAACGTCTCTCTTGGGGACATTACCTCTTCTTGGCACTTTACTTCCCTCCTTCAAAAATATTTGATTTCATAGGTACTTCGGCGGATCTTTGACCGCCGTTGTTCATGCCTGTCCGAGGTAAAGGCCCGATTTATCCAATCGGAACTAAAATGCCTCAGACAAAGCATAGCTGCTTTGCTGAAAAATAACTTTCTCGCAAAACCTTGTGGGTTGGCTCCTTTGGCGGAGTAATTATCGCTTGTACACTTTGTAATGCACGCGCGTTTTGAGCAAGTATGGTCGTGTGAGACAAGGCGCAGCCACACGCCGCGTACAAAGGTACGCAAGTGCGGATGCAACGCAGTATCACGCGATCAGACGCCGCTCAAAAGATTACTTGCCTGCCTTCGGGCGCTTCGCGCCATACTTGGAACGAGCCTGACGACGGTTAGCAACACCCTGGGTATCCAGAGTACCACGGATGATGTGGTAACGAACACCAGGAAGGTCCTTTACACGACCGCCGCGAACCATAACTACAGAGTGCTCCTGCAGGTTGTGGCCTTCACCGGGGATGTAAGCGGAAACTTCCATCTGGTTGGTCAGCTTTACACGAGCTACCTTACGAAGAGCAGAGTTCGGCTTCTTCGGGGTCATGGTCTTAACCGTGGTGCAAACGCCGCGCTTCTGCGGAGCGGACTGATCGGTAGCCTTCTTCTTCTGAGAGTTGTAGCCTACCTGAAGAGCCGGTGCCGTAGACTTGGTAACGACTGCCTCACGACCCTTACGGACGAGTTGGTTAAAAGTTGGCATTTTATTTCCTCCTTCTTTCAAAGATATTTATGAAAAGCGCGTTTTGCGCAATTCAACAAAGAAAAATCAGTGCAGAACAACGACTACTGCCGCGCCGACATCAATGCCGACCGCATCGCCGAGCTCCGTCATTGTGGTGACCTCGGTAACTTCCATACCGTGTTCACTGCAAAGCTCATAAATCGGTCCGACGATTCGTTTTTCTGCGTCCAGCGCAACAAAGACCTGTGCGGCTGCGCCGTCCCGAATCGCTTTTTTCGACTGCTTTACACCGATCACCTTGTGCGCCGTGTGAAGTTCTGAAAGCATAATATTCCTCCTATACGGCATACTCCCATAGTATACGGGTTTGTCCCCTTGTTGTCAAGTGTTTTCTCGAAATTTTTTATTTTTTACGAGATTTTTCTTTTCCAGACAAATTTGACACCTGCCAAAAGGAGTTTCCGCAGGATACATTCAATGATTACGCTATACCGTAGGGTGCGACGACCTCGGCGCACCGTTTCTAACGATTGGTACACGTTATCCCGTAGGGGCGAGCAGTGCTCGCCCACGCATCCGTTTAACCATAGCGCAGGAGGCCAATGGCCTCCCCCTACGGGGTAACATTATGCAAACGGTTTACCAATAAATATGTGCCTGTCGTTATCGGTTTGCGGGCGAACAATGTTCGCCCCTACGGGGCAGATTGTACAGACCGGATAGATACGGTATCCATTCAGCATAAAATTGAAACGGAGAAACATCGTAAACCGTCACGGTAATTCTCCATTCTCAATTTTCCATTCGGCACAAGCAAAAACAGGAGAACACCTTACAGTGTTCCCCTGTTTTACTTAATCTATACAGCGTTTTCGGCTTTCTGCAAATCAGTCGAGATTTACAGTCTGCTCGTAGTGACCGGTGCAGTAATCGGACACACCCGAGCCGGCCGGAATCAGCTTGCCGATGATTACGTTCTCCTTCAGGCCCATCAGCGGATCGACCTTGCCCTTGATTGCGGCGTCGGTCAGCACGCGGGTGGTCTCCTGGAAGGATGCAGCGGACATCCAGGAATCGGTTGCGAGGGATGCCTTGGTGATACCCATGAGGGTCGGCTCCGCAACAGCCAGACGGAGACCTTCCTCGCCGGCGTCGATGCGTGCCTGCACCTTGTTGTTGTAATCCTCGAACTCGAGCCAGTCCATAACAGAACCCGGCAGAACCTCAGCGTCGCCTGCGTCCTCAACGCGAACCTTGCGCATCATCTGACGAACGATAACCTCAATATGCTTATCGTTGATATCTACGCCCTGCTGACGGTAAACCTTCTGAACTTCCTTGATCTCGTAGTCGTGAACGGCGCGAGGATCGAGGATACGCAGAATGTCATGCGGGTTGAGCGAGCCTTCGTTCAGCTGGAAGCCCTGCGGGATCTCCTGACCGTCGGTTACGCGGATACCGGAGGACGAAGCCAGCTGGTAGGAACGCATATCGCCGGTCTGCGGGTTGACGATGTTAACGGTCTTGACGGTGGTGCGCTTAGACTCCTCGATGGAGACCACGCCGCCGATCTCGGCAAGCGTTGCAGCCTTCTTCGGCTTGCGGGCCTCGAACAGCTCCTCAACTCGCGGAAGACCCTGCGTAATATCCGAACCTGCGACACCGCCGGTATGGAAGGTACGCATGGTAAGCTGGGTACCCGGCTCGCCGATGGACTGTGCTGCGATGATACCGACAGCCTCGCCCTTGCCGACCGGCGTGCCCATTGCCAGGTTGATGCCGTAGCAGTGCGCGCAGACACCCTTGCGGGCACGGCACTCGAGCACGGAGCGGATCTGAACGCGGGTGATGCCGGCGCCGACAACCGCATCGGCGTCAGCCTCGGTCATCATCTTGCTCTTGGGTACGATAACCTCACCGGTCTCCGGATTTACGATATCGTCAACCGGGAAGCGGCCGAGCAGACGCTCGCGCAGCGGCTCGATGATCTGGTTGCCTTCCTTGATATCCTCTACCCAGATACCCTTGGTTGCGCCGCAGTCGTCCTCACGGATGATAACGTCCTGAGAAACGTCTACCAGACGGCGGGTCAGGTAACCCGAGTCAGCGGTACGCAGTGCGGTATCGGCCATGCCCTTTCGAGCACCGCGGGCAGCGATGAAGTATTCGAGTACGGTCAGGCCTTCACGGAAGTTGGACTTGATCGGGATTTCGATGGTCTTACCGGAGGCAGATGCCATCAGGCCTCGCATACCGGCCAGCTGACGGATCTGGTTGATAGAACCACGGGCACCGGAATCCGCCATCATGTGAATCGGGTTGTAGCGCTGCTCCTTCATGTTGGCCTGCAGCTTTGCGGTAACCTTCTTGGTGGTTTCTTCCCACTCGGCTACGGTCAGACGGTAGCGCTCCTGATCGGTGATAAAGCCGCGCTTGTACTTGCGGTCGATCTTGGCAACCTTCTTCTCGGACTCGCGGATCATCTCGTCCTTGCCGTCCGGCACGAGCATGTCGGCTACGGCTACGGTCAGTGCACCCTTGGTGGAGTACTTGTAGCCCATCGCCTTGATGGAGTCGAGCACCTCAGCGGTGATATGGAAGCCGTGTACGCGGATACACTTGTCAATGATCTTGCCAAGCTCCTTCTTGCCGCAGGTGAACATGATCTCAAGATCAAACTTCTTGGACGGATCCGAGCGGTCAACAAAGCCGAGGTCCTGCGGGATGCGCTCGTTGAAGATCAGGCGGCCCGGGGTCGCGTCTACGATAGCGGACTCGGTCTTGCCGTTTACTTCCTTGGACAGACGAACCTTGATCGGCGCGTGAATGCCAACGATACCCTCGTTGTACGCCATCAGCGCCTCGTCCACATTGCGGAATACCTTGCCGGCGCCCGGCTCGGTATCGCGGTCGATGGTCAGGTAGTAGGAGCCGAGGACCATATCCTGAGACGGAATGGTAACCGGCTTGCCGTCCTGCGGCTTGAGCAGGTTGTTCGCGGACAGCATCAGCAGACGGGCCTCAGCCTGTGCCTCTGCGGACAGCGGAACGTGAACTGCCATCTGGTCGCCGTCAAAGTCGGCGTTGAATGCGGTACATACCAGCGGATGCAGGCGGATCGCACGGCCTTCTACGAGGACCGGCTCGAACGCCTGAATACCCAGACGGTGCAGGGTCGGTGCACGGTTCAGCATAACCGGATGACCCTTGATGATGCCCTCGAGCACGTCCCATACCTCGGGCTTTGCGCGCTCTACCATCTTCTTGGCGGACTTGATGTTCTGTGCGGTGCCGTCCTCAACCAGCTTCTTCATAACGAACGGCTTGAACAGCTCGAGTGCCATTTCCTTCGGCAGACCGCACTGATAGATCTTCAGATCCGGGCCTACGACGATAACCGAACGGCCGGAGTAGTCAACTCGCTTGCCAAGCAGGTTCTGACGGAAACGGCCCTGCTTGCCCTTCAGCATGTCGGACAGGGACTTGAGTGCACGGTTGTTCGGGCCGGTAACCGGACGGCCGCGGCGGCCGTTATCGATCAGGGCGTCAACAGCCTCCTGCAGCATGCGCTTCTCGTTGCGCACGATGATGTCCGGCGCACCCAGCTCGAGCAGACGTTTGAGACGGTTGTTGCGGTTGATGACGCGGCGGTACAGGTCGTTCAGGTCGCTCGTTGCGAAGCGGCCGCCGTCCAGCTGTACCATCGGGCGGATTTCCGGCGGGATGACCGGAACAACGTCCATGATCATCCACTCCGGGCGGTTGTGCGACAGACGGAAGGATTCAACAACCTCCAGTCGCTTGATGATGCGCAGGCGCTTCTGGCCGGAAGCCTCACGCAGCTCTGCGGTCAGCTCCTTGGAGAGCTGGTCGAGATCCAGCTCCGCGAGCAGCTCCTTGATGGACTCCGCGCCCATGCCGGCACGGAAGTCCTCGTCGTACTTTTCACGCATGTCGCGGTACTCAGCCTCGGTCAGGATCTGCTTCTTCATCAGCGGCGTGTCGCCCGGATCAATTACGATATAGTTTGCAAAGTACAGGACCTTCTCCAGTACACGCGGGCTGATGTCAAGGATCAGGCCCATGCGGGACGGGATGCCCTTGAAGTACCAGATGTGCGATACCGGCGCTGCCAGCTCAATGTGGCCCATGCGCTCGCGGCGGACCTTGGCCTTGGTGACCTCAACGCCGCACTTGTCGCAGATCTTGCCCTTGAAGCGGACCTTCTTGTACTTGCCGCAGTGGCACTCCCAGTCCTTGGTCGGTCCAAAGATACGCTCGCAGAACAGGCCATCGCGTTCCGGCTTGAGCGTACGGTAGTTAATGGTTTCGGGCTTCTTTACCTCGCCGTAAGACCACTGGCGGATCAGCTCGGGCGAAGCCAGACCGATCTTAATGGCGTTAAACGTATGATATCCCATATATTTTAAGATGCTCCTTCCCTATTCACAGATGATTTCACTTACGCTCAGCCTTATTCGCCCAGACCGTCGTCGAAATCACCTTCGGCATCGTCACCGCCATCCTCGGCGGGGTTATCCAGCGCAAAGAGATCGGTGTCGCCTTCCTCGGCATCGTTGATGCCGAAGCCTGCTGCGGTGAACTCGTCATCCGCGCCGGAGACAGCCTGCTCCATCGGACGGGTGTACTCAGCGGTCTCCTCGTCGTCGTCCTCAGACAGCTCGATCACTTCCATGTTCTCGTCCAGAACCTGAATATCCAGACACAGAGCCTGCAGCTCCTTGGTGAGTACCTTGAAGGATTCCGGAACGCCCGGCTGCGGTACGTTGTGACCCTTGACGATCGCCTCGTAGGTCTTGACACGGCCGGTGATATCGTCGGACTTGACGGTCAGGATCTCCTGCAGGGTATATGCGGCGCCGTATGCTTCCAGCGCCCAAACTTCCATCTCGCCGAAGCGCTGGCCGCCGAACTGCGCCTTGCCGCCCAGAGGCTGCTGGGTTACGAGCGAGTACGGGCCGGTCGAACGGGCATGGATCTTATCGTCTACCAGATGATGCAGCTTGAGGTAGTACATATAACCAACGGTTACGCGGTTATCGAACTTCTCACCGGTACGGCCGTCGTATACGACGCTCTTGCCGTCCTCGTTAACGCCTGCTGCAACCAGCGTCTCCTTGATATCCTCGAGCGTTGCGCCGTCAAATACCGGGGTCTCGACCTTCCAGCCGAGCTTCTTGGCAGCGAAGCCAAGGTGAACCTCGAGCACCTGACCGATGTTCATTCGAGACGGTACGCCCAACGGGTTCAGTACGATGTCGAGCGGACGGCCATCCTCCAGGAACGGCATATCCTCCTGCGGCAGAATGCGGGAAACGACACCCTTGTTGCCATGACGGCCTGCCATCTTATCGCCGACAGAGATCTTACGCTTCTGCGCGATATAAACGCGGACGACCATGTTGACACCGGGAGACAGCTCGTCGCCGTTCTCGCGGGTAAATACCTTAACGTCTACAACGATACCGGATTCGCCGTGCGGCGCACGCAGAGAGGTATCACGAACCTCGCGGGCCTTCTCGCCGAAGATCGCGCGGAGCAGGCGCTCCTCTGCGGTCAGCTCGGTCTCGCCCTTCGGGGTAACCTTGCCGACCAGAATGTCACCGGCACGAACCTCAGCGCCAACGCGGATGATGCCGCGCTCGTCGAGGTTGCGGAGTGCGTCCTCGCCGACGTTCGGGATATCACGGGTGATCTCCTCGGGTCCGAGCTTGGTATCACGGGATTCGGACTCGTACTCCTCGATATGGATGGAGGTGTAAACGTCGTCGCGTACCAGACGCTCGTTCAGCAGTACGGCGTCCTCGTAGTTGTAGCCTTCCCAGGTCATGAAGCCGATGAGGGCATTCTTGCCCAGTGCAACCTCGCCCTGATCGGTAGACGGGCCGTCGGACAGAACGTCGCCTGCCTTGACGCGCTCGCCCAGATCAACGATCGGACGCATGTTGATACAGGTGGACTGGTTGGAACGCATGAACTTGGTCAGCGGATAGGTCTTGTCGGTGCCGTTGTCGTAGTGTACGCAAACCTCGCGGGCGGTTACGCGGGTAACAACGCCGTCACCCTCTGCCAGCGGAATCGTACCGGAGTCAACAGCTGCCTTGTACTCCATGCCGGTTGCAACGATCGGAGCCTCGGTGCGGAGCAGCGGTACGGCCTGACGCTGCATGTTCGCGCCCATCAGTGCGCGGTTTGCGTCGTCGTGGTCGAGGAACGGGATGAATGCGGTAGCAACCGAGATCATCATGCGCGGAGAAACGTCCATCAGGTCAACGTCCTTGCGGTCTACCTCGACGAACTCATCGCGCATACGGCAGGTTACACGGTCGTTTACGAGGTTGTTGTTCTCGTCGAGCGGCTCGGTAGCCTGGCAGACGATGTACTCGTCCTCGACGTCCGCGGTCATGTAGCGAACCTCGTCGGTAACGTGGCAGCGGACCTCGCCGGTCTCCTCGTCCTTGATCTTTTCGATTACGCGGTACGGCGCCTCGATAAAGCCGAAGTCGTTGATGCGTGCGTAGGTTGCCAGATACGAGATCAGACCGATGTTCGGGCCTTCAGGGGTCTCGATCGGGCACAGACGGCCGTAGTGAGAATAGTGTACGTCTCGAACCTCGAAGGATGCACGGTCACGGGACAGACCGCCGGGACCGAGGGCGGACATACGGCGCTTGTGGGTCAGCTCTGCCAGCGGGTTGTTCTGGTCCATGAACTGCGACAGCGGAGAAGAACCGAAGAACTCCTTGATGGCGGCAGTTACCGGGCGGATGTTGATCAGGGACTGCGGCGTAACAACGTCGAGATCCTGAATGGTCATGCGCTCACGGATAACACGCTCCATGCGGGAGAAGCCGATGCGGAACTGGTTCTGCAGCAGCTCGCCTACGCAGCGCAGACGGCGGTTGCCCAGATGGTCGATATCGTCAACCGTGCCGATGCCGTGACCGAGGTTGAGCAGATAGCAGATGGAAGCGAGCATATCATCAACGATGATGGTCTTCGGAACCAGATCGAAGTGACGCTCCTTCACGGTCTTCTTCAGCTCGTCGCCCTGTACGCCGGAGTCGATGATCTCCTTGAGGACGGTGAAGCGAACCTTCTCCTTGAGACCCAGATCCTCTGCGGTTGCGCCGCCGAGGTACTCGGAGAAATCGTTTACGTCTACCATGCCGTTGCCGAACACCTTAACGGCAGTGCCCTCGGCAGACTCGATCACAACGCTGTTTACGCCGCGGGCAGCCATCATGGTTGCCTTCTCGCGGGAGAGAATCTCGCCGTCCTCAGCCAGAACCTCGCCGGTCATCGGGTCAGCGACTGCATTTACCAGCTTGTGGCCGGTGATGCGGCGTGCGATGTTCAGCTTCTTGTTGTACTTGTAGCGGCCGACTGCGGAAATGTCGTAGCGGCGCATATCGAAGAACATGGCGTCCATCAGAGAGGTAGCCGACTCCACAGAGGGCGGCTCGCCCGGACGCATCTTCTTGTAGATCTCGATGAGGGCTTCCTCGGCAGTGTGCGCCGGGTCCTTGTCGAGGGTTGCAACGATCAGCGGGTCCTCACCGAACAGCTCCTTGATCTCGGCATCGGTCTTAACGCCGATGGCACGGATGAAGCTGGTGATCGGAATCTTGCGGTTTTTATCAATGCGAACGTAGAAAACGTCGTTTGCATCAGTCTCGTACTCGAGCCATGCGCCGCGGTACGGGATTACGGTAGCGGAGAGCAGAACCTTGTCGGTCTTGTCAAGCTCCCTGCCGTAGTATACGCCCGGGGAACGAACGAGCTGAGATACGATCGCGCGTTCTGCACCGTTGATGATGAAGGTAGCAGCGTGGGTCATCTTCGGGAAATCACCCATGAAGATCTCCTGCTCCTTGATCTCGCCGGTCTCCTTGTTGCGCAGACGCATGCGGACCTTCAGCGGAGTTGCATACGTTGCATCTCGTGCCTTGCACTCCTCAATGCTGTACTTCGGCTCCTCGTCCATCGAAAAATCGAGGAAGGAAAGCTCCAGATTTCCGGTGTAGTCCGTGATGGACGCGGTATCGTCAAAAACCTCACGCAGGCCCTGATCCAGGAACCATTCGTAAGACTTCTTCTGCACCTCGATGAGATTCGGCATTTCGAGAATCTCTTCGATTCGTGCAAAGCTCTTTCGTGTGGTTTTGCCGTGCTGTACGTCTTTCACCTTCATGTGCTTTGATCACTCCGTTTCTTTCGGCTGTTGGTGTTGGTTGATACGCCCGGCGGCGTTGCGAAAACTTCATTCATTCGTCTTGCATTTTTCAGCAGACAGTGCTAACATAATGACAGGCATAGGAATAAGCCTGCAACTTTCAGCAGCAAACTATTATACCATGCTTTGAACAGATCCGTCAAGCATATGGCGAACAATAATTGCACAAAAAGGGAGAGGTTTTGTCCTCTCCCTTTGTTATTCTCCGCAAAAATCCCCTGTCAGACCACTGCATTGCAGCAGCATACCCGCTTACCCGTTTCTCGTCGTTATACGGCGGGCCGTGGGCAGCCTGCCCTACGGAAACGCTCCGAAGAAAAGCCGTCCGTTCGCCGAAACGGCAGGATGGGTCATCCTGCCCTACGGAAACACCCCGAAGAAAGTCGTCCGTTCACCGAAAAAAACAACCAAATAAACCGCAGCATACAAAAAAGGCACGCCTGACAGCGTGCCTTTTCACGTTCCGCGCGCAAAGCGCACGGAATACCATTCCCTGCCGCCTTTCGGCGAAGCCGGAACTGGCAGGGACAGGTCTGCCGCAGCAGACCGCATAAAATTCCCCATAAAAGTCAGGGCGTGTACCTGACTTTTATGCCACTGCCTCGGGACGCGTGTCCCGAGCCTCGTCCGCCGTGCGGACGAGAGGGGGATATCCGGAACAGTTTCCTCAGGAACTGTCCCGGTATCTAAGGGGGACAGCGTCCCCCTTAGAGGACTTTCGACAGAAAATCCTTCAGTCTCGGATGCTGCGGATTTGCGAAGAACTCCTTCGGCTCGTTCTGCTCTACGATATTGCCGCCGTCCATGAACAGCACGCGCGTTGCAACCTCGCGGGCAAAGCCCATCTCGTGAGTAACAACGACCATGGTCATGCCGTCGTCGGCCAGCTCCTTCATGATTTCGAGTACCTCACCGACCATTTCCGGGTCAAGCGCCGAGGTCGGCTCGTCGAACAGCATCACATCCGGATTCATTGCCAGCGCACGCGCGATGGCGATACGCTGCTGCTGACCGCCGGAAAGCTGTGCCGGATAGCTGTCCGCCTTGTCCGGCAGACCGACACGCGCAAGCAGCTCGAGCGCACGCTTGTCCGCCTCTTCATCGGTCATGACCTTGAGCTTGACCGGTGCCAGCTTGATATTCTCGCGCACGGTCAGGTGCGGAAACAGATTGAACTGCTGGAACACCATGCCCATACGGCGGCGCACCAGATTGATATCCGTGTCCTTGGCGGTAATGTTCTGTCCCTCGAAGATAATTTCGCCGCCGGTCGGCTCCTCGAGCAGGTTCAGGCAGCGCAGAAAGGTGGACTTGCCCGAGCCGGACGGGCCGATGACTACGACCTTCTCGCCCTTCTCGATATGCTCGTTGACACCCTTGAGTACCTCATGGTTGCCAAAGGATTTGTGCAGGTTTTTAACGTCGATCACTTTCGCGCAGCCTCCTCTCAAAAATGCCGAGCAGCTTGGTCAGGATGATAACGAGCACCAGATAGATGATCGCAAGGCTGACATACGGCACATAGGCCTGATAGGTATTGGACACAATATTCTGTGCCTGCTTGGTCACGTCGCGCAGCGCGATGACCGACACGAGCGAGGTATCCTTCAGCAGGGTGATCATCTCATTGCCGAGTGCCGGAAGAATGTTCTTGATCGCCTGCGGAATGACGATCAGACGCATGGTCTGTGCATAGTTCAGGCCGAGCGAACGGCCGGCCTCCATCTGACCCGGATTTACCGACATCAGACCGCCGCGCACGATCTCGGCAACATACGCGCCCGAGTTGATGCCCAGTGTAACGATGCCGCACACCAGACGTGCTGTATCATCCTTAGGCACCATGATAACAAAGCCCATGATCAGCAGCTGAACCATCATAGGCGTACCGCGGATGACGGTCAGATACAGCTTGCAGATTGCGTTGAGAATGCTCAGAATGATGTTGCTTTTGCCCATGCGGCGGGAATCATGCGCCGTGCGGACTATAGCGATCAGCAGACCGATGATAACACCGAGGATCAGTGCACCGATCGTGACCGCAAATGTGATTTTCAGACCGTTCAGGAACCATTTCCAGCGGTCCGCTGCGATAAAGGTCTGGTACAGCTGGAACAGCAGGTTCCGCAGACCCTCCGGCAGATTGACAACCGAATCCGGTACAATTTTCAGCCACTGGTCCATTGTAATACCGTTCACAGGTCATCCCCTCTTTCTTTTCATTTTACTGCAAAAGAGGGGCGGCGCTGAACCGTCCCTCTTCCTTTGTACGCGTTTGTTGATTTACTGTGCTGCGGAATCAGCGCTGATATACTTGTCAACGATGGACTGCAGGGTGCCGTCACCCTCGAGCTCCTTCAGAGCGCCGTTTACCTTGTCGAGCAGCTCGGTGTTGCCCTTCTTGATAGCGATCGCGTAATCCTCGTCAGCGTAAGCGGTGTCGAGGATCTTGAGGCCGCTGTTTGCAGCAACATAGTTCTTAGCCGGCTCCTGGTCGATAACAACGCAGTCGATCTGATCATTTACCAGTGCAGCAACTGCGAGCGGACCGTTGTTGAACTGCTTTACATGCTCCTGACCGTAGTCACCGGTGCAGTAGATGTCGCCGGTGGTGCCGGTCTGAACGCCGATGTTCTTGCCCTCCAGATCATCCGGAGAAGCGATATCGGAACCGTCCTTAACGATGATGACCTGAACGCCCTTTGCGTAGGAATCCGAGAAATCTACGTTCTCCTGACGATCCGGGGTAACGGTCATGCCAGCCAGCGCCACGTCGACGGTGTCGCTCTGCAGCGCCGGAATCAGGGAATCGAACTCCATATCGGTGACCTCGAGCTTCATGCCCAGCTTGTCAGCGATAGCAGCAGCAATGTCCACATCGATGCCCTGTACGTTACCGTCGTCGCCAACGAACTCGTACGGCGGGAAAGTAGCGTTAGTACCCATGCGCAGCGTGCCGCCGTCCGCAGAGGTAGATGTGGTGGAATCCTGTGCGTCGCTGCTGGAATCAGCGGTCTTGGAGCCGCCGCAGCCGGTCAGCAGCATAGAACCTGCCAGTACCATGCTCAGCATAGCAATGGAAAACTTCTTCATTTGTGTTAACTCCTTCCGATTTGACCCGTGCAAAACGGGCATCTTTTTCTAATATTGATTATTATACAGCGCGTTCTATAATAATGCAACCTAAATTTCAGCGAAATAAGTAGAAAAACACGTCTTTTTTCGTTGCTTTTGTGGCAGACCATCTATAATCCTCGTAAATCTTTCCCTTCTCCGCCGGACGTGGGTGCCCTACGGTAATAATTTATAACCTTATTGTAAATAAACCGGCTATCCGAAATACTTCCAGCACACCAATCTTTTGCGCTCTAAATTTATTACGAAGCGTTTTAGATATTCGCGGACAAGTCATTATAAAATCTATTACCTCCGCATATTCCCTACGCGTAATTCTCTTTTTCTGAGCTATTTTGCGAAGTGTTATTATCACTGTTTCCGGGATAACATGTCGCTCAACTACGCCACCACTCACACGTTTGTGTTCCACCGGCAGCATACTTTCGTAATCCATTATAGAACAATTTCTATCCTGCTTATGCCCCAGACAAATTTTTACTGACCGCGGCAATTCAATTTCAATATCTTCATCATATTCTAACGGTGCAAACGATTCCGGAACCGATTTAGACCATTTCATCTCTTTACGGTGCTTCGTAGTAGAACTCATGCTTCTCGCCACCTTTTTAAGATACAATAATTATACCATTAACAGCATATACAATCAATCATTCTCAATTCTCCATTATCAATTTTCCATTTTCCATCATAGTCTGCTGTGACAAGATTTGGAGGTGCCCTATGTCCCCTGTTATATATGTATCGCCTGCGTTTCGCACGGCCTGCGCCGAGCCGCGCGGCGCGCTTCTCCTGCTGCACTCCGATCCGGTTCGCTCCGCGCCGATTGTCGGCAGTGCGGCAAGCGGTGCGCGCCTGTTCATCCTGTGCGAGCAGAACGGCTGGTGTCATGTACGCACGCGCACAGCCTGCGGCTGGGTTCCGAAAACCGACATTGTGCTGTTTTACTGCCGTCCGGCTTTGTGAAGCTTTCGTCAAACCAGTTAATTTTTTGACAAACAAGGTGTGTTTTCATCAATTCTGCCCATTTTTACTACTGATTTTTCATTTTCACTTGCGTTGCTTAAAGCGATACAGTATAATGTAAAATGTTCGATGCGACAATCGCAAGGAGGTACGAAAAAGAGTGTATCAGATTTTGAAAAAGCAAACGCTGAACGCAAACACCAAGCTGATGGTGATCGAGGCACCGCACGTTGCCCGCAAGGCAGAGCCGGGTCAGTTCATCATCCTGCGTGTCAGCGCAGAGGGCGAGCGTATTCCGCTCACGATCGCAGATTTTGACCGCGAAAAGGGTTCTGTCACGATCATTTTCCAGGAGGTCGGTGCAACGACGATGGCGCTCGGCGCACTGAATGAGGGCGACTGCCTGCATGATTTTGTCGGTCCGCTCGGCAAGGCGAGCGAGCTTGAGGGTCTCAAGAAGGTCGCTGTTGTCGGCGGCGGTCTGGGCTGCGCGATCGCATATCCGCAGGCAAAGAAGCTGCACGAAATGGGCGCTGAGGTTGACCTGATCGCCGGTTTCCGCAACAAGGACATCATCATCCTCGAGGACGAGATGAAGAACGCCTGCACCAACCTGCACATCGTGACCGATGACGGCTCGAACGGCCGCAAGGCACTGGTTACGCAGGTACTCAAGGAACTGATTGACGCGGGCAACCAGTACGATGCCGTAATCGCCATCGGCCCGATGATTATGATGAAGTTTGTCTGCGAGACCACCCGTCCGTACGGCATCAAGACCATCGTTTCCATGAACACCATCATGGTTGACGGTACCGGCATGTGCGGCGGCTGCCGTCTTACCGTTGGCGGCGAGACCAAGTTCGCCTGCGTTGACGGCCCGGATTTCGACGGTCACCTCGTTGATTTTGACAGTGCAATGCGCCGCGGTGCCATGTACAAGGCACAGGAGCGCGCGGCAGTAGAGCGCCGCGAGGAGCATTGCAATCTGTTCAAGAAGGAGGTCAAGTAACATGCCGAATATGAATCCGAAGAAGTGCCCGATGCCCGAGCAGGCACCGGACGTCCGCAATAAGAACTTTGAAGAGGTAACGCTCGGCTATACCGCTGAAATGGCGATTGAGGAAGCGCAGCGCTGCCTGAACTGCAAGAACAAGCCCTGCATGACCGGCTGCCCGGTACAGGTTAAGATTCCGGAGTTCATCGCTCTGGTTGCCGAGGGCAAGTTCCTCGAGGCGGCTGCCAAGATCAAGGAGACCTCCGCTCTGCCCGCTGTCTGCGGCCGTGTATGCCCGCAGGAGAGCCAGTGCGAGTGCCACTGCGTACGCGGCATCAAGGGCGAGGCTGTAGCAATCGGCCGTCTGGAGCGTTTCGTTGCCGATTATGCGCGCGAAAACAGCACCGAGAAGGCGGTAAAGCCGGAGTCCAACGGTCACAAGGTTGCCATCGTCGGTGCAGGCCCGGCCGGCCTGACCTGTGCAGGCGATCTGGCTCGTATGGGTTACGAGGTTACCGTTTTCGAGGCTCTGCACACCGCCGGCGGCGTTCTGATGTACGGCATTCCGGAGTTCCGTCTGCCCAAGACCATCGTGCAGAAGGAAATCGACACGCTGAAGGACCTCGGTGTTGAGTTTGTTCTGAACTTCGTTGTAGGCCGTTCTGAGACCATCGACGAGCTGTTCGGTGACGGTTACGAGGCCATCTTTGTAGGCTCCGGTGCCGGCCTGCCGACCTTTATCGGTGTTCCGGGCGAGAACGCAAACGGCGTTTACTCCGCAAACGAGTACCTGACCCGCATCAATCTGATGAAGGCGTACAAGGAAAACGCCGACACCCCGATCTACCACGCAAAGAAGGTCGCAGTAGTCGGCGGCGGCAACGTTGCAATGGATGCTGCCCGCTGTGCAAAGCGCATGGGCGCGGAAGAGGTCTACATCGTATACCGCCGTTCCGAAAAGGAGCTTCCGGCTCGTCTCGAGGAGGTTCACCACGCGAAGGAAGAGGGCGTTGTGTTCAAGTTCCTGACCGCGCCGCTCGAGGTGCTGTCTGACGAGAACTTCAACGTCACCGGCCTCAAGTGCCAGAAGATGGAGCTGGGCGAGCCTGACGCATCCGGCCGCCGCCGCCCGATTCCGGTCGAGGGCAGCGAGTTCGTCATCGACCTCGACTGCGTTATCGCGGCGATCGGCACCAGCCCGAACCCGCTCATCCGCCACACCACGCCGGGTCTGGATACCAACCGCAAGGGCTGCATCGTGGCTGACGATGAGCACGGCATCACCTCCAAGGACGGCGTATTCGCCGGCGGCGATGCTGTTACCGGCGCAGCTACCGTTATCCTCGCCATGGGCGCCGGCAAGCGCGCCGCGGCTGCGATGGACGAGTACATTAAGAATAAGAACAAGTAATTTTTTGCTTGCTTATGTGAAAAAGAACCTGTCTTACGGCAGGTTCTTTCAGCTTGTCGAAAAAGTTAGATTTTTATTTTGTGCTTCGTGCGACAGCACGCATAAAATAGAATTTGCGCAGCAAATTCATAAAAACCGGGGGCGTGTACCTCGGTTTTTATACAAGGGAAGAAAAAATGTGTCCGGAGGACGCGGTTTTTCGACAGCCTCAAAGAACCTGTCTTACGACAGGTTCTTTTCTTATGCTCTAAAATAAATCGAGCATATTATCCAGATAGATTTCTTCTCTCACGCGCAGCTGATACGCCGGTTTTGTCATATAATGCAGCAAAAACTCGAGGATCAGCGCGCTGCCCAGTCCCCTGCCTTCAATCTTGAACTGTGAAAATCCCATCGGCAGATACGTCCGCAAAATAGCATCAACGCCGATGAACCCCGGATTTTCCATCGCCTTGGAGAACCGATAGCCGCTCTGTGCATCCGGTGCTTTACACCGGTGCTCGCAGTCCTCGCCGAGATTTTTGCGGCTGACAACCTCGTAGCATTGCTTACGGTCACTGCACCCGAACCAGCAGCACTCATTGCACAAAAATTCCACCTTATCTTTGTGCACCTGCGACAAGGCGTTCCATTCGTCAAACCGCTTATTCAATCGAAAATCCGGCACGACATACCGAAATTCTTCCCTGTCCAGCTCGCGCCGGAAATCGTCAAAATCGGTCAGTACCTTGGTTGTGGACGACACGAGGTACAGCGCCGGATACCGCGCCCGCAGGTAATCGGTCAGCAGCTCGGAATGCACGATTACGCCGTTTTCCACGCTGTTTACCTGCGAAAACAACTCGCATAGTGCATTGCATTTGCGGTCGGACAGGTGTTCCTCGCGCAGAAGCGAATTGCTGAATGTCAGCCGCGCGGAAATGCCGTATTCCTGCGCCAGAGCCAGCGCTTCGCGTGCGCCGCACTCACCGAAACCCGCTCGTCCGCCTCCCCAGAGGCAGTCCGCCGGTGCGCCGTAAATGGACCCAATCTCACACCAGTCATAAAACCAGTCACGATTTGCGCGGTATAACGGTAGGAATGCGCGGTAAAACTCGTAAAATTCAAACAATCCGGGCAGATGATAGTATGCTTTGGCTGACACGGCCGCTCGCCTCCTTTGCTCCGTATAGCATACCACAAAATGCCGAAATACGCAAAAGAACCTGTCGATTGACAGGTTCTTTTGAGGCTGTCGCGAAACTACCGTTTCGCCGACAAGCAGGAACGGACCGTGGGCCGTTCCAAAGTCGTCCGAAAGTTCCTATACAGAAACTTTCTCCCTCCAGAAGTTCAAAAGGGGCGCTATCCTTGCGCGGCTTCTCGGCCGCGCTGCGCTGATACATGCTCCCCCTTTTTGAGCATTTGCAGAGCAAATGCTATTTCATGCGCGCTACCGCGCGAAATGCTGAAAAAATGCTGACTATACGACTTTTTCGACAGACTGAAAAGAACCTGTCGATTGACAGGTTCTTTTCACTCAAACCCACGGAAATATCATGTGCACGCTGAACAAAGTTGCGGCTGCGCTCAGTGCGTTGGCGCACAGCGCGTAAGCGACCGGATGAGCCGTTTCCCGCCGGGTCTGCAGCCGTTTGCGGTAAATAACGGCCTCGACGATCCAAATCACAAGCTCAAGCGGCGCAAATACCAGATACCGGTAGAATGGCATGCCAATCCACATGCAGGCCGCCGTTACGACTGTGAGCAGCAGCTGCGTGCCGATGTTGACGACGAAGAACAGCTTTGCGTTGCGCCTGTCCCAGAAGCCGAACGGCAGCAGCAGGATTCCCTCTATTAGCAGCGTCGGCAGCAGCGAGGACGCGAACTGTTTGAGATATGTCAGCAGCGGATTTCCGGTTTTTACCGTATTATCCGCAAAGTCACAGGTGAATATCTGCTGCAGCTGTGTGCGCTTCATCACCTCAGAAAAGTTTACTTTCTGCTGAGAATCATCATAAATCGCAATCCGAAACGTGTCCGGCGTGCCGAAATAGCTGAACACAAACATGTCCTTGTCCGGATGCTTGTAAAACAGCGGTGCAGGCGTGCCGTCCAGCATGGCATAGTGCCAGCCGTCCATGCGGTCGCGCTCCAACGCATCCAGCGGCAGCGATGCACGGTCGATGTGGTTCCACTCTATATTGTCGATGCATTGCTCGGGTATCTCGCCCGGAATGAGCAGGTCAACGTAGTAATCGCCGTCCGGCGCATTCTGCACCTGAATGGTGATCTGCGGTTTCGGGCCCGAATCCGCACTTGCGGAGACCGGCAGCACGGCCAGCAGGAACGCGGCTATGCACAGGCAGGCTTTCCACTTTTGTTTCATGGCGGTCATCCTTTCTCGTATTTAGTTCTCCGTTCCACCGAGATACAGCGCATTCCCCTTCATTTCAACCTGTTCTCCGAGCAGTTCAAACAGCTTTGCCGGAACCCACGTCTTGCCATCAGCGAAATACGGCGCCGCGCCGAACGAAACCGGTGCTTCCGTGCCGTCGCCGTTCATCACCGAACGGATATAGGAATCCTCACCGATGTTTATATGCGTCATAACCTTGCCGTTGTTCATCTTCGCCTGACGGTTCTCTATGTCCCACGTCACGGTGTAGCCGAGGGCTTCGCCGACCTCACGGAGCGGCACCATAGCCACGCCGTTTTCCATGCGCCCTTTGTCGAGCGTCTTGTCCTTGCACACGATGTTAAACGCATTCATCTCATCGGCTTCTCCGGTGAAAGCATTCGGCACCCCGCCGAGATACAGCGCGTCCCCGCGCATCTCAATCTGCTCGCCGAGCAGGCCGAACAGCTCCGCCGGAACCCACGTTCTGCTCTGTGCGATATAGGGCGCGGCGCCGAGTGCTCCCGGGCGGCTCATGCCGTCCGCGTCCGGCAGAGCGGTTGCGCGGAAATACTCGTCCTGACCGATGGTCACAGTCGTCTGCACCGTGCCGTTGGTGAGGTGCACCGTGCGGTCCTTCGCATTCCATTTGACCGTAAAGCCGCACAGCTCGGCGGTCAGGCGCAGCGGAACCATGGCCACGCCGTTTGTTATGCGGCCTTCGCCAGCGGCTATGTCGCCCTCAATGACGATGGCGAACGTATCGTCCTCAGAAGGCAGCAGCACAACCTTGTCCGTGCCCGCCTGTGCCGGATAGGATTCCAGAATCGTATCATACCATGCGAAAAACCGGGTTCCCATGCGGATATCATCGAGTTTCGCCTTGTTTTTCGTGCCGAACGGCGTAACAGACGCATTCCGCGCAATGTTCAGCATCAGGCTGCCGTCGCTTGCCTGCACGGTCAGACTGCCGTCCGCATTTCTCTTCACCTGCTCGGCAGACAGCAGGCTTGCAGGCTCGTGTTCGTCGGTCAGATTGACCAGAACCGCCTTGGCATACACCTGCGGCGGCTCGGACAGCGCCATCATTTCCCCGCAGTAGAGGTACACCTTGTCACCCTTTTTGATATCCTGTGCGCCTGCCGGCAGACCGGTCTGCGTGTCCATGATGATCGTCTGCTCCGCAATGTGCACCACAACTGTGCCTGCGGTTTCAGTGCTGACGGTCAGCTCGCCGTCCTGCCTGTCGGTTACTGTGGCGCGCACGCCGTACAGGTCAAGCTCCGCGTGCTCGGCAGAGTCGGTCGCTGCCGCGTCCGTGTCGATCAGGTTCACCGCTCCTGCGGGAATCGCGCTCATGCCGAACAGCACCGCTGCAACCAATGCCGCCATTCGTTTTTTCTCCATCATAATAACTACCTCCTTTTTATACCCAGTTAGACGGTCCGGAAGCGGTTTTGTTCCCGGTTTTCTTTCGGTGAGTGCAACAAAAAACATCCGCTCTGTTTAGTCGTTTTCCCTAAAAGAAAACGCAGGCAAAAGACATGACCGTCAAAGTCACGCTTTTGCCTGCATACCTTATTTATTTCGTTCCAGAGAGGCTTCGTGCGCCGTCTCCATTTTGCTCAGCAGCTCCGCCGCCGGTCCTTCCGGATAGTCGGCTTTGCACGATTCCATTACCTGTGCAAACTCCTCCGAGCCGTCATGCCATGCGGCATCCGCCGAGGCAATCTGCCCGCAGATGAACTCTGCCGCCGGTGTGCTGTCGTCCGACGATACCGTCTGATCCCCCATCAGCACCAGATACGCCAGAACAGTATGCGGCGATTCCAGAAAACGGCTCCGCAGCTCCTCGCACGCGCCCTCACTCGGCCCGCCATCGGACGTGAGCGTAAACGCGATCAGCCTGTCGAGCGCGACCGTGTCCCTATGCGCCATCACATACGCAGCGTCATCGCTGTTTGTATCGGTGCTGACTGCCGTCCAGTCGGTCTTTGCCAGCTCGGACACAACCGCCTGCGCGCAGGAATCCGCCGTCTGCGACACCTTTTCCCCACCGGCACCGCTGCATCCTGAAAGAAGAACAGACGCCATACATACCAATACCGCTGCTTTTTTCATAAAGATCCCCACCTTTTATTGAATTGTTGAAGGCAGCACCGCTTGCATGGTGCGGTATTGCCTTACCTTTTATCAGTTGCCGTACTGCTTGAGCATACGCTCCTGCAGTTCCTTTGCTGCGTTGAAGCCCATCTTCTTCTGACGGTCATTCATCGCTGCAACCTCGATGATAACGGCAAGGTTACGACCGGGCTTTACCGGAATGGTCAGGCTCGGAACCGCGATATCGAGGATGGAGGTCGTCTGGCTGTCCATGCCGAGACGGTCGTACTGCTTGCCGTCTTCCCACGGCTCGAGGTTGATGACAAGCTCAACCTTTTCGGTCATTTTAATCGCGCCGACACCGAAGATACGGCGAACATCAACAATGCCAATACCGCGCAGCTCGATAAAGTGGCGGATAACCTCGGGCGCCGTACCGACGAGCGTCTTGTCGGATACGCGCTTGATTTCAACCGCGTCGTCCGCGATCAGACGGTGGCCGCGCTTTACCAGCTCGATCGCGGTCTCGGACTTGCCGACACCGGAGTCACCGAGCAGAAGCACGCCTTCGCCGTAGATTTCGATGAGTACGCCATGCAGCGTAACACGCGGTGCAAGATTGACCTTGAGGGAGGCGATGATCGCACTCATGATGGTAGAGGTAAACTCATTGGTACGGAGGATCGGCACACCGTGCTCCTGTGCAGCCGCAAGGCACTCCGGAAATACGTCAATGTTGCGCGAGAGCAGCAGCACAGGGATGCCGGTCTCGAACAGACGGTCGAAACGGCTGCGGCGCTCCTCGCTCGACAGACCCTCTACATAACTGGACTCAACCTTGCCCATGATCTGGATACGGTTCGGATCGAAATAATCAAAAAATCCTGCCAGCTGCAAACCGGGACGGTTTACGTCGTCCTTGGTGATCTCGGTCTTTTCAAAGCCTTCCGGACCGTAAACGACCTCAAAATTAAATTCATGGATCAGATCGCCCAAGCTGACACCGAATTCTTTTAACTGCATAAGTATAATGCTCCCTTCCGCTGTGGCAGGTATTCTATATCCTCTTTACTCTGCTGTTTTATTGCTGTATAATACATATTACTGTATAATACATAAAGTAGATATAGATGTATTATACCCTATTTTCCTGTTATTTTCAACGATTTCCGCACGGACCGCAGGAAAACTTGAAATTTTCTCTTTTTCTGAAAAAAATGCTTGCATTCATTCTATACATGTGGTAATATAATATCTGCTATGCAATGCCCGAAAGAAGGAGGTGCAGGAAAATGGCAAAGTGCGATATTTGCAATAAGGGTGTAACCTTTGGTATTCAGGTTTCCCACTCTCACCGTCGTTCCAATCGAACCTGGAAGCCGAACGTTCGTCGCGTAAAGGCTATGGTCGATGGTACTCCCCGCCATATCAACGTATGTACTCGGTGCCTCCGTTCCGGCAAGGTTACCCGCGCTATCTGATTTTAACGATTTGTGCGTTTACGTTGAAATGCCAAAGCGCTCTGTTCGCAGAGCGCTTTTCTTTTACCCTTATAGTATGTAGGTGATTTCCATGAAAAAGGCGCTTCGTCCTGCCTTTACCGCCACGATACCCGTACTGTGCGGCTATCTGTTCATCGGTTTCGCATTCGGCGTTATGCTGCGCGATATCGGCTTCGGATCGATCTGGTCCTTCTTCTGCAGCCTGACCATCTACGCAGGTTCGGGACAGTATCTGCTTGTGTCGCTTCTGGCAGCCAAGGCATCCCTTGTTACCGTTGCTGTGATGACACTGCTGCTTAACTGCCGACATATCTTCTACGGTCTGTCCTTTTTGGAGACTTTTCATGCGATGGGCCGCCGCAAGTGGTACATGATCTTCTCGCTGACCGATGAGACCTATTCCCTGCTGTGCTCGGTCAAGACGCCCGAGGGCATTGATGCAGGCGATATGCGCTTCTGGATCGCCATACTGGATCATAGCTACTGGATCCTCGGCTCGGTGCTCGGCACGATCATCGGCGGCATACTGCCGTTTGACACCACCGGCATTGATTTTGCCATGACCTCGCTGTTCACGGTGATCTTTGTGGAGCAATGGCAGAGCACCAAGTGCCACATTCCTGCACTGATGGGACTGGCTGCGGCAGCTGTGTCGCTCGCCATCCTCGGGCCGGACAATTTCATCCTGCCCGCCATGCTCGCAATCTGCGTCATGCTGGTCGCTATGCGCGGCCGTCTGGCAAAGGAGGTCGCCTGATATGACAACGACATACGCTATCGCCATGATTGCCGTGGCAGCCGTCTGCACATTTGCAACGCGCGTCGCGCCGTTCCTGCTGTTCAACGGCTCCAAGCCCATCCCGCCGATCATTCGATACCTCGGCTCTACCCTGCCGCCCGCAGTCATCGCGCTGCTGGTCGTGTACTGCCTCAAGAACGTCGGCTGGGTGACGGGTACGCATGGTATTCCCGAACTGCTATGCATTGCCATCACGGCGCTGCTGCACATCTGGAAGCATAATAACCTGCTGTCCATCGGCGTCGGCACGGTGCTTTACATGGTGCTGGTGCAAAATGTGTTCGTTTAATCCATACGCAGGGGCGGACCGGTGTGTCCGCCCTTTTCCGATAGCGGTTTACAGGGCTTTACAATTATTTTCGATAACTTTGCAAAAAGCTGTTGACAATTTGTTCTCTGCATGCTATTATATATAAGTCGCTGAGACAGACGGCTTGACAAAACGCTGGTGTAGCTCAGTTGGTAGAGCAGCTGATTTGTAATCAGCAGGTCGGGGGTTCAAGTCCGTCCACCAGCTCCAATCAAGCTGGTAACTGAATATGGAAGGTTTCCCGAGTGGCCAAAGGGAACAGACTGTAAATCTGTCGTCTATGACTTCGGTGGTTCGAATCCACCACCTTCCACCAAAACAGAAGGACATTCCAAAAGGAATGTCCTTTTTCTGTTTTGGCGGAAGGCAGGTGGCGGATTTGAAAGCCGGCTCTTAGAAACGTGCCGGTGGCACGTTTCAACCGGCGTGGCTTCCGTCGCAACGGAAGCGAATCCACCACCGGACGGGTCGGCGCGCGTGTGGCAGTGCGACCATGGGCGGCAATAGCCAATCACGACAGGCACGCGCCCAATTCGAAGGAAAGAGCGGTCATTCAATGATGAAATCTACCTGCACGGACCGTTTGTTACGATATATTGCCATTTGCGACGTTACCTCGTAGGGGCGCACACACCCACCGCAGTAGGCGTCCAGCGAGCAACCGCCGTAGGCGGCTCTTAGCGAGTCAGAGTGTGCGCCCCCCTACCAATCAACGACAACGTGCAATTTAGGCGAACACCGTTCGCCCTACGGGATATATGGTGCAAAACCATGTCTCTCAACAAACAAGCGCTCCGGTTTCATCACTTGACAAAACCGGAGCGTCCGTTTATTATACTGATATAAGAACGGCTCTCACGTGTCAGGTGCGGTCGTTCCCCGAACAAGTTTAGAGCTTGAGGAAAACGCCGCTGCCTTTTTAGGTAGCGGTTATTTCTTGAGGTTCAAAATACCGAAGACAACCGTCGCAAGCAGCATCAGAAACGTAAGTACCTCCATTGTTGTTATGCACGTCACCCCCTTATTCCGGGGGAATAACCTCGCCGTTCCATATCAGCAACTTCATTATAGCATACATGGTTTCATACTGTCAATAAACCGCTCTTCGGGGCGGCTTTTGTGTATTTACCCCGTATTTCAATCACATAAACCCCAAAACAGGCACACCTCACGGTGTGCCTGTTTTCCGTATATTACTCTCTATCCATCCTGCGACCCGCTGTCTCCTACCACAGAATCAGCAGGTCGGATATTGTACTTGCCGCGATGATGACGATCCAGCAGACAAGCGGTGCTGCCCACTCTGCCCTTCCCTCGCCCTGCGGCGCGAGCTTGGGGCACGCTCTCATCAGAAGCCTTGCCGCCGCGAAGCCGAGCGCGCCGCCGAGCGTATTCAGCAGCAGATCATCTGCCGAGGTGACGCCGCCCGCGACCAGCTGTATCAGTTCAATGCTGAGCGAGGTGCCGAAGCACCACCGGATGGTGCGTCCTGCCCGCTCGAACCACCGCCAGAACAGCGGCAGGAACAGCCCGAGCGGAAACAGCAGCGCGATATTTCCGGCAATGTTCACGAACGGACCCAGACCGGGCGCCTCCGGAGATTTTACCACGGAAATCATATCCGCGAACGGAACGAGCTCCAGCCTTGGCTGCGGCAGCCTGCCGAGGAATATCTGCGCCAGCGAGGGACCGGTGAACAGTCCCACGCCCGCAAGGTACACCAGCAGAAGCAGCGTGCCGATGATACCGCGCTTTCTCATCCGAGGGGCACTTCCGTTGTATAGGCAACATCACCGTCCTGTACAGACTCGACGCCGTTTTCCGCGTCCTTCTCGGCCTGCGAACGGTATTTCTCGATGATATCCTTCGGATAATCCTCTTCGGTGTAACCTGCGCTTGCGTTCCACTCATCGCCCTTTTCGTCCGTGTAGGTCACGGATACGTCGCTGCGGGTAAACTGCTGCATAACGCCGTACGCCATCGCATCGCTGCCGTACAGATTCATTGCGTCAATGTTGACCGCATTCTTGAGCAGCGCGTCGATGTCTGCTCTGTCGGTCACCTGCACGCCCTGCCAGATGTCTTTATCCGGCAGATAGATGCTCAGTGTAATCAGCTTTACGTTTTTCGCGCTGATGGCCTTGGGAACGATATTGGCGTACTTTTTGATGAGTGCAAGCGTCTTTACGTCCTTGTCGGTCACGCATACGGCACCCTCGCTGTAATAATCGTCGTTGTTCTGCTGCGAGAATTCCATGCGCAGCACCGGCATGGCGTCCCCGGTGTGGGTCAGCGTCTCTGCCTTGAGCGTGTCAATGATCTCCTGCGCCTTCTGCGAGTCGCTGAGTGTGCCGACGCCGTTGTAGCCGTCACCGTTGGTGTAGAAAACAATGTTGCGGTGATAACCCTCGTTGACCTCGCCGAGCGCAAACAGCGACCACGCCTTCTGCTTGTACTCTGCGGACTGGTAAATCTGCTTTTTGAGCGTGAACACTTCGTCTGTGGCCGGCAGCTCATACGAACGGCTCTTCACCTTGCCGTTCTTCAGCTTGAAGGTGACGGTAATGCACGCCTTCTGTGCATTTTCATCCGTGTTATTCAGACTTTCCACGCCGAGCGCCGCCAGCTGCCGCGATGCCGCGATGTTTTCCGGCTCACTGAGCAGTGCCGATTCACCGACGTAACCCATCGGCGCTGCCGCTGCAATGCTGCCCTCATCCGGCAGCCACTCATCATAACCGAACACATCCGCCTGCATGGTCAGCAGACCCGCACACAGCACTGCAAGGATGATAACCAGCTGCAGCGGCTTGCGGAAGATGGCGCGGAAGTCGAACGCATAAATAATCTCCACCACGCAGTGGAAGATGACCGTGCCGAGCACCAGACCGACCCAGAACCACAGCTCGGATTCGTAGACCAGCATTTTGAAAATCTCAGCGAACGCCGTACCCATAACCACGCAGATGATAATTTTGACGGGCAGCTTGATCGGGTTGAATGCCAGTGCCGTGCCCGCCCGCTCGCTCTTTCGGATGCGGAACAGGAACAGCGCCAGTGCGGTGATAACAATCGCCGCAAGCGCATAGCCGATCAGCAGACCGATGGCACTCGACTCCTGCAGTCCGGCGGCGTAATCCATCGTATAGACAGGCTCCACTGCCCAGCTATGCATTTTCGTGCCGTTTACGCCGAAATACTGAATCAGCGGTGCAAATTTGCTGCAGAACAGCAGCGAAATCATGGAGGCATCCGTCACATAGGTCTGGAAGAACATGCTCTTGAGGCCCTGCCACAGTGCGGTTACGAGTGTCGGTCCGAAGTACACCCACAGACTGAGCAGCAGCGTGATGACCGTGTTGCCGCACAGGATGGTCGTAACAGCCGCCATCGCGTACAGCAGGAAGAAGAAAATGACGTTGGACGCGATCACGCCGATGAGCGATGCGTTGACCACCTCACCGAAGCCCATCGCGCACGTGCAGACGATGCTCAGCGCATGCAGCACGAGGTACGGCACCAGCGCACACAGCGCACCGGTCGCGTAGTTTACCGCGAACAGGCGGCTGCGCGAAATCGGCAGGCTGTGATAGAAATCCACCTTGCGGCGATTGTGCAGGTACGCGAACATGCTCACACCGCAGGTGACCGCCAGAATGATGACGGCCAGCTTGACAAACATATTCTGTCCGCCGAGCATCTCACCGACGCTCTCCACATATCCCTGCCAGCTTGCCGCAGCATCTGCCGCACTCAGATTGACCAGATCCTGCTTATGTGCCGACAGGCTGTGCTGCGCCGTCATAATCACCGGCAGCAGCTGTGCCATAAAGAATCCCACCGTGGACAGCACGATGGCCCACAGGTTGCGTTTCATGCAATCCCGCACGAGACCCTTAGAACAGGAGTTTCTTGACATCATAGCCTGCCACCTCCGTTTCATTGATAAAGATTTCCTCCAGCGTCAGCGGGAGCATTTCGCAGAAGGTCGGGTTCAGCGCGTTCACCCTGGCGAGCAGCTCTTCCCGGCTGCCGCGTGCCGTAATGGTGTACAGCGAACCGCGCTGCTCCTTGTGCAGAATGTCAAAGCCTTCCCACGCGGAATCCGGCAGCGGATTCGGGAAAATGCACTGCATTTTGTACATGCCGAGCTTCATGTCGTCCAGATCGCGCGAGAACAGGATGCCGCCGCGATGCAGCAGACCGACGTGGTCGCAGATGTCCTCCAGCTCACGCAGGTTGTGCGAGGCGATGATGGGCGTCAGACCTCTGTCCGCTACATCCTCGGCAAACAGGCTCTTTACCGTCTGGCGAACGACCGGGTCGAGACCGTCGAACGTCTCATCGCAGAATAAGTAGTCCGTGCCGCTGCATACGCCGCAGATGACCGAAACCTGCTTTTTCATGCCCTTGGAGAACGTCCGCAGCTTGCGGTTTTCGTCCAGACCGAAGCCGTTCATCAGCTTGCGGTAGCGCGCTTCATCGAATTTGCTGTAAAAGCGCTTGTAGTAGTTTTTCATTTCCTTCGGTGTGCTGTTCGGGAAGAAAAACTGCTCATCCGAGATAAAGAAAAACCGCTCCTTCATCGCAATGTTCTCGAAAATATCCTTGCCGTCGATCTGCACCGTGCCCTCGTCCGGCTGCAGGATGCCTGCCAGCATGCGCAGGAACGTGGACTTGCCCGCGCCGTTCGAGCCGATCAGGCCGTAGACCGAGCCGTCCTTGACTTCCGCGCAGATGTGATCGACCGCCGTGATGTCCTCAAACCGCTTGGTCGCGTTGGTTGCCGTAATCATGTTCTGCTCTCTCCTTTCCTCTCTACCCAGCCGCGCATCTGCTCCTCGGTCGCCCCGAGCGAGCGCGCCTGACCGGCCAGTGCGGTAATCTGCTCACCCAGTTCGTTAAGCCTCTGGGAACGCAGCACCGCTGCATTGTCCGATATAAAATTTCCCCGTCCTTTTGCGGCGTAGATCACACCGCGGCGTTCCAGCTCTCCGTAAGCGCGCTGTATTGTGTTCGGGTTGATCGACAGTTCCATCGCAAGCTGCCGTACACTGGGCAGCTGGGTGTCCGCCGGCAGTGCCCCACGCAGAGCCAGTCCCTCAATGCCGTCCACCACCTGTTCATAGATGGGTCGGGCATCCCGATAGTCGATTTTAATCACCTGACGCGCCTCCTTTCCTTTTGTTGATTTGAGAGTGTATCAACTGTACTGTGTGTTTTAGTACAGTTAGAATATAACATGAACCAGACGGTATGTCAAGCATAATTTGTAGTTAGGCGTTAACGTGATAGATGGCCTTACCGCAGTGTGTGCCGAGGTCGTGCCCCAGGGCACCCTACAATTATATTCCTGCCATCCGAAAACTTTCCGAACTTTTTTGCATTCGTGCAAAAGAAAAAGGGCGCACAATGTGCGCCCTGCGGAGAACCATCCCTTCACGGTCATTCTCCATTTTCAATTCTCCATTATTTCCATTTCCACTCGCGGACTTCCGGCATATCCTCACCGTACTCGTTGATATACTGCTGATGCTGCACCAGCTTATCGCTCATCTTCTGGTAGAGGTACGCGCCGCGGTTGCCCAGCTGCGGCAGGCGCAGCAGAACGTCCTTGACGAGGTGGAAGCGGTCGATATCATTCTGCACGCGCATATCGAACGGCGTGGTGATGGTGCCCTCTTCCCTGTAGCCGCGAACGTGCAGGTTGCGGTTATGACGGCGGTAGGTCAGCTCATGGACGAGCGTCGGGTAGCCGTGGAAGGCAAAGATGATCGGCTTATCCTTGGTGAACAGCATGTCGTATTCTGCATCGGACAGGCCGTGCGGATGTTCCCGCTCGGGCTGCAGCTTCATCAGGTCAACCACGTTGACAACGCGAACCTTGAGTTCGGGCAGCTCTTCCCGCAGGATGGATACGGCAGCCAGCGTTTCGAGCGTCGGCGTCTCGCCGCAGCACGCCATAACAACGTCCGGCTCTGCGCCCTGATCGTTGGACGCCCACTCCCAGATGCCGATGCCCTGGGTGCAGTGCTGCACAGCCTGCTCCATGGTCAGCCACTGCGGACGCGGATGCTTGGAAGCCACGATGACGTTGACATAGTTGCGGCTCTTGATGCAGTGATCGAAGCAGCTGAGCAGGCAGTTTGCATCGGGCGGCAGGTACAGACGGACAACATCCGCCTTTTTGTTGGCGATGTGGTCAAGGAAGCCCGGGTCCTGATGGGTAAAGCCGTTGTGATCCTGCTGCCATACGTTGGAAGCCAGAATCAGGTTGAGCGACGCGATCGGCTGACGCCACGGCAGGCCGTTGCAGACCTTGAGCCACTTGGCGTGCTGTGCCGCCATCGAGTCGATAATGCGGATGAACGCCTCATAGCTTGCGAAAAAGCCGTGACGGCCGGTCAGCAGATAGCCCTCAAGCCAACCCTCGCACATGTGCTCGGACAGCATGCCGTCCATCACGCGGCCGCTTGCGGACAGGAATTCGTCGGTGTCCAGACGCTCGGCGTTCCACTCGCGGTCGGTGACCTCGAAGATGTGGCTCAGGCGGTTGGACATGGTCTCGTCCGGGCCGAATACGCGGAAGTTGCGGCTGTCCATGTTCAGCTTGATGACATCGCGGACATAAGCGCCAAGCTCGATCATATCCTGACCCTCAACACTGCCCGGAGCCGGAACATTCAATCCGTAATCACGGAAATCCGGCAGGCGCAGCTGATGCATGAGCAGACCGCCGTTGGCGTGCGGGTTTGCGCCGATGCGGTGCTCGCCGGTCGGCGCCAGCGCCTTGAGTTCGGGAATCAGCTTGCCGTTTTCGTCGAACAGTTCCTCCGGATGGTAGCTGCGCAGCCACTGCTCGAGCATGGGCAGGTGCTCCGGGCTGTCCATCATCAGCGGCACCTGATGCGCGCGGAAGCTGCCCTCGATCTGCTTGCCGTCCACGTTCTTCGGGCCGGTCCAGCCCTTCGGGGTGCGCAGCACGATCATCGGGTAGATCGGACGGGTCGTGTCGCCGGTCTCACGGGCGTGCTTGCGGATGGCGAGGATTTCCTCGGTTACGGTATCGAGCGTGTCCGCCAGTGCGCGGTGTACCTTCATCGGCTCATCGCCCTCGACGAAATACGGCTTCCAGCCGCAGCCCTCGAGCATTTTGCGCAGTTCCTCCTCCGGAATGCGCGAAAGCAGGGTCGGGTTGGAGATCTTGTAGCCGTTCAGGTGCAGGATCGGCAGAACAACACCGTCCGTCACCGGATTGAGGAACTTGTTGCCGTGCCACGAGGTTGCCAGCGGGCCGGTCTCCGCCTCGCCGTCACCGACAACTACGGTTGCGATCAGATCGGGGTTATCCAGCACCGCACCGAAGCCGTGCGCCAGAGAATAACCCAGTTCGCC
The DNA here is from genome assembly GCF_027693185.1 of Butyricicoccus sp. OF27-2pH9A. NCBI lineage: Bacteria > Bacillati > Bacillota > Clostridia > Eubacteriales > Butyricicoccaceae > Butyricicoccus > Butyricicoccus sp. OF27-2pH9A. Next base: position 101,745 of record NZ_JAQEXK010000001.1, read on the forward strand.
GCCCTCGTGGATGGAGCCCGGGGTCTCCGGGGCAACGTGGCTGGCAATGCCGCCCGGGAACGAGAACTGCTTGAACAGGCGCTTCATGCCCTCGGTGTCCTCGCTGATGTTCGGGTAAACCTCGCTGTAGGTGCCCTCGAGATAGGTGTTCGCCACGAAGAAATTGCCGCCGTGACCCGGACCGGACAGCAGGATCATATCCAGATCATACTGCTTGATGATGCGGTTCAGGTGAACGTAAATCAGGTTCTGACCGGGCACCGTGCCCCAGTGACCGACGATCTTCTTCTTGATGTGCTCGGGCTTCAGCGGCTCCTTGAGCAGCGGGTTATCGAGCAGGTAAAGCTGACCGGCTGCAAGATAATTTGCCGCCCGCCAGTATGCGTCCATTTTGTTCAGCATTTCGTCGTTGATGTGTGCTGCCATAGCGTAATGCTTCCTTTCTGCGGTTGACTGTATGCGTGGTTTTATTATTCTATCCGTTTTAAGGCAAATAATGCGATAAAACATCCACCTGTTTTTTCATTCCTTATCACGCTGAGATAATAGCACATCGTTATTTATTTGTCAATATAATATCTTGCCATGAGAGCAGAGCATTACACAAGGCAGGAGTACTCGAAAATGGAGAGTGGAAAATGAATGTGATGATTTACGTTCACTTTCCATTCTCCATTTCTTCCGAAAAAAGAACAGCGTCCCGCTCTATCCAAGCGGAACGCTGTAATTTCATTGCATTTTTATCAAATCTGCGAAGTAAACACCTTATAGCCATCATCGGTGAGGGTGTCGATGAGGCGCTTGGCGTGGTCAACGCCGCCGACCTCACAGACGACATGGATAATCGCCTCGCCGATCTCGAGGTCCGTCTGTACGCGGTCATGCTGGAACAGGATGATATTGGCATTCTGCTGTGCAACGATGTGCGAGAAATGCTCGAGTGCGCCCGGTGCATCCGGCATGAGCACAGAGAACTTCAGCTGACGGCAGCGGGTGATCAGGCCCTTTTCCACAATCTTGTGAATAAAGGATACGTCGATATTGCCGCCGGACAGCACGCAGACGACCTTCTTGCCGCGTACATCCACCTTGTTGTTGAGCACAGCCGCGAGCGGAGCCGCACCGGAGGTCTCAACGACCTGCTTGCAGCGCTCGAGCAGCAGCAGAACAGCGGAAGCAATCTCGTCATCGGAAACCGTGACAACGCGGTCCACATACTTCTTGATATACTCAAAGGTCTTTTCGCCCGGGGTCTTTACGGCGATACCGTCAGCGATGGTGTGCACGGTATCGGACGGAGTGCGCTCGCCGGTGCGGAACGAATTTGCGATCGCCGGTGCGCCCTCAGCCTGTACGCCGATGATCTGGATGCGCGGGTTGATCTGCTTTGCGCAGGCAGCCACGCCGGAGATCAGTCCGCCGCCGCCGGCCGGAACGAAGATCATGTCAACGCCCGGCAGGTCGCGCAGGATTTCCAGCGCGATGGTGCCCTGACCCGCCATAACATCCTCATCGTCAAACGGGTGGATGAACTCTGCGCCGGTCTCCTCGCAGATCTCGCACGCCTTGGCATAGGCTTCATCGTAAATGTTGCCCGCCAGAACAACCTCGGCACCGTAGCCCTGGGTTGCGGAAACCTTGGCGATCGGCGCGGAACGCGGCATAACGATGGTGGACTTTACACCGGCAGCGGTTGCCGCAAAGGCAACGCCCTGTGCATGGTTGCCCGCAGAGGACGCAACAACAGCGTGCAGGTCGCCCTCAGCGAAGCGCTTCATAATCTTATTGTAAGCACCGCGCACCTTAAAAGAGCCGGTCTTCTGCTGATTTTCGTACTTCAGATAAACCTCTGCGCCGGTCATGGCGGAGAAGGTGCAGGACGTAGACAGCGGAATGTTGTGGATGACGTTTTTCAGTCGGTCCGCAGCTGCCTCGAAATCTTTTAATTCTAACATTGAGCATCTTCCTCGTTTTTGCAAGATAAGATAATAATAGCACGTTCTTTTTTTGATTGCAAGACACATATTATATATATGAGTCAGTAATTAGCAGTTAGGAATTAGTAATTACTAATTATTATTTGCCTTTATCTCATGAATTTGCTATACTAAAGAAAGATTATTGTGGGAGGAACTGCAATGGACGAGCAAACCCGTGGATTCCGCAGTGCGGTATTCGGCGGCTTTAACCGCGAGGACGTACTGCATTACATAGAAGAAACCGACACGAAATACTACACCGAGACCGCCGAGCTTCGCTCTCAGCTGACCGAGGCTCAGTCCGCGATGAACGAGCTGCGCACGCAGAACGAGGCGCTTACCGCGAAGAACGCCGAGCTGCTCGAGCGGCTGGGCGAAATGACGCTGGATACCGATAAGATCCGTGCACAGCTTGACCAGATTGAAAGCGGTTTTTCCCTGCAGGCGACCGAGATCGAGGCGCAGAACGCCCGTGCGGCGCAGCTTGCGGCGGAAAACGACCGGCTGACCTCGGAGAACGCCAAGCTGTCAGCCAAATGCGGTGAATACGATGCGACCAGAGAGAAGATCGCCGAGATGGAGCTTTCCGCGTACCGGCGCGCCAAGCAGATCGAGGAGGACGCCAAGGTGGAGCTGCAGAAGCTGCGCCGCAAGTCGATGGAGACCATCGAGCAGGTGCGCCGCCAGCTGGATGCCACCAAGGAGAACTACCGCACCGTGCTGGCACGCAACCAGCAGGAATCCGCCGAGATGGCCCGCAAAGCCGGTGAAGTGCTCGGCGAAATTGACAAGATCAGCGCGTCGCTCGGCAAAAAGGACGGCGAGGCGCCCCATCCCGAGCCGGACAAGGCAAAAAACGGACTGCGTGAGGTTCTGAACAATCTGCGCCCGAAAACGGAGGAATAAGCATGGCACACTACAATTTGAAAACCGAACAGCTCAAGGAAATGGCGCCGAAGCTGCGTGCGGGCGACACCGTAACGCTGACCGGCACGGTCTACACCGCGCGCGACGCCGCACACAAGAAGATCGTTGCCGCGATGGACGCAGGCGACAAGCTGCCGTTCGACCTCGACGGCGCGGCGATCTACTACGCCGGCCCGACCCCCGCAAAGCCGGGTCAGGTCATCGGCTCGGTCGGCCCGACCACCTCCGGCCGTATGGACCCGTTCGCACCGCGTCTGCTCGATGCAGGTCTTGCCTGCATGATCGGCAAGGGCGTGCGCAATCAGGGCGTGCAGGACGCAATGGCGCGCAACGGCGCGGTTTATATGGTAGCCATCGGCGGCGCAGGCGCGGCGAAGGCGGCATCCATTAAGAATGTCGAGGTCATCGCATATGACGAGCTGGGCTGTGAGTCGGTCAAGCGTCTCACCGTGGAGAATTTCTCCGCCATCGTGTCGCAGGATTCGGTCGGCGGCAACCTCTACACCGAGGGCGTTGCAAAGTATAAGAAGGATTGAGCCAAAAGGCGGACGGTTGTCCGCCTCAGCCTGTCGATAAAGTCAATCTATCGTTTTTACTTTTCGTGCGGCAGCACGCATAAAATAGAATTTGCGCAGCAAATTCATAAAAACCGGGGGCGTGTACCTCGGTTTTTATACAAGGGAAGAAAAAATGTGTCCGGAGGACGCGGTTTTTCTTCAGCATTCGATCGAAAGCGTGGTTTCGATCGAGAGGCTGCTCGAAAAACGATAGTTTTTCGACAGCCTCAAAGGCGGACGGTTGTCCGCCTTTTTCTTTTTGCATTTGATATGGTTTTGCCTTCTCCGTAGGGCAAGAGAAGCCACTCTGGAGTGCCCCGCCCTACGGTACAGGTCTAATCCTATATTATTTTGGTCTATACCGGACCAGAATATAGTCTTCCCCAAGGGTTTCAATGCACCCCCACGGAATAACGCAGTCATTTTTGGAGAACAGCCCGACAATGCCGCTTTGCGCGGGCACAACGAGTGCGGTAATCTGTCCGCAGACCGGATCGAACAGCAGATCGCTCACCTCGCCCATCCGTGCTCCGTCGCACAGATTGATCACCTCACGGCAGTGCAGCTCGGAAAATCGCATGGTATTCTGCATTTAATCCTCTCCTAACGCGCGGTGCAGGAAGCTTTCCGTGCTCTGCCCTGCCGGACGGTTGAACCGCCCCAGCTCAAACAGGCAGTCCGGGTTTCGTGTAACGGTATTGACGCGCTCCTCGCACCCGAGCGTACACCGGAAGCCCATGCTTTTGAGCAGCGTTTCGCTCTCCTTGGAGCACGCACCGAACGGATAGGTGTAGCAGGTCGGCGCGGGCAGTCCGGCGTCCGTGATGAGCGTCTGCGTCTGCTCGGTGTCCTCGCGGAGCAGCGTCTCGTAGCGCATTTCGTCCTCGCCTCTCCGGCGCAGACAGCCGCGGCGTTCGCCGTACTCGTGCAGGTTCCACGAGTGATTCTGCACCTCAAACACATCCTGCATTTCGCGCAGGCGGTCAAGCCGCAAATGCGACCAGTAGGCGTTTTCCTCTCCGTTGTCGGTGAAAAGCGCGGTCTGGCTGCCGATGATGGACACAACCGCCTTCATTCCGCGCTGTTTGAGCAGCGGATAGGCATAAATGTAGTTGTTGTAGTAGCCGTCATCGAAGGTGATCATCACCGGCTTCTCCGGCAGGTCTGCGCCGTCCTGTACATACGCCAGCAGATTGCTTACCGTTATGGCGGTATACCCCTTCGCCTGCAAGGCGTCCAAATCGGCCGCCAAAACCGCCGGCGAGATAACATATTTGCCCTGCCGTGCGCTGTCCTTGAGAATGCTGTGATACATTAGAATCGGTACGCGCACGCTGTCCTCCCCGAATACCGGCTGCACCGTGTCGGCACGCTCAAGCAGTCCAAGCGCAAAGCATAAAACCAAAACCGTGCATACCGCCTGAAACGCGGTGTGACGAAAACCCAATCGCAAAGAAATCCCCTCCTGTCATAATTTTATGCAGGGAAAAATATTTCATTACCGGCTTTACCGCAATTCACCTTGTCGCACCCTACGATATTCATTTAATCGACCGCAAAGCATTCCAATCATTCGATACGGTATATTTAATGTAATCCAAACCCGCAGAATCCCCGTAAACCGTATCGTTCATTCTCCATTCTCCATTTTCCATCCTCAATTTTCAACTTTCCTCTTGACATCCCCCTCCCATTGGTGTAAACTATCATAGCATGAATTCACACATCCCGTGATGAAAGCGGTCGGTGACGGTGCATTTGCTCTGTTGCCGCTGTCAGATGATCAGGGATGGAGGAAAAACCAAGGAGGAAAAACAAAATGGCAGTAATTTCTATGAAGCAGCTGCTGGAGGCCGGCGTACACTTCGGCCATCAGACCCGTCGTTGGAACCCGAAAATGGCTACCTACATCTTCACCGAGCGCAATGGTATCTACATCATTGACCTCCAGAAGACTGTAAAGAAGCTCGAGGAAGCATACTTCTTCGTACGCGATATGGCAGCTTCCGGCAAGTCCATCCTGTTTGTCGGCACCAAGAAGCAGGCACAGGACGCAATCAAGGAAGAGGCTGAGCGCTGCGGTCAGTTCTACGTTAACGCACGTTGGCTGGGCGGCATGCTGACCAACTTCAAGACCATGCGTACCCGTATCGCTCGTCTGAACCAGCTGCAGAAGATGCAGGCTGACGGCACCTTCGATCTGCTCCCGAAGAAGGAAGTTATCAAGCTCCAGCTCGAGATCGCTAAGCTCGAGAAGTACCTCGGCGGCGTTAAGGAAATGAAGGAGCTTCCGGGCGCTCTGTTCGTAGTTGACTCCCGCAAGGAGAAGAACGCGATCGCAGAAGCACGCAAGCTGGGCATTCCGATCGTTGCAATCGTTGATACCAACTGCGATCCGGACGAGATCGACTACGTTATCCCGGGCAACGACGACGCTATCCGCGCTATCAAGCTGATCTCCCAGACCATGGCTAACGCTGTTCTGGAAGGCAAGCAGGGCGAGCAGCTCGAGGTTGAGGCTAAGGCTGACGCAAAGGCTGAGTAATTCATAACTCAATATAACATTCAGTGAGTTGTTCGTAGGGCGCGACGACCCGGCGCGCCGGTGTTCGTTGTGCCCTACGTTTTTTTTCATCGTAAAATCATAAATTGGAGGAATAATAAAATGGCTTTTACCGCTGCTGACGTAAAGAAGCTCCGCGAAATGACCAGCGTAGGCATGATGGACTGCAAGAAGGCACTGACCGAGGCCGACGGCGACTTCGACAAGGCTATCGAGCTGCTCCGTGAGAAGGGCCTGGCTAAGGCTGCTAAGAAGGCAGACCGCATCGCTGCTGAGGGTCTGGTCAAGGCTACCGTATGTGATGAGTGCGGCGTAGGCGCAATCATCGAGGTAAACTCCGAGACCGACTTCGTTGCTAAGAACGCTGACTTCCAGCAGTTCGTTTCCGACGTTGCTAACGTTGTTATCAAGGACGCTCCGGCTGACGTTGAGGCTCTCAAGGCTTGCAAGATGGGCGAAGGCACCGTTCAGGACGCTCTGCAGGAGAAGGTTCTGACCATCGGCGAGAACCTGCAGATCCGTCGTTTCGAGCGTTTCGACGACTCCACCGTTAACGTTGCTTACAACCACATGGGCGGCGTAATCGGCGTTCTGGTTGGTCTGGAAGTTTCCGAGGGTCTGAAGGACAACGCTACTGTTAAGGAGCTGGGCAAGGACATCGGCATGCAGGCTGCTGCTATGAACCCGTCCTTCCTGGACAAGTCCGACGTTGACGAGGCTACTCTGGCTAAGGAGAAGGAGATCCTCCTGATCCAGGCTCTCGAGGAGAACAAGACCGCTGCTAAGCCGAAGCCGGAGCAGATCATCCACAAGATGGTAGACGGCCGTATCGGCAAGTACTACGAGGAGAACTGCCTCCTGCAGCAGGCTTTCGTTAAGGAGAACAAGGTTTCCGTTGAGGCTCACATTAAGGCTGTTGCCAAGGAGCTGGGCGGCGAGATCAAGCTCGTAAAGTGCGTTCGTTTCGAGAAGGGCGAGGGCATCGAGAAGAAGGTTGACGACTTCGCAGCAGAAGTTGCTTCCATGGCTAAGTAATCTCGTTACCAAAACGATAGATCAAGGACTTCCGGTTTTACCGGAGGTCCTTTTTATTTGCAGAAAGCAATTTAGAAAATCTCTTTTCGTCAGTCAGGGTCAGGTCAGTCAGAATCATTCTCCATTCTCAATTTTGTTTCTGCTCTGCTGTTCTCTGCTATGCTATGCTCTGCTCTACTCTTCTGTTCTGTCCTCTGCTCTTCTCTGCTCTGTGTACTTTCTGGACGAGAAATGCCGTTTTCCGGACGAGAAATACCGATTTCTTGGCGAGAAAAAACGATGGGCATGGGAATAAGCCCTGTTGATTCCCAACAAGGCTGTATTTTGCTCTGTTCGATGGAGCAGCTTCATCGGCTCAGGTCGTCGCCGATTGGTTCTCACGCCCGCTGATGCGCTGCTGCATTCGCCTTGACTGGCATAGCTTCTACCCTCATCTATACGCCGGATTATATAAAAAATTGACCATGAGTGGTCAACTCGGAGAAAATATTTTTCGGTCTGTACAATCTGTCCCGTAGGGGCGAACATTGTTCGCCCACGCCCCGTATGATTTTGCGCTGTCTGGGCGCACAGTGTGCGCCCCTACGGGATAACGTCGCAAACGGCAATATATCGTTCCAAATAACCTGTGCAGGTTGATTTCGCTATCGAACAATCTGTTCTTCCCTTCTGATCGGGCGCGTGCCTGCCGTGATTGGCTGGTGCAGTCCCCTAACCGCACTGCCACACGCCTGCCGACCCGTTCTGGTGGATTCGCTTTGCTGCGGCAAAGCCACGCCGGTTGAAACAGCCCACCGGGCTGTTTCTAAGAGCCGACGCTCCGTTTAAGGCGTGTGTCTAACTTGAGCGTCTGGTGCAGTCCCACAACCATACTGCTACACGCCTGCCGACCCGTTCGGTGGTGGATTCGCTTTGCTGCGGCAAAGCCACGGTGGTTGAAACGTGCCACCGGCACGTTTCTAAGAGCCGACGCTCCGTTTAGGGCGCGTGTCTAACTTACGCATCTGGTGCAGTCCCCTAACCGCACTGCTACACGCCTGCCGACCCGTCCGGTGGTGGATTCGCTTTGCTGCGGCAAAGCCACGCCGGTTGAAACGTGCCACCGGCACGTTTCTAAGAGCCGGCTTTCGAATCCACAACCACCTTCCGCCAAAACAGAAAAAGGACATTCCTTTTGGAATGTCCTTCTGTTTTGGTGGAAGGTGGTGGATTCGAACCACCGAAGTCATAGACGACAGATTTACAGTCTGTTCCCTTTGGCCACTCGGGAAACCTTCCATATTCAGTTACCAGCTTGATTGGAGCTGGTGGACGGACTTGAACCCCCGACCTGCTGATTACAAATCAGCTGCTCTACCAACTGAGCTACACCAGCGTTTCATCAAGTCGTCTTGTCTCAGCGACTTATTTAGTATACCTCACACCGGTGTATTTGTCAATAGGTTTGTCCGAAATTATTGCATTTTATTTTTCCGATCGATCGAATCCGACACCTGCTGCAGAACGGTCAGCAGTGCGCTCGACAAATCCGGATAACGCCGTGCAATCTCGCTCGGGGCGAGCGGCATCCGCCGGATATTCTCCTGCGTCAGACCGCAGCCTTCCTCGCCGTTGGCCGCCAGACGGATTTTCAGCTCATGCTCCTTCATGCGGGCATCGCACAGGTACTCGAAGCGATCCTGCGGCGCGCGGAACACCGCATCCACCCCGGCCGGGTCGGCCATGTAGAGATAGCGGTACACCTTGTAGATTGCAACCGCGAAATACGACTCGATCTCGTGCGAAAGCTGCTTGCTCTCAAGTGATTCGGCAACCTGCAGCAGCAGGGCTGCCGCCTGCACAATCCGGCTGTGCTCCGTCTCGGTGTCCGTGCCCTCCATGCGCTCGGCAGGCACAGCAGAGCCGTCACGCGCCATCGAACGGCCGAGCAGGTAGTCACAGGACACACCGTAATAATCCGCCGCACGCACGACAAAAGACAGACCGGGTTCACGCAGTCCGTTCTCATAGTGGCTGAGAAGCGCCTGCGAAACGCCGAGGTCGCCCGCTGCCGCTCTTTGACTTATTTTCTTTTCCCGTCGCAGAAGCGCAAGCGTGCGCGAAAAATCACTCATTCCAACATTCTCCGTCTGCGTTGTGCCGCAGAAGGCACAACTATAAAATATATATTTATATTATACTCGCTGTATTACCGTTTGTAAAGTACAGAAAACAGTCATATTCGACGCATTTCGACAGGCTCGCTTTGTATTTTCGGCACTTTTCCCTGCATTTTGTTGTCCTGTTTCCGATTGGTAACTACATATTGGGGATTGTGTAATCCGACGGTTGTTAGAAAAATTCGTCAGGCTTCGCCGGGCGGTTGCGCTTGACGCAGGAGCGGGTGCATTTTATAATAAAATAGAGTAGTATCGCAGATTTCACCTGTTATCCTGCCCCGATTGAGCGGTGCACCCGAACTGCGTAAGCGGGTTCGCCCCTAACGGGCGGGAGTTTTTTCAGCACCGGCTGACCGGGGCACGCGAACTGCGTCAGCGTGTTCGCCCCTGACGGGCGGAAGTTTTTCGCTGAACCTCAGCGGGGAGTTGCGCTCTGCGGAGCGCGGGAGACTGCGGCCCCCGCCGCGGGGGGCAAAAAGGAAGGGACACCTACGGTTTCCCTTCCTCTTTGAACTCCTACCTTTCCCTTGTTTGTTAGCCCGGCGAAAATCAGAGAGCGGCGACCGCTTCGAAAATGGGGTACGGCAGTCGGGTTACCGTTGCGTTCGTTTCGCAACCTGTTCGCAGTTCACAGACAGCGTACTGCTACACAGGCGGTTTAGTCAACGCAGGCGCAACATACCCGTGTTGCGCAACTCTTTAACACGTTATACCGCACGGCACCTACGAATTAGGCGTTTGGTACAATTTATCTTCGTAGGCCCTGTCTATCATAACGCGCTCACGAATTGCGCGACACGGGTATGTCGCGCCTGCGTAGAGTAGCTGGTCTGTGTAGCAGAACGGTATCTGACACTGCGAACAGGTTGCTCATGAGGACGGACTCCGAAGGTAGTTCGTCCGCAGCAGAGAAAAAATCCTCTGCCGTTCCCCTGCTTCGCAGCGGTCACATGTCGGCAATCTGCGCCGTGCCCTCTAAGGAAATGGGTGATTCTCAAGAGGGTAGAAACCTTGGTGTCTACCCTCTTGTGCGCCTGCCGCGTAGGCAAGAACCGTTCGCCTCGAAGGCGAAAAACCATCGTTTATCAAAAGATTATAGAATATATAAAGGAGTCCTAACCTTGACCATCGAAGAAATCCTCAAGCTGCGGCAGGAAGCCGGCGGCTTAAACAAACTGATGCACATGCACGTTGTGACGCTCGACAAGGACGGCGGCGCAACCGTAGAGCTTGACCTGACCCCCGAGCTGCTCAATCCGCTCGGCATGGCGCACGGCGGCACGATCTTCACGCTGTGCGACATTGCGGCAGGCTCTGCGGCAGCGTCTCAGGGCACGGTGGCCGTCACGCTCGACAGCACCATCCACTACTACCGTCCGGGCCGCTGCGGCAAAAAGCTGACCGCTGTGGCGTACGAGCGCAAGCGCGGCCGCAAGGTGTCAGTCTACATGGTCGAGGTGCACGACGACGAGGGCAAGCACATTGCCGACGCGACCTTCACCATGTTCTACACCGGCGCTACGCTGGATGACATGAAATATTGAGCGGGGTAAGCAAAGCCATCGTGCAGCCGCTGCTGGACTGGTATGACGCCGGTCACCGCGACCTGCCGTGGCGGTCTGAGCCTACTCCCTACCGCGTCTGGGTGAGCGAGATCATGCTGCAGCAGACGCGCGTGGAGGCCGTGCGCGGCTATTTTTCCCGTTGGATGAACGCGCTGCCCGATATTCCCGCTCTCGCGGCGGCGGACGAGGCCGTTTACACCAAGCTCTGGGAGGGGCTCGGCTACTACAGCCGCGTGCGCAACCTGCACCGTGCAGCGGTCCTGCTGTGCGAGCAATACGGCGGCGAACTGCCCGCCGACTACGATAAACTGCTCTCTCTGCCCGGTGTCGGTGAATATACGGCAGGCGCGGTGGCGTCTATCGCGTTCGGGCTGCCTGTTCCGGCGGTGGACGGCAATGTTCTGCGTGTGGCGGCGCGGCTCGATAACGATTTCACGCCGATCACGGACGCAAAGTTCAAAAAGCAGACGCGCGAGCGGTTCGCCGCGCTCATGCCATCCGACCGTTCCGGCGATCTCAACCAGTCGCTGATGGAACTCGGTGCAACGGTCTGTCTGCCGAACGGCGCACCGCGCTGTGACGACTGCCCGATTCAGCATCTCTGCGAGGGCTTTCACCGCGGAAACGCGGCTGTGCTGCCGCTCCGAGCCGCAAAAAAGGCGCGGAGAGTGGAAAACCGCACCGTGCTCCTTGTGCGCTGCGGCGAACTGGTCGGTCTGCGGCAGCGACCGAAAAAGGGTCTGCTCGCCGGTCTGTGGGAGCTGCCCTCGCTGGACGGCCATCTCTCGCCGGACGAGCTGCGCGCGGCGCTCACCGAAATGGGCTGGAGCGTGCGAAAGCTGCTCTCTCTGCGGCCTGCCAAGCATATTTTCACCCATGTGGAGTGGCACATGAACGGCGTGTATGTCGAACTGGACGCACCTGCACCCGCTCTCACCTTTGTCACACCCGCCGAACTGCGCGACGCTTACGCGCTGCCGAGCGCGTTCCGCAGCTTTGTTTCCGTACTGGAGGACTGATCCATGCAACTGCAAACCATCGTTCACACCATTCCGCCGCTGTACGACAGCGAGTCGCGCGTGCTACTGCTCGGCTCGATTCCAAGCCCGAAATCCCGCGAGGTCGGGTTCTTTTACGGCCACCCGCAGAACCGATTCTGGCGCGTGCTGGCGGCTGTGCTTGGCGAGGAGGTGCCGGTCTCCATCGAGGACAAGCGCGCGATGTGCCTGCGGCATCATGTGGCGCTGTGGGACACCATCGCCAAATGCGATATTGCGGGCGCGTCCGACACGTCTATCCGCAACGCCGAGCCGAACGACATAGGCCGCCTGCTCCGCGAGAGCAAAATTACGCGTATTTTTGCCACCGGCGGCAAGTCGGCGCAGCTGTACCGCAGGCTGATCGAGCCGAAAACCGGCGTTCCCATCACGCAGCTGCCCTCCACCAGTCCCGCGAACGCCGCATGGTCGCTCGAACGGCTGATCGAGGCGTACCGCGTTATTCTCTGATTCGAGGTGTATTTTTTACGAGTAAAGAGTTATTTCCCAATGCCGCACTCAAAAAGCTGATTTTTCCGCTCGTTATCGAGCAGGTGCTCGCCATCACGGTCGGTCTGGCCGACACGATGATGGTCTCCTCGGTCGGTGAAGCGGCGGTTTCCGGCGTATCGCTGGTCGATATGCTCAACGTACTCATCATCAACATCTTTTCCGCGCTGGCAACCGGCGGCGCGGTCGTGGTCGCGCAGCTGCTCGGCGCGAGAAAGAACGACCGTGCATGCGATGCCTCCAAGCAGCTGTACTTAGTCGTCACGGTCATTGCGCTGATCATCTCGACGCTCGTCATGCTGTTCCGCGCACCGCTGCTGCGGCTGCTGTTCGGCACGATCGAGGATGACGTGATGCAGAGCGCGCTCACCTACCTGACGGTCAGCGTGTTCTCCTACCCTGTTCTGGCGATTTACAACGCAGGCGCGGCGCTGTTCCGCGCACAGGGCAACTCGCGTATCTCCATGCTGATTGCGGGACTGATCAACATCGTCAACCTCATCGGCAACTCGCTGTTCATTTTCGTGTTCAAGTGGGGCGTCGGAGGCGCGGCGCTTTCGTCCGTGCTGTCGCGCGGCACGGCGGCTGTCGCTATCACGATTCTGCTGCTGAACCCCGAACACACGGTCTCTCTGCGGCGCGGACAGCGGTTTCGACCGGATAAAGAGCTGATCCGCCGCATTCTGCAGATCGGTGTGCCGAACGGACTGGAAAACAGCCTGTTTCAGCTTGGCCGCGTACTCGTCGTGAGCATGATCTCGCTGTTCGGCACGACCCAGATTACCGCGAATGCGCTGGCGAATAATCTGGATGCCGTAGCCGTCATTCCGGGTCAGGCGATGAGTCTAGCGATGATAACCGTTATCGGGCAGTGCATCGGCTCGGGCGATGAGCCGCAGACGCGCCGCATGGCGAAAAAGCTGATGATGATTACCTACGCCGTTACCGCGAGCACCTGCCTTGTCACGATTGCGTGCACGCCGCTTATCCTCAAGATTTACAGCGTGTCTGCGGAGGCGCTTACGCTCGGCATGACGCTGATTATGATCCACAACGGCTGCGCGATCTTCCTGTGGCCGACCTCGTTTGCCATGCCGAATATCCTGCGTGCGGCGAATGACGTAAGGTATCCGATGGTGTGCTCGATTATCTCCATGCTGGGATTGCGGCTTGTCGCGGGATATATTCTCGCGGTGCACTTCGGCATGGGCGCAATCGGCATCTGGATTGCCATGATCGGTGACTGGCTGTGCCGGTCGATCTGCTTCTTCCTGCGGCTCAAAAGCGGGAAATGGCTGAGGTATGCGCCGGGATTACGGGTAGCCGCCGGACAAAAATAATGCACCGGCTTCTGTGCAAAATCCCTTTGCAAACCGTGAATATCTGTTAATCTATAGATATAAGCCGTAAACTCCCCGAGGTGAAAAATACCGTTATGACTGAGGAGGGAAATCATATGACACCTAAACAGAGATGGTATTGTTTCTGGGTAATAATCGCGGTGACTGTCCTTTTAACGGCAGGCTTTGTATGGATTGCCATTCATAACCCGCAGGCGTCATTCGAGGACTTGCTTTACGCTCTTTGGAAAGGTATTGTAACCCTTGTTAACGGATAACGGAATAACAGTGCCCCGGCTCTGTCGCTTGACAAAACCGGGGCACTGCGTTATAATTGTATCAACAACGATGGCTCTCTGGCAAGAGCGGTCGTTCCTAAAAAACTTGGTTAATTGAGGAAACGCCGCTCCTTTTCAGGGGCGGTTATCTTCTATGTCTCAGACATAGACTGATGATAGCAACGATCAGAAGACCGAACTGGAACAGATCGGAATAAGTGACCATGTCATCACCTCCCTTATGTTGGGAGGAACAACCTGTTTCACATCGTTGTTGACATTCTGAGTATAGCATATATTGCAATACCTTGTCAATCAACCGCCTTTTGCGGCGGTTTTTGTTTTATCTGCATACAAAAAGGCGAACCCTACGGTTCGCCTTTTGTCTTACGTTTTTTCGGTAATTAAGAGAAAATCCACTCCTGCTCCTGCTCCTCGCCGCAGTACTTCTGCAGCGTTTCGCGGACAGCGTGCGGGCCGCGGTTCATCTCGCCAAACATGCGGACAACGGTCTCGCCTACGCCGATCTCAAACAGGTTGACACCGAAGTAGTAGCGGTTTGCCAGCAACGGGTACAGCTGAGCCTCGCTTACGTCGTCGCCCAGCTTCGGGTTGCCCATCAGCGCGCGGACATGCTCGATATTCGGGTCGGGGCTGAGGGTGAACTCGCTGCCGTTATCGTCCACGCCTTCCAGATAGCGCAGCCAGCCGGCCAGTACCAGCGGAATGTAAATCAGCTTGGTAGCACGGTGTGCGGGCAGCATGGAGTTATAGTAAGCGTACAGCGTGGTGCCGAAGCGCGGCGCAATCTTACGCGAGGTATCGGTTGCGGTACGCTGCGGGGAATCCTGCAGGAACGGGTTCGGATAACGTTCGCCGAGAACCTCGTGCAGGAATGCCTCCGGGTCGATAACGCCCGGGTCAGCTACCATCGGCATTGCCTCCTGCTCGCTCAGGCGCGTGATGAGGTTGACCAGCTCGGTGTCCTTCATCTCGTCGCTGATGCGGGTGTAGCCGAGCATGCAGCCGAATACGCCGAGGGCGGTATCCATCGGGTTCATGCAGGTGCTTACCTTCATCATCGCAGACTTCTCAACGATGTCGCGGCGGGTGATGATAACGCCGCACTGCTCGAGAGCCGGATGACCGTTCGGGAATGCGTTCTCGATGAGCAGGTAGTGCGGGCTTTCGGAGTTGACGTAAACAGCCGCGTGCGTGCCCTTTTCGGTTACGAACGGCTTTGCGTTCTCCAGACCGTCAGCCGCCAGCTTGTCTGCGATGCGGTTATCCGGATGCGGGGTAATCTTATCAATCATGGACAGCGGGAAGGTATTCTTCTTGAGCAGGAAGTAATACTCATCCTCGGTGATGAAGCCGTTACGCTGCCATGCGCGGGCCATGTGACGGACAGCACGCTCCAGACGGGTGCCGTTGTCCGAGCAGTTATCCAGCGAAACGAGTGCCAGCGGAGACAGACCGGCGCGGCAGCGCTCGAGGCACAGCGCGGTCAGCTTGCCGAAGAAGGACTGGCAGCCTTCCGGACCGTTCTCGCGGTCGTGCTTGTAGTCCGGCAGGAACTCGCGGGTGTCGTCCTGGATGATATAGCCCTTCTCGGTCAGCGTAAAGCTGATCATCTGCAGGCTCGGCGCCAGGAAAATGTCATTCAGGCGCAGCATATCCTCGCTCAGCTTGAGGCTTTCGGTAACGGACGCAACCACTTCCTTGTTGATCGTGCCGTTGGAATACAGGGTGACAACCAGCGACAGATGATCGCAGGCGCGGTAGCAGCGGTCGATCAGCTCCTCATCGTAGCCGTCACAGCAGATAATGCCGGTGTCAGACAGACCGGCGGTCAGCAAGCGCTGCGCCAGTACAGCCGGGAAGGCGCGGAACAGGTTTCCGGCGCCGAAATGCAGCCAAGTCGGTGCCTTGTGGGTGTTTTCGCGCACGGCGTCAATGTCGTACTGCGGCAGACGATAACCCTTCCATGCCACGTTATGTTTAATACTCTCTTTTGTAAGTTTCATAAAGAGGTCACTCCCTTTCAGCGAACGGACTGTACCGTTCTTCTCCAATCATATATAGTATAACAAAAAATCAGCCGTTTGCATAGGGAAAAACAGAATTATTCACAAAAAGCTGAAAGCATGCTGCCAATGTTTTCAAATAAAACAAAAACCGCCCGAAAAGGCGGCTGATTGACTTTATTCGGTGTTATATGCTATAATCCGTACGGACGTTGTTACATATTAGTGGTCAGGCCCGCTTTCCCCTGCGGATTTCGTATGGAGGGAGGTGGTGCTGATGTGGAAAAAGGCGTTTCAGCTTTTTGTATGTGCGGTCATTGTACTGTACATTTTCTGTATAAAAGCGCGATGACCGTCCGGCTGGTATCCGAAACGGTCATCAAAATTTAACTGATGAAAGTACAAGGGCCTGACTGCTGTAACAGTGTCCCTTTGACTTTATTATAGCATATCCCCCGGCTTTGTCAAGCGACAGGCCGAGGGACTGTTTTTATCTTACGGATCATTCTCCATTTTCAATTCTCGATTTCCGTCGCCGCTTTTCCATTCGGCAGCGCGCCATAGATACGGTTGACCAGCTTCATGCCGAAGTAGACCAGCACGATCTCGATCGGCAGCAGAATAAGGTTCTTCGGCACGCGCGTAACGAGCAGCACGCTCATCGCCTTGCCGCCGGTGACGGTCAGCCACAGGGTGTTCAGGCAGATATTGCAGAACAGGTTGATGCAGGTCTTTGCGCCGATGGCACGCCATACGGTGACCTTGCGCGGATACAGCCACAGACCCCAGATCAGACCGCCGACAACGGCCGTCAGCGTATAGCCCGGGAAATACGCGCCCATGGACAGGTTGCCCGCAAAGTAGCCGAGCACATCGGTGCACACGCCGGCCATCATGCCGACGACCGGGCCGAACAGCATGCCGATCGACGCATTGCACAGGAAGCCGAAGCCGATACGCAGGTTCGGCGGCAGCTTGATCGACAGACCGAGCAGATCCAGCGTGACGTTGATCGCAATGAGCAGCGCCGTGACCGCCAGACAGCGGGTGGACCTCAGCTCACGCAGCGAGCGGACAAAGATATTCGGAGTTTTAGACATAGAAAAAGACACCTCCTAATCAAATTCATCTGTTGCCACAGCGATTTAGGAAAGTGCCTAAACAGTTGCAGCAGCGGGATGCGACCACAATACCGCAAGGAAAAGGCTCCCTTTCGTCCGCCGAACAACTCCCCGTTTCAGCGGCACTTAACGCATTGTGCTCTACTCTGCTTTTTCTGTTATAATTGTACCACGGTTTGAGCAGGTGTCAATACAGAAAATCCGTGTTCTGTCGGCTTGGTTTTGGTGCATTCTGTGGAATTGGATACTGTGGCAGACAATCTGTTAGACAAGATATCAGACCACCGCTTCCCTGCTCCGGCGGGTTTTCCGGAAAGTACGGCCTGCCGGAAATCCGCTTTCACGGCTTGCGTCATACGGCAGGAAGTTTGCTTCTAGCACAGGGCGTAAACATCAAGCAGATTCAAGAATTTCTCGGCCATTCCGATGTTACGACTACGCTTAACATTTACACACCGATGAGGAAGCGAAAAAGGAAACGGCGGCGGCTATGGGAAAGGTGCTGAACCTGCACTAAAATCAGCACTAAAATGAAGCGCTGCGATTTTGGTAGACACTTGTGGTAGACAGCGGTTTTTCACAAATTACATCATAAAACTAAATATTCTAAAATGTACAGAAAAAGAGCTGAAATCAAAAGATTTCAGCTCTTTCACTTGGTGCGGATGGGGGGACTTGAACCCCCACGTCCTTGCGAACACTAGCACCTGAAGCTAGCGCGTCTGCCATTCCGCCACATCCGCATATTTTGTTGTTGAAAGAAGGTGGTGCGAGTGACGGGACTTGAACCCGTACGTCGATCGACACACGCCCCTCAAACGTGCCTGTCTACCAGTTCCAGCACACTCGCATTGATCTCTCGCGGTGAACCGCTTGTCTCTCAGCGACAAGATATATTATATCAGGGGTATCCCCCTTTGTCAACAAAATTTGCGAAAAAATTTGATAAATTTTCAAACACCGTGAATTGTCGGTAAAATCGGTGAAATATCGAACTTTTTCGCGGCTTTTGCGGTGATTTACATGATAGAAAATTTGCCGCGCGGAGAAAAAATTTTGTTGATTGAGGAAAATTTTTCAGGTGAGTTTGAATCCCGCCTGCCCTGCCGGCGGAGAAGGTGGGATTCCATTTGCTGCGGCAAGCAACCATTAAATATTTTAGAGGTTGTCGGCCTACGGGCTCCCACGGCGGTTGAAACATGCCACTGGCATGTTTCTAAGAGCCGCCTTTCGAATCCCACCTTCGGAGTAAAAAATAAAGACCATCCGGATGGATGGTCTTTATTTTGGCGGAGAAGGTGGGATTCGAACCCACGTGGCGTGTTACCGCCAACTCGATTTCGAGTCGAGCTCGTTATGACCACTTCGATACTTCTCCGTATCGCGCCTGTCTCACAGGCGCTTATTTATTCTATCATGCAATGACGGAAAATACAAGTGTTTTTTCCGAAATCGTGATAATTTTTATTTCACCAGGAATGCATCCGGCAGATAACGGCCTTCCTCATTCTGGGAAAGCGTAGTCGGACTGGTGATCTCGCGGCCGCGATAGACCATAACGGAGGACGAGCCGCCGTCCAGCATGGACGCCTGATACGCGCCATACTGCTCCATGATCTCGCCGCAGCGCTCGATCGAAATGCCGAACGAGTGCATCTGACGGCCGTCAATGACCATCATGATAACCGTGCCGTCCTTCGCCTGACCGATGGCCGTGCGCGGCTGCTGCTCGTTCAGGCCGGTGCCTGCGACCAGATTCTCGCCATTGATGATGAGCGCCGGGTGGAACTCCACCGCGTCGCGCAGGCTGGAGGTATCGTTAAACGCACCGACCTGCAGGTGATCCTCGTTGTCAAAGCCGATGATCTTCCAGCCGTCGCCTACTGCGTCCTGATACTTCTCTCCCCGGCTTTTCAGGAAGCCGTACACGGTGCCGCCCGTGCCATTGCCGTCAAAATCGGCAAAGCCGGAGGCGTTGATGCCCAGAATGGCGTCATAATCTCTCACCATATCGGATACGAACGAGCCGTAATCGCCAAGGCCCTCGCTCGTGCCGACAAAGATATTCTCAGGCTTTTTGCAGAGCGCGATCTTGCCCGCGTACTCCATGCCGAGCGTGTCCTCGCCGGTCTGCTCGACGATCAGAATGCCGTGCTCGGCGTTGACCGCCAACACCGTGTCGCCCTGCCTGGTCTTGAGGCCGGTGTCGTAATGCGTCTGGCTCGGCTCGCCGATCAGGTCGATGTTGATCTCGTCGTAGCCGTTCTCCAAATACTCCGGATTATCCGCCAGAAAGCGCTCAAATTCGCTCTCGTTCAGCTCACTGAACATGGCATAGAATTTGTCCTTCGGCGTTTCGGCGGTGTCCTTCTCCTCCCATGCGCCGTCCCAGTTGCTGACGATGCCCTCCTGCTTCTGGTTCATCAGGTAGCGCTTGGTCATCACCTCGTTGATGATATCCTCCGGGATAAACCAGGTGGCCAGCCACTGGTGCGTCATGGTGCCCATTGCGGTTTCGATGTACCACTCACGCCAGCGAGTGACGAACGCGTTCGGTGTGTACAGCAGAAACGGATACACAACCGTGATGCCGATCAGAAAAAAGCAGGTCAGTCCCAGTGCGAAGCGGTGTTTTGCGCCGTTCATTCGTGTTGCTCCTTCTCTCTCAATCCGGGAACCGCGGGATACGGTTCGGGTTTGTCTCTATCACTATCTCTTAACCTTTACGGTTGTTGTTCGGGGTGCGGCGGCGTCTATGACGGTGATTGGTCGTCTTGCTCTGTGCCGTCTTGTTCTGCTGCGGTGCGGGCTTCTGCGCAGACCTACTGCCGTGTCCCCTGCCCTTCTTCTCCTGCTGCGGAGCGGCCTTGCCGTCCGCCTTTGCGGCACGAGCGGCCAGTGCGGCCTCGACCTTCCTGCGGATGCGCGCGGCAGCCTCATCGCTGAGCGCATACGCGCGGCTCGGCGTGTGGGCATCTACGCGCGGCTCGTTCTTCTCGAAGCGGGCGTACGGGTCGTTTCGGCGGCCTCTGCGGCTCGAATCATTTCTGTCGTTTCGGTCGTTTCTGCCCTTGCGGGAGCGCGGCGCAGCTGCCTTCGCCTGCTGCTCGGTCTGCTTCTCGGCAGCCTTCTCGCGGCGGGACGGACGCTTGGCATTCGCTCTCGCCTGACGCGCCTTCTTCTTGGCTTCCTTTTCGCGGGCAACGTCTGCGGCGACCTCCTCGGCGGTGGCGTTCTCGGAGACCGGCTTGCGGCGGGAGCGCTTGTTGGTCGTCCTGCGCTGACCGGACTCGCGCTTCTCCTCCTCCTTTTCCTCGTGCGGAATCTCACCGGCAACCGGAATGCGCTTGCCGATCAGTTTTTCGATATCCTTGAGGTACGGACGCTCGGAGCGGTCGCAGAAGGAAATCGCGGTGCCCTCCTGACCGGCACGGCCGGTGCGGCCGATACGGTGTACATAGGTTTCCGGAATGTTCGGCAGGTCAAAGTTGATAACGAGCGGCAGGTCGTTGATGTCGATGCCGCGCGCGGCAATGTCGGTCGCAACCAGAACCGCGATCTTGCACTCCTTAAAGTCCGCGAGCGCACGCTGACGCTGATTCTGCGACTTATCGCCGTGGATGGACTTGGTCTTGATGCCCGCACGGTTGAGGTCGCGCGCGACCCGGTCTGCGCCGTGCTTGGTGCGGGTGAACACCAGAACCTGGTGTACATTGCTTTGACGGATGATATCCGGCAGAAGTTCCCTCTTTTCCTGCTTTTCTACAAAATAAAGCTGCTGCTCGATCTTGTCCGCCGGTTTTGCGCTCGGCGTTACCGAGATATGCTCCGGCTCATGCAGCATTTTCTCTGCCAGATCGGCAATCTCCGCCGGAATGGTCGCCGAAAACAGCAGGGTCTGTCGCTTTTTCGGCAGGAACTTGACGATGCGCTTGACATCCGGGAAAAAGCCCATATCGAGCATGCGGTCGGCCTCGTCGAGCACGAAAAACTCTGCCTTGTCCAGCTTTACGATCTTCTGACCCATCAGATCCCACAGACGGCCCGGCGTGGCAATGAGAATATCCACACCGCGTTCGATCGCCTCGACCTGCGGCACCTGCGATACGCCGCCGAAGATGACCGCCGCACTGCACGGCACGTAGCGCGCGTACTGGCACACGTTTTCGTAAATCTGCAGCGCAAGCTCGCGCGTCGGCGTGAGGATGAGCGCACGGATGGTGCCCTTTCTGCCCTCGCTCTTTGCCAGGCGCTGGATGATCGGCACTGCGAACGCACAGGTCTTGCCCGTGCCGGTCTGGGCGCAGCCCATCAGGTCGCGGCCCTCGAGCACCGGCGGTATCGCCTGCTGCTGAATGGGCGTCGGCTCGGAATAGCCTGCCTCCTTCAGTGCTTTGAGGATGTTTTTCTCCAACTTGAGTTCGTTAAATTTCATGGTAAATATTCGATTCCTTTTGCTATCTTTGGTATGCAGTCCGGCAAATCCCGCTTGCCTGCGGACTGGGTTCTATGCTATACTTATTGTAATTGTCTCTGAGACAACACGAATGTTATCAACCCACAGATCAACTATGAGGTGACCTATTTGTTAGAAATTATTCATCACGTTCTGCCGGAAGCATTTTTCGATGTGCTCAAGACCGTACCGCTGCTGCTGGTCGTGTATGCACTGCTGTACTACATTGAAAACCGGCTGACCAATACGCCGGAGCTGCTCTCGCGTGCGGCGCAGTTCGGTCCTGTGGTCGGCGCGCTCGCCGGCTCCATTCCCCAGTGCGGATTTTCCGCGGCAGCGTCCGCGCTGTTCTCGGCAGGCTTTCTTGCACCGGCAACGCTGGTTGCCGTGTTCCTTGCCACCTCGGATGAGGCGGTGCCCATCATGCTGGCAGGCGGCGCAAGCGTACAGCAGGTGGTGCTGCTGCTCGTGGTCAAGTTTGCGATCGCGGTCATCGGCGGCTATGTTCTGCGCTGCACCGTGTTCCATAAGCACAAGGCCGGAACCGACGGCCCGCTTGAGATCGAGATGGGCGACTGCGGCTGTGAGACCTCGCCGGTGGCGAACATCCTGTCCCACACCATCAAGACCACCATCTTCCTGTTTGTCGTGCTGTTCGCGCTCAACATGGTCGTGCACGGCATCGGTGAGGAGCGCGTGGCTTCCCTCATGCTGACCAACAGCATCTTCCAGCCTCTGCTGTGCGCGGTGCTCGGTCTGATTCCGAGCTGTGCGATGAGCGTGCTGCTCAGCGAGCTGTTTGTCGGCGGCACGATCAGCTTCGGCGCTCTGGTTGCCGGTCTTTCCACCGGCGCAGGCTTCGGCTACATCGTTCTTCTCGAGGAGAAGGAAGGCCGTCATCGCGCCCTGCCGGTCATCGCGGCAACGTTTGCCACCGCCGTGATCGGCGGTACGCTGGTGCAGCTGCTTATCGGCTGAGAATGAAAAAATCTAAGGATGTGTCAAACGGCACATCCTTTTTTATGCCCTGCGAAGAAGGTAAACCGTCAGCCCATCTCGTGCAGCAGCTCGAGTGCCTGATGCGCCCACGTCATATCAATGCGCGAGAACTCGCCGCCCGGCGTGTACAGATAGGTTTCCACATCCGCATGCAGGCGCTGATACGCCGCGCCCGGCATGGCGGCATACTGCTCCGCGCCGTCGGAAAGCACGGCCACGAAGCGGAAATCACCCGTGCGCTCGTCCAGCTCGTGGAACAGCAGCTCGACAACATCGAGGTCGCGGTTAAGCTGTGCAAACAGCAGCAGCTTCATGATCTCGATGGTACGGTCATCCAGACCGCGCTCGAGAATGTTGATCTTCTCACGGAAGGTGTTGAGGCTGTCGGTCACGCGCAGGGTGTAGCCTGCCAGCGGATCAAATTCCGCCTTGGGAACCTGACCGTCCTCGGTCCACAGCCATACCATAAACTGGTTTGCCATGTCATGGTACAGACACGGGTGTACGGCGAGCACGGTCTCGCCGCAGTTTGGACATTTTACACGAAAGACAGACAGATCCTGTACCTTTGCCCGCAGCTCGGGATTTCGGTCGATATTGATATGGTCGATCACCTTGTGTTCGGTTTCCATATGACAGTGCGGACATTCGATCATCATAACAGTGATTCCTCCCTTGTGTTTGTCCAATTAAATTTTATTATAACACATTTCCCTATCTATAAGCAAGAGTTAAGCGCTGAGAGCGAAGAGCTTCTGCAAGGCTGGAGATAGGAGTGAGGCGGCAGGAGTGCGCCAAACCGAAAAAGCACCTGCGGGATAGGCAGGTGCTTTGCATTCAGGTTTCTTTGTAAATCGTGCCGATGCTGCCGACAACGGTAATATCCGACCAGTCTATCGAGCCGCCGTATTTGTCATACCGGTTTGTGATCTCCTCGCCGGTTTTCGTGTAAAAGCGGAAATTTCCCAGTCTGATCATGTATTCATCGTCCATGCATTCGTCCGGCAGTGCATCGCCCAGCTCGGTGCAGAGCAGAAAACACGGGTTTTCGCTGTTGCTTTGCAGCTCGTAAGCCTTTCCGTACCAGTCGAATGTCACCCTTGCGACCGGCTGGTCGAAGTTCAGGCCGTACAGCAGCAGGAAATTATGACCGCCGCAGCCGATGACTTCATAGCCGAATTTCTCATCAACGGAGTATGAACCGCCCTCAATCGTCCAGTCGCCAACCCAGTTCGGAGAAGCCTGCCAGAGACCCAAAAGGCAGTCCCACTGTACGCCGTCCTTCATGCTCACATAACCTGCTTGCTGCGTGAACACATAGAACGCTCGATCGCCGATAATAACGCCGTCATATATCGTCCTGCCGTAGAACTCTGTCGGGTCCTGTTCCGCAAACACCTGTACCTGCTGTGCAAGCGTGTCCTCATCCAGTCGGTACGGTTTTACCGCGTAACTCGATTTGCCCGCCGCCCACACACAGACCGCCGTCACAGCCGCCATCGCAAGGATTCGTTTTCCCAGTCCTTTCATAAAATGCACCTCCCTATCCTGCCTCAAGTATAACAAATTTTTCCGACGCAGGATATGGAGAAAGCGACAAAATGCAACGGCAATTTTTATGGAAATACATGAAGAAGGTTACACGATAGTGTTAATTTTCGATTCTCCATTTCTGCAGAAGGTAAAAAAAAGCACCGCAGAAAAATCTGCGGTGCTATGGCATGACTGGTGCGTAAGCCGGGTTCTGTCGTGGACGGTCATCTATCTCGAATGCACGTTGCCGTGCATCTCAAGCCGCCAGTCGGGACGATCGGGCCAATCGTGGTCCCAGTCGGCGTTGCTGCGGATAGAGTTTACAGACCTCCCATGTTGCCATGGGACGTGGTGAGCTCTTACCTCGCCTTTCCACCCTTACCGTTCAAAAACGGCGGTATATCTCTGTTGCACTATTCCTAAGGTCACCCTCGGCGGACGTTATCCGTTATCCTTGCCCTGTGCAGCCCGGACTTTCCTCATGCCCGAAGGCACGCGACCGTCTGCACCAGTCATAAATAGCATTATACCGTAAAAATCGCCTGCCGTCAAACCGGACTTGCAAAATCATGAAAAATCATGTATACTGTTCCTCGTACAAAGGCGGTGTTACGCATTTATGACAGCATTAGAACAATACCTCGGCGGCCTGTCGGATAAGCGGGTCGGCGTAATCGGCGCGGGCGTGAGCAATATGCCGCTCATCCGTATGCTGCGCGCTGCAGGCGTGCGCGTTACCGTGCATGACAAAAAAGAACCCACCGAGCTTGGCGACGGCTATGCTACCCTCGCTACCCTCGGCGTAGACTTCGTTCTCGGCCCGCATTATCTTGATGCGCTCGATGAGGACGTTATCTTCCGTACTCCGGGTGTTCACCCGCGTTTTCTTGAGAAGGCGCGTGCAAACGGCTCGGAGATCACCAGCGAGATGGAGCTTTTCTTCGCGGTCTGCCCGTGTCCGATCATCGGCATCACCGGCTCGGACGGCAAGACCACGACCACCACGCTCGTCAGCGAGATTTTGAAGCACGCGGGCTATACCGTGCATCTCGGCGGCAATATCGGCACGCCCCTGCTCCCCCGCGTGGACACGATGACCGAAAACGACCTTGCCGTTGTCGAGCTGTCCTCGTTCCAGCTGATGGGCATGAAGCACTCTCCGCACATTGCGGCCATCACCAATCTGACGCCCAATCATCTGGACTACCACAAGGATTTTGACGAGTATGTGCAGGCCAAGACTGCCATTTACCGCAATCAGGGCGAAAACGACAAGCTGATCCTCAATCTCGACGATGAGGTGACGCGCTCGCTCAAGGCATCCGGCAACCTGTTCTGCACCAGCAAAACGCAGGAGCTGGCCAACGGCGTGTTCCTCAAGGACGGCATGATCTACATCGCAGACGGCGGTGTGCGTCGTGAGCTGATGCCCGCATCCGACATCCGCATTCCGGGCGCGCACAACGTGTACAACATGATGATGGCGGCCGCTGTCGTGCAGGGTTATGCCTCTGACGACGATATCCGCGCCGTGGCGACCACGTTCGGCGGCGTTGAGCATCGCATCGAGTTCGTGCGCGAGAAGGACGGCGTGAAGTACTATAACGACTCCATCGCCTCCAGCCCGACGAGAACGATTGCAGGCCTCAATTCCTTCCAGCAGAAGGTCATTCTCATTGCAGGCGGCTACGACAAGCATATCCCGTATGACGTGCTCGGTCAGCCTATCTGCGACCATGTAAAGCTGCTGCTGCTCACCGGCGCTACCGCACCCAAGATTCGCGAGTGCGTGGAGAATATCGAGGGCGAGCATCCCCCGATTATCGAGGTGGAAAACCTCGAAACAGCCGTGCAGGAGGCCGCTGCCCGCGCAGAAAGCGGCGATGTTGTTATCATGAGTCCGGCCAGCGCGTCGTTCGACCGCTTTAAGAATTTCATGGAACGCGGCAAGCTGTTTAAGGCGCTTGTGGAAGAGCTGTAAGGTTAACAGGATAAACGCTTGCATTATTTCGCAATCGGTGCTATACTATAAGCAACGATATGAATTAGTTCACTTGGCGAAAACCCCCGGAGAGTACCAGTCTCCGGGGGTTTTCTATTCCGTTTTTCGGTGGCTTAAGCCGGGGCTGATGTTGCCTTACTTCTGCTCATCCAGCCACTTGCAAATGTAGTGTGCAAGTACATTTGCCATAATGGAGCAGATTAACGATACGGTGAAGTTCACTTGGCGCACCTCCTTCCCGTTGCCGGGAATAAGTAGGGCAACACCAGTATTATACCATACAGATGAAATCCTGTTAAGCGAAAGACGTGCAATGCACGTCTTTTTCGCTGTTTTATGGCACATTATACAGTTTTACAGATTGATTATTGTTAAAAAAGGGCGGACACATTGGTCCGCCCCTACGGTAATCTGCGCCTTCGAGGAAAACTCCTGCCTCGCACAATTACTAATTCTCAACGATGTACTTCCGCGCCCAGACAAGTGCGGCGACCGCCGTGACCAGCTCCACCATCGGGAACGTCAGCCAGACGCCATCGACGCCGAGCACCCACGCGAGCGGGAACAGGATCGGCGGCACAGCAATCACGCCGCGCAGCAGCGAAATGGCAAAGCCCTGCACGGTCTTATCCGACGCGCTGAAAAACGCTGCCGTGACCATGTTCACGCCTGCGAACAAAAAGCCTGTGAAGTAGATCCGCAGGCCGCTCTCCGCGTAAGCGGCAAGCTCCGGGTCATGCTCACTGTTGAACACCGCCGTCAGCGGCTCCGCGCCGAGGAAAACCGATACGCACAGCACGGCTGCAATCGCAAGCGCAGTACAGATGCCCCAGCGGAACAGCCGCCGCAGCTGTTCCCTGTCACCGAGACCCGAGCTGCGGCTGACCAGCGGCTGTATGCCGGTGCACAGTCCGGTAAAGACAGCGATTCCCACCAGAGCAAGATTGGCCACCACGCCGTAAGCCGCCACGCCGGTATTGCCGCTGAGGCGCAGCAGCACCAGATTGAACAGCAGCAGCACCACGCCGGAGGCGATCTCACCGATGAGCGAGGACAGACCGGGCGCGCACAGGCTCGGCACACGGCTGACGCGCAACGGCGTTTTGACGAGATGGAAGCCGCGAGACGGTCTCCGCAGGTGCGTCAGCAGCACCAGAATGCTGACAAACGGCGAAAAGCCGGTCGCAAGCGCCGCACCGAACATGCCCAGTCCGCACGGGAAAATGAAAATGTAATCGAACACGATGTTGAACAGGCTGCCCGCGATCATGCCGCACATGGCAACGGTCGGCGCACCGTCGTTGCGCGTGAATGCCAGCAGCACGTTGTTCATCACGAAGAACGGCCCGAAGCACCACAGCATGCGCAGGTAGGTCGTCGTCATGCCGAGCGTCTGCGCGTCCGCGCCGAGCAGGCCCGCGAGCGGTTTTGCAAAGCACAGTCCGCCGAGCAGGAACAGCAGTCCGAGCAGCAGTCCGAGCGCCGCCGCATGCGTGAATACGCTGTCCGCCTGTCTCCGATCGTTCTGCGCCCGCGCGATCGTGTACTGCGTTGCCGCGCCCACGCCGAGCATCAGGCCGATGCCGTTCATCAGGTTGTACGCCGGTATGGCGATGTTGAGCGCCGCCAGTCCGAGCGAACCCAGTCCCTGCGCAACGAAATAGGTATCCGCGAGAATATAGCACGAAATGCCGATCATCCCCAGGATGTTCATCGCGGCATAGTGCCCGAATTCGCGCAAAGCTCCCTGTTTGTGCAATTCCTTCTCCCCCTCAAATTTTTATATAAAAAGTGATCGACCCTTCCCGGAATACACCGAAAAGGGCCGATCTGCAATGCTATCGACGGAAAACATTGCTTATTTACGAAGCAGTTATAATATACCATCTTCCCACAGAAATGTCAAGTGGCTTATTCGGTCGGAAAAACACTTTTAGGGTCGGATGCTGCAAAACAGTCCAGTCCGTGCCACATCAACCCCATCAAAAGCGATACGACCTGCTCGGTCGGCGTGTCCTGCGCTCTGGTCGCCCAGGTGGACAGCATGGATACCATGCCCGAAATGATATACGAAAACACAAGCAGCTTCCGCTGCTCGCTCATTTCCGGCATCATGTGCATATCCCAGCCGTCGAGGAAGGCTTCATACGTCATGGTCTGCAGCTTGCGTACAAAATACGGGTCTCCCTGCTCGCTGCACAGCACCTGAATCACCTTCATTATGCGCGGATTGTTCCGGATCTGTTCCAGAAAGTCGATAAAGAATTCCTTGATCTCCTGCAGCTCGCGGCACTCCCGTTCGTGCATCGGCGCATGCTCGCGCATGTGCTCGATGATCTCGTCCTCGGTCGTGCGAAGGATGTCGGTCACGTCCTTGAAATGCAGGTAGAAGGTCGAGCGGTTGATGTCCGCTCTCGCGCAGATATCCTTGACCGTGATAGAGACCAGCGGCTTCTCCAGAATCAGGTCAATCAGGGCTTCACGCAGCGCAGACCGTGTAAAGCGTACTCTGCGGTTGTTTTTCGCCTCCGGCATGAACCGTTCCTCCCTGTTTCTCTGCGGATTGTGCATTTTGGGTACAGATTTATTGTATCAGCATCGTGTCGCAAAGTCAACACAGTGTCGAGCGCTGTATGTAAAGAAACCGTAAACATTTTCTCATGCTGCGAGGGAAAGCACCTCATCCGTGCCGAAGATACGGTGCAGGTCGGAACGTCCCTGCTTCATTCGGTCATACACCGACCGGTTTACAACCGACGTATCCCCCTGCTCAAAATCCTGCATGGATTTCCGAATATCCAGCAGGCGGTAGCGTCCCTCGTTGGAGTCGCTTGCGTGCAGCATGAACATCGGCGCGTACTCCGCGCCGGAAACCGTCACCTGTCCGGTCTCCCCGCTTCTGGTGAGTGTCAGCGTGACAGCCGCCGTCAGGTTGGTGTACGGGTCAAACTGATTAGAGATCAGGTTGCCGAGACAGTAGCACAGATAGCCGGTGCGTCCGTCCGGCAGCGTCCGCAGCTCCATCGGCTGCGGCACATGCGCGTGCCCGCCGAGCACCAGTGTCGCGCCGTGCGCAAACAGGTAGTCCGCCAGCTGCTCCTGCTGCTCGGACGGCTCGGTGTGGTACTCGTTTCCCCAGTGTACATACACGGCGATCGCATCCGCACCGGACTGCCCCGCCTTGTCCAGATCCGACTGGATGAGGTCGTAATCCACCACACTGCAGTCGGTCATGTAGTCGGTCGTGTAGACGCTGACGCTGTACGGGTGCTCGCTGTCCACCGGCAGGCCGTTTGTGCTGAAGGTGTACGCCAGCATGGCCAGTTTGATGCCGCCCACGTCGATGATCTTCACCGCATCGCGCTCCTGCTGTGTGCGGTAAGTGCCGACATGCTCCAGACCGGCGGCGTCCAGCACATCCAGTGTGCGGACCAGACCGCTGTACCAGGTATCCATGCTGTGGTTGCTCGCCGTGGAGAGCAGGTGAAACCCGACCGTTTTCAGGCCGGAGGCCAGCGCATCCGGTGCGCAGAACTGCGGGTAGCCCGAATACGGCGGACCGTTGAACGTGGTCTCCAGACAGGCCGTTGTGTAATCCGCAGCCTCGTAATACCGCCTTGCATCCGCGAACAGGTGCGTAAAATCATACGCTTCGCCGTTCCACGCATCCGCGACAAGCGGCATGTGCGCCACAATATCGCCCGCCACGCACAGGGTCGCTGTGGTGTCCGGCTGCACCTCCGGTTCCTGCCGAACGGTCTCCTCCGGCTCCTGCAGGCGCGGTGCATCCTCCGGCAGATTCCGCCAGATCAGCACGCCCGCTCCCGCCAGCAGCACCACCAGCACGCCTGCCAGAATTTTGGTCCCGATATGCTTCATGCTCATCCCTTCGGCGCCTTGCGCGAGGCCTCAAACGACTCCGCGCGCACGCGCATCACCTCGGTGACGGACAGAGCCGCGTCCGTGTACGTCCAGCCCATGCGGCCGGTCTGGTGCTGCATGATAACGTCCAAGCCCCGCCGTTTCTCGTCATTGTCCTCCGCGAACTCGACCCTGCCGTAGCCTACGATGGACGAGAACGCATAGCTGTACCGGCAGGCCAAGTCGCCCTCGCCGGTCAGACCCTCCTCGCAGTCCAGCTCAAAGCAGATACGCGGGTCCGCCCTCAGCGAATCAATCTTCTTGCCCTTCACGCCGCCGTGAAAGTAGAGCGTCAGCCCGTCCTCATCCCAGGTGTAGCCAAAGTTCATCGGAATGACGTACGGCCAGCCGTCCGTGCCGGTCATGGCAACGCGGCAGACCTTGCAGGCCTGCAGGATCGGCTCGATGTTCTCTCGGCCGGTGATTTCTCTGTCTTTTCTGCGCATGAGTTTCACCTCTGTTCAAGTATTTGTATCATCATATCATATTCCCGCCAACAATACAACAAACCCTGTGCAAAATATGCACAGGGCTGTCTTATGCTGTCAGCTATCAGGTATTGTGGTCGGAAACGTGGAATTTCTTCAGGTTGCCGATCTTCTGGGCGCGGATGTCCATTTCCTTGCAGACATCCTCCATGGTCACGCCGCACTCGTTCATCATTACCATCATGTGGTAGAATACGTCGTTGATCTCACCGACCAGCTCGGCCTTGTCGCCGTTCTTGGCTGCAATGATGGTCTCGGCGCACTCCTCGCCAACTTTCTTGAGAATCTTGTCAATGCCCTTCTCGAACAGATAGCAGGTGTATGAGCCTTCCTGCGGCTCGGCGCGGCGCTGCGCAATAACGGCTTCCATTTGCTCAAACGAATTCATAATGCTGCTCTCCTTTTACTTTTCTTCCGGCTTCTCCCACAGCGTGGTGAAAAAGCAGGTGCGGTGTCCGGTGTGGCAGACCGGACCCTTGGGCGTGCCGACATAGATGAGCGTGTCATCGTCGCAGTCGGACAGAATCCTGCTGACAAAGATAAAATTGCCCGAGGTCTCGCCCTTGTTCCACAGCTTCTGGCGCGAGCGCGAGAAAAACCACGCCGTGCCGGTGTCCATCGTTAGCTGCAGGGCCTCCTCGTTCGCGTAGCCGAGCATCAGGACTTCGCCGCTGCGCTCATCCTGGCACACGACAGGAACCAAAGGAGCCTTTACAAAAAATTTGCTTAAATCCAAAATATTCACTTCCCTATCAGGATAATGATTCATGTTTACCGCAGGGTGCGCCGACTCGGCGCATCCTACGGTATAGCCTGTGCTTTATTTTCTAACCGGAATCTTCTTCTCTTTCAGGTGCTCTTTAACCTCTCCGACTGTCAGTTCCCGATAATGAAACAGGCTGGCTGCCAATGCAGCATCGCAGCCGGTTTTCTCGAACACCTCGGAGAAGTGCTCGAGCGAGCCGCAGCCGCCGGACGCGATGACCGGAATGCCGACCACCTCCACAACTGCCTTGGTCAGCTTCAGGTCAAAGCCGGACTTTGTGCCGTCCTTGTCCATCGAGGTCAGCAGGAGCTCGCCCGCGCCGCGCTCGTAAACCTCTTTCGCCCACGCGACCGCGTCCTTGCCGGTCGGGGTGCGACCGCCTGCAACGTAGACCTCAAAGCCGGACGGCATTTCGGCGTTCGCGCGCGCGTCGATCGCCACGACCACGCACTGACTGCCGTATTTCTCCGCGGCGGCATTCACCAAATCGGGATTCTTGACCGCCGAGGAATTGATGGAAATTTTATCTGCACCGGCGCGTAAAATCTCGCGGAAATCGTCCACGGTACGGATGCCGCCGCCGACCGTGACCGGCACGAATACCTCACGGCAGGTGCGGCGCACAACGTCGGCAATGGTGTCGCGGTTGTCGCTCGTGGCGGTGATGTCGAGAAACACGATCTCGTCCGCGCCCTCCTGCGAGTAGAACTTTGCCAGCTCGACCGGGTCACCTGCGTCGCGCAGCCCGACAAAGTTCACGCCCTTTACCACGCGCCCGTCCTTTACGTCCAGACAGGGGATGATGCGTTTTGCTAACAAGTTTTTCACTCCGTTCAAATCGAAGGTTCAATCGTAACCGTAGGGCGGTTACTTGGCCTGTTCGATGGCCTTTGCCAAATCGAGGGTGCCGGTATACACCGCCTTGCCTGCGATAGCACCGTCGATGCCGAGCTTTTTCAGGCCGGCAATATCCTTGAGGGTGGACACGCCGCCGGACGCGATGATCTCGCAGGAGACCGAGGCGCGCAGCGCCGCCAGCTGGTCAAAGTTCGGACCGGCGAGCATGCCGTCCTTGTCAATGTCGGTGAAGATGATGTGGCGTACACCGATGGACTCCATGCGCTCCGCGAACGCGATGTAGTTCTCACCGCTGTCGCCCAGCCAGCCGTCCGTGCGGACGGTCTCGCTCTTGGCATCGATGCCGACAACAATCTTGTCGCCGTACTTCTTTACAGCCTCGGCTACGAATTCCGGGTCGCGGACAGCCGCCGAGCCAATGATAACGCGCAAAACGCCCAGTGCAAGCACGGTCTCCACATCCTGCATGGAGCGGATGCCGCCGCCAAGCTCCACGGTCGCGCCGGTCTCGCGGATGACCTGCTCCACCACGCCGTAGTTCGCGTGCGAGCCGTCCTTAGCGGCGTCAAGGTCAACCATGTGTACAAGGTCTGCACCGGCATCGAGGAACCGCTGTGCGGTCTCGACCGGGTTTTCTGCTACTTTATGTGCAGTGCCGTAGTCGCCTTTCTGCAGGCGCACGCACTGACCGTCTTTTAAATCAATCGCGGGGATAACTCTCATTTTTCCACCTCCGTCAGTTTTGCAAAGTTGCGAAGCATCACAAGTCCCACTTCACCGCTCTTTTCCGGGTGAAACTGGCAGCCAAACAGGTTTCCTCGCGCCACCATAGCAGGCACGCGCGTGCCGTAATCCGTCACAGCCGCAAGGTCGTTTTCGTCCGCCGGATGCGCCATGAAGCTGTGCACAAAATACACATAGCTGCCGTTTTCCAGACCCTCGGTCATGGCATTCGGACGCAGAATGTCCAGCGCATTCCAGCCGATCTGCGGCAGCTTGAGACTCGTCTCAATGCGCTCAATGCGTCCCGGCAGCAGACCCAGGCCCCTGCACGGACGCACCTCGTCCGATTCCTCGAACAGCATCTGCATGCCGAGGCAGATACCGAGGAACGGCTTTTCCTTTGCAGCCTTCAGCACCGCCTCCGTCAAACCAGAGTGCTCCAAAGCCGCCATCGCATCCGGAAACGCGCCTACACCGGGCAGGATAACGCCCGCCGCGTTCTCGATCACGTCCGCCGAAGCCGCGATTTTATTTTCATAACCCAGGTAATCGAGCGTGTTGTGTACGCTCATCAGATTGCCTGCGCCATAATCTACGATTGCAATATAACTCATGTTGTACCTCTCGGAATCTGTTCCGCAGGGCGGGATGACCTCATCCTGCCGTAACGGTTGGCACCATGTTTATGAAATTTAGAGAACACCCTTCGCACTCAAAACGCCACCGCCGGTAACCGCAACGGCCTGCTTGAGCGCGCGTGCAAGCGCCTTGAACAGCGCCTCTGTAATATGGTGCGCGTTCTCGCCGTACTCGCACTTGAGGTGCAGCGTCAGTCCGGCGTGTACCGCCAGCGCACGCATGAACTCGACCGTCAGGCAGGTGTCGTACTGACCGCACATCGGCTGCGGCATGGGTGCGTCGAACACGAGATACGGGCGTCCGGAAATATCCAGCGCGCAGAAGCCGAGCGCCTCATCCATCGGCACGAACGCCTGACCGAAGCGCGCGATACCCGCCTTGTCACCGACGCACTGCGCCAGTGCCTGACCGAGCGCGATGCCGCAGTCCTCGACCGAATGGTGACCGTCCACCTCCAGATCGCCCTTGCAGGTCAGTTCCAGACCGAAGCCGGAATGCACGGCGAAGCTGTTGAGCATGTGGTCAAAAAAGCCGATGCCGGTGTCGATTTTGCGGTCGCCGCCCTCGAGCGTCAGCTTGAGCGAAATGTCGGTTTCCTTGGTCTTTCGTTTAATTTCAGCGGTTCTCATCGTTGTTTTCCTCCGCAAAGCGCACCGCGATGGAGTTTGCGTGCGCGTCCAGATGCTCGCTCTGCGCGAGCGCGATAATATCCTGTGCGTAGCTTTCGAGCGCGTCCCGCGTGTACTCGATAACGCTGGTTTTCTTCAAAAACGTGTCGGTGGACAGCGGCGAGAAGAAACGCGCCGTGCCCGAGGTCGGCAGAACGTGACACGGGCCTGCCATGTAGTCACCAAGCGGCTCGGGCGCATACTGACCGAGGAAGATCGCGCCTGCGTTGTGCAGGTACGGCAGCAGCTCACGCGGAGCGGCGGTCACGACCTCCAGATGCTCGGGAGCGACCACATCAGCCATCCTGCAGGCGTCCTTCAAGTCGTCAAACACGATGGCGCAGCCGTAGTTCGCTACGCTCTCCTTGATGATGTCCCACCGCGGGAGGAGCTTCGCCTGCCGCTCCATCTCGCAGGAAATCGCCTGTGCCTGCGCCATGGAATCGGTCAGCAGGACAGCGGAAGCCAGCTTGTCGTGCTCGGCCTGACTGAGCAGGTCGGCGGCAACGTAGGTCGGGTTGGCGGTGTGGTCCGCGATGACAAGCACCTCGGACGGACCGGCGATCATGTCAATATCGACCGTGCCGAACGCCAGCTTCTTGGCTGCCGCAACAAAGGCGTTGCCCGGGCCGACGATCTTGTCCACCTGCGGGATAAAGCCTGCGCCGTAGGTCAGCGCGGCAATCGCCTGCGTGCCGCCGATGGCAATGACCGTGTCCACGCCCGCGATCTTTGCCGCCGCAAGCACTTCGTTGGACATGTTTTCGGTCGGCGGCGTGACCATAATCAGCTCACCGACACCGGCAACCTTGGCCGGAATGGCGTTCATCAGCACGCTTGACGGGTACGCTGCCGTGCCGCCCGGCACATAAATGCCGACACGCGAAAGCCCGCGCACGGTCTGACCGAGCGTTTCACCCTTGGAACGGTTCCACTCCCACGTTTTGACGAGCATCTGCTCATGGTAGTCGCGGATGTTCGCCGCCGCCTTTTCCAGCGCCGCGATCAGCTTGGGGTCGCAGGCGTTGTACGCGTCGTCAAGCACCTTCGGCTCGACAATGTACGGTGCCTTGCCGTCAAACCGCTCGGCGTACTCCACGACCGCATCCCAGCCGCGCTGCTGTACGTCCGCCATCACACCGCGGACAATCTGCTCAATATCGCCGCGCGCACCAGCCGCACGGGCCTTCATTTCGCGGATGACCTGCTGCTCTGCCTGTCCGTCCGCGAGGACTGTTTTCATAAACATTGTGGTATTCCCCTTTTGTGTCAACCGTTTTCGTCCACCGGCATTGGTATAAATATTCCGCAGGGCACCCCGCCCTATGGATATGATTTATGCTATATATGTATTGGCTTACTTCTCCAAGCCACTTTCCAGTTCTGCAATAACCTTCTGAATCGCTGCCTTCTTCATCTTCGCGCTGGCGAGGTTGACGATAACTCTTGCCGAGATGGGCGCTACATCCTCAACGACCTCGAGGCCGTTCTCCTTGAGCGTCGTGCCGGTCTCCACGATATCAACAATGCCGTCTGCCAGCTTGAGCAGCGGCGCCAGCTCGACCGAGCCTTCGATCTTGATGGTCTCAACGTCCATATTCTTCTTATTGAAGAAGGCCTTGGTGACCGCCGGATACTTGGTGGCGATAACCGGGGTCTTATAGCCGCCGTACACGTCCTTGCCCTTCTTGGTGGCGAGGGCAAAGCGGCATTTGCCGAAGCCGAGGTCTACCATTTCGTAGAAGCTGCCGCCCTTTTCCATGATGGTATCCTTGCCGACCACGCCCATGTCGCACACGCCGTGCTCAACGTAGGTGATTACGTCTGCGGCCTTGCTCAGCACGATCTCCACGCCGCTGTCCGGCAGGGTGAAGATGAGCTTGCGCGTTCCGGCCTCCAGCTCGGAGATATCGTAGCCTGCGGCCTTGAGCAGCGCGAGCGTTTTCTTCTCCAGACGGCCCTTGGTCAGTGCGATACGCACGGTATCCCGGCGGGTTGCAACCTCGGGACGGCTCTGTCCTGCAAGGCTGTCGGCAACGCTCTCCACGTCGATACCGAAGCCGCCCGCGGGCATATCCTTGCCGAACTTGGCGCACAGCGCGTTGTAACGGCCGCCTGCGAGTATGGCCGCGCCTGCGCCGCCGATGTAGCCGCGGAACATGATGCCGGTGTAGTAATCCATCTCGTGGACAAGGCCGAGGTCGATCATGATGCGGTCGCCGTAGCCTGCCTCATCCAGTGCCTTATACAGTCGGCGCAGATAAGCGGTCGCGCCGAGCACGCGCACGTTGCCGGTGAGCGACTCGACCTCGTCAAGCACCTCGATGCCGCCGAACAGATTCGGCATAGCGCCGAGCGCCTTTGCGGCGGGCTTGCCCTTAAACGGCTCGAGCGCATCGCCGAGCGCGGCAAACGACTTGTTTTCGATCAGGCGGCGGATGCCCTCGGCGGACTGTGCATCCGCGCCAAGCTCATCCATCAGCGCCTTGTAGATCTCAGCGTGACCAAGCTCTACGCGGAAGTTGTCCGCGCCGGTCTTGCTGAGTGCGGCAAACGCAGCCGTGAGAATGTCCTTGTCGGCCTCCAGACCGTCCGCGCCGATAAATTCCGCGCCGACCTGCAGGAATTCGCCCTTGTGGCCGTGGTCGCCGGACACCGAACGGAACACCTTCTGGCTGTAATACAGGCGGACCGGCAGCGCCGCGTCATCCAGTCGGGTGGCTGCAATACGCGCGATCGGCGTGGTGTTATCCGGACGCGCCACGCAAATGCGGCCGGACTTGTCGATGATCTTCAGCATCTGATCCTGATCCAGCTCGGGGTTTGCCTGTGCAAATACATCAAAATACTCAACCGCCGGGGTGATGATCTCACTGTAGCCGCGCTCCTCCAGCGCGTCGCGTACAGCATTTTCCGTCTGCCGCAGCGCACGGCACGAGGAAAATAACAGGTCTCGGGTACCCTCCGGGGTGGAAATACGAAAACGGTTCATGGCTCCGCCGCTCCTTTATCACTTTATCATGATGAAATGATACCATATCAAACCAAGGTCTGTCAAGTCCTTATTTTGCATCCGCTCAGCAGGTGCGCTTGACGCTGACGCCCCAATACGGTGCGCCGCCAGCCTCCTGCGGCTCGGTGCGCACGAGCGCGACCCGTCCTGCATCTGCCAGCGCGCGCAGACGGCGGTAGATCAGCAGGTCACCGACGCGGCTGCACATTTCAGCATCGATCTTTGCCATTGCGCTGCCGATGGCGACGGCCGCTGTTTTTTCTGTCTTGCTGACGCAGGAAAGGATAATCTCGTCGTAGAAATCCTCACCGACCGAGCGCACCTCCCCATTCACGACCGCGCGGAGCATCGCGTCCTCACGCACAAGCTGCGCCCACTGTTCGGCGGCGCGCCGGCGTTCCTCATCGGTGAGCCGCCGCCGCTTTTCCCAGAAATACGGCGCGGCGCGATACTCCATCTCGCCGACAAGGCCGTAGCGCACCGTGCCGCCCGCGCGGGTCTCCTGACGCGCCAGCTTTTTGCGTTTTCGCAGATACCACCACGTCAGCGGATGGCGGAACAGCCGCCAATACCACGGTATCTTATCATCCATCATGACGGCGATGGCAGTCGCGCCGCCGATCGTGCCCTCTGGCTCGCGCAGTTCGGTGAGCGGCATCTCGCTCACCTCGACCAGCCAGATCGGAACGTCCCTTCCCTGCAAGCGGTTGATCAGGGACAGCATCATGCACCGCTCTGCGGGGCAGTCCTGCGCCGTCCATAGCACGATTTCATCCGCGGTATCGAGCGCAGTCGCCGCCCGCTCGTTCTCGCGCACGAAGGCATCGGACGTGTCCGCATCAAAATCCGCATAGCGTACCCGAAGCATCTGCTCACGCGCCGCCGGATCGTTCCAGTTTTGCAGTGTGCCTTCGCTGAGATCGTCCTGCGGGCCGAAAACCTCGGCTTTTGGGAACACAGAGGGATAGCATATCTGCGCTTCCCGCAGAAGGGCGTGCGCGCTGTCTCCCCAGCAGAACCAGCACGAATGTTTACCGTCTTGCATAGTTCTCCACAATCGGCACCAGCTTTTCCAGAAAGCTCTCCTCGCCGAGGGTATTGAGCTTGAAGAACACGGCCGAACTGCCACCTGAAGTGATGGCGGAGAAAAACAGGTCGCGGTCGTTGCCGACCAGAGTGACATTCATGCTGACGCGGTTGCCGCCCATGTAGCTGTAACGCTCGAACACGCGCACCGCGCAGCGGACCGTGCCGTTTGTCCAATCCGAGCCGTTCTCGTAGGACGCAGACATGCTGCCGTTCAGCACGCCGTCCGTTACAAGCTCCAGCAGCTCGTCAAAATTTCCCGTCAGATGCTTTTCGTACTTTGCCACAATCGTCACACCTTTCTAAAAGAGGGTCATCTGCGTTGTTTTCGGCATGGAGCCAAGCGCGCCGATCTGCTCGAGCAGCTCGACGACCGCCTTGGACGCCTTCGGGCACCGGACGATCAGTTCTTCCGCCGAGAGGAACTTACCGTTTTTTCTCTCCTCCACGATGCTGAGCGCCGCCTGCTCACCGATGCCCGGCATGGACGTAAACGGCGGAATCAAACCGGTTTCCGTCACGAGAAAGCGCGTTGCGTCCGATTTATAAACATCCATCGGCTCGAACGTAAATCCGCGCCGGTAAAACTCGTGGCAGACCTCAAGGGTCGTCATCATATCCTTTTCTGCCGCGGAGATGGTCTTATCTCGCTCCTTGCCGCGCAATTCGGTCATCTTGTCCAGACAAACCTTATCGCCCTTGATCATACAGGACGCATCAAAGCCTTTCGCGCGGATGGAAAAGTACGCCGAATAGAACGCGAGCGGGCGATGCACCTTGAACCACGCGATACGGAACGCCATCATGACATACGCGACCGCGTGCGCCTTCGGGAACATATACTTGATCTTCTTGCACGAGTCGATGTACCACTCGGGCACATGCTGCTCGTTCATGGCGGCTTCCATTTCCTCGGTCAGTCCCTTGCCCTTTCGGACGGACTCCATCGTCTTGAACGACAGCTTGGGCTTGACGCCCTGCAGGATCAGGTAGTTCATAATATCGTCTCGGCAGCAGATACAGCCGGACAGCGGAATGCCCTTGCGGACCAGCTCTGCGGCATTGCCGAGCCAAACATCCGTGCCGTGCGACAGGCCGGAAATCGAAACCAGCTCCGCGAACGTGGACGGGTGCGTCTCCTTGACCATGCCGCGCACGAACTTGGTGCCGAACTCGGGCACCGCCACACAGCCGAGGTCGCCGAGGATCGGGTCGGTATCCGGGTTTTCGCCCTTGTACTTAAGCGCCTTGCACGAGTGGAACAGGCTCATGGTCTCCGGGTCGTCGAGCGGAATCTCCTGCGCGTTTACGCCGGTGAGGTTCTCCAGATGCTTGATAATGGTCGGGTCATCGTGACCCAGCTCGTCCAGCTTGAGCAGGTTCGCGTCAATGGAGTGATACTCGAAGTGGGTGGTGATGATGTCGGAATCCGGGTCGTCTGCCGGATGCTGAATCGGACAGACGTCGTAAATCTCAATCTCCTTGGGCACAACGACAACGCCGCCCGGGTGCTGACCCGAGGTGCGGCGCACGCCCGTGCAGCCTGCGGCAAGGCGGTTTTCCTCCGCGCGGGAGCACTCAACGCCGCGCTCCTCCATGTACTTTTTAACGTAGCCGAACGCGGTTTTTTCGGCAACCGTGCCGATGGTGCCCGCTCGGAACACATGGTCGTGTCCGAAGATCTCGCCGGTGTACCAGTGAATGCGCGACTGATACTCGCCCGCAAAGTTCAGGTCGATATCCGGCACCTTGTCGCCCTCGAAGCCGAGGAAGGTCTCGAACGGAATGTTGAAGCCCTGTTTGGTGAGCGGCTTGCCGCATTTCGGGCAGATCTTATCAGGCAGATCGACACCGCACGAGTATTCCTCGTGCCACTCGAGATATTTGTCGTCCGGGCACAGATAGTGCGGGGCGAGCGAATTAACCTCGGTGATATCCGACATGAACGCCGCGAGCGACGAGCCGACCGAACCGCGCGAGCCGACCAGATAGCCATCCGCAAGGGACTTGGTAACCAGCTTCTGCGCGATAATGTACATAACCGCGTAGCCGTTGCCGATGATGGAGCCAAGCTCACGGTCAAGCCGCGCCTGCACCGGCTCGGGCAGCGGATCGCCGTAGATACGCTTGGCCTTTTCATAGCACATGTTGCGCAGATCGTCCTCACAGCCGTCGATGTGCGGCGGGTAGTTTTCCCTCGGCACCGGACGAATCACGTCACACATGTCGGCAATCATGTTGGTGTTCTTCACGACCACCTCATACGCCCGGTCCTCACCGAGATAGGAAAATTCCTTCAGCATTTCATCCGTGCTCTTAAAGTACAGCGGCGCCTGATTGTCCGCATCGGAGAAGCCCTGACCCGCCATCAGGATACGGCGGAACGCCTCATCCTCGGGTTCGAGGAAGTGTACGTCACCGGTGGCGCAGCACGGTTTTCCCAATTCATCCGCCAGGCGGAGAATATCGCGGTTCCAGTCGCGCAGCTGCTCCTCGTCCTTCGCCATGCCCTTTGCGATCATGAAGTTGTTGTTGCCGATCGGCTGAATCTCCAGATAGTCGTAGAACGACGCCAGCCGCTTGATCTCCTCCCACGGCTCGCCCTTGGTCAATGCGCGGAACACCTCGCCCGCCTCACACGCGGAGCCGAAAATCAATCCCTCACGGTGACGAATGAGTTCGCTGCGCGGCATAATAGGGCGCTTGTTGTAATATTCCAGAAAGCTCTTGGAAATCAGCTGATACAGGTTTCGCAGTCCCGCCTGGTTCTTCACCAGAATGATAAAGTGATAGCGCGGCAGGTTTTTCAGCTTGTTCTTGCGGTCGGTCGTCGCCGCCAGCACCGGATTGATATCCGCAGTCGTAACCGCGTGCATCTCCTCCCTGAGCCTTTTCAGCAGCTTGACGTAAATGCGGCCGAGCACGGCGGCATCCTCGCTCGCGCGGTGGTGCTCAAACGGGCCGACCTGCAGCTCCTTCGCCAGAATGTTCAGCTTGAACTTGTGCATGTGCGGCAGCATCAGGCGGCTCATCTCGAGGGTATCAATGCTTGTAAACTCCCGCTCGATACCCAGTCTCTGGCAGGCCGTCCGCAGGAAGCCCATATCGAAGCCTGCGTTGTGCGCCACAAGCGGGTACTGTCCCTCGCCTGCCCATGCGAGGAATTCCGGCACGGCTTTATCGAGGTCGGGCGCGTCTGCTACCGTCTCGT
This sequence comes from Butyricicoccus sp. OF27-2pH9A, assembly GCF_027693185.1. Lineage (NCBI taxonomy): Bacteria > Bacillati > Bacillota > Clostridia > Eubacteriales > Butyricicoccaceae > Butyricicoccus > Butyricicoccus sp. OF27-2pH9A. Next base: position 143,206 of record NZ_JAQEXK010000001.1, read on the forward strand.
CCGAAATGCCGGTCAGCTCGGTGATTTCCGGCGGAATCGGCTTGTGCGGGTTGACATAGGTCTGGAAGGAATCACGAATCTCGCCCTCCACAACGCGCACAGCAGCAATCTCGGTGATTTCCTCGCTCGCCGGATTGAGTCCGGTGGTCTCAAGGTCGAATACGATGAACGTGCCGTCGAGCGGCTCGGCGCTCCTGCCGCGCACGACCGAAATGCTGTTCTCGTCATTGATGTAGTACGCCTCGATGCCATAAATAATCTTCATGTCACCGATGATGTCCTTCTGCTTGCCCTCCTGCGCGTGCAGCGCTTCGGGGAACGCCTGCGCCACACCGTGGTCGGTGATCGCCATCGCGCGGTGTCCCCACTTGGCGGCGCGGCACAGCAGAGACGCGGTGCTGCTCATGCCGTCCATCGCGCTCATGTTGGTGTGCAGATGCAGCTCCACGCGCTTCATGCCCTCGTAGGTGTCGCGTCGCTCCGGCTTTTTCGCCTTGACGATGCCGGTCGGCTCGAGTACCATCTCCTTGGCAAAGGTGTCATACACCATCTTGCCCTGCACGGTGCAGTACAGACCCTTCTTGATTTTAGATGCCGTATCACCCGCCTTGTCCGCCGCAAGGAACTTGGAAACGCGCACGGAATTGGTGCGGTCGGTCATGTCAAACGCAATCTTGACGTAATCCTTGCCGGTTTTCTTGCTGTGGATGTCCTTGTTGTCGGTGAAGAACACCTCGCCCTGAATCGTCACCATATCATAGGCGGCAATCGCCTCGTTGACCGAAACAATGGGGTCCTGAATCAGCTTGCCGAAGATGAGGTCGTCCTCGCGCACCTTCTCGGCGCGCGGACGCTGATAGCCGGTGTGCTGCTGCGGCGCCGGACGCGGCTTTTTCGGCTTGGGCGTTTCCGCCGCGGCTGCCGCTGCTTGCTCCACAGCCTTGTGCAGAATTTCCTCGCGGCTCTCCTCCTGCTCGGGTGCAGGTGCAAAATCCTGTGCATCCGCGCGTACTGCGTGCACCGGACAGCTTCTCCCCAGCTCCCGCTGAATACGCGCCTCCAGATGCCGCAGTGCGTTTGCGAAATGCTTTTCGCTCACCTCGTCCATCGGTATCTGGAGCGCACCGTCCGCAAATTCCCACTTGGTGTGGTCGAGCAGACCCTTGGCCGACGGCATGCGGTACGCCATGTCGTCATACAGCGACTTGATGTACGCGTTCGACAGCTCACCCGGCATGTTGTAGCGCGGCTCGATCATCACGCGGTCAAGACCGTAGGTGTCCGCGATCTGCTTTTCCGCCTTGGCAATCACCTTGCGGCTGACAACCTCGTGCAGACCGAGTTCCACGACCATCACCGTGTTATTATCCCCAAATGTCAGAGAACGCACCTCGCCTGCGGCAAGGTGCTTCTCCTCATTTACACATTTGCAGTTTTGAAAAATATCAATCAGCTTTCCAGCCACGATTATTCTCCTTCATAATGTGCGATTTCGTCCATCAACGCGTCCACAAGCTGCTCCTGCGGCACCTTTTTGATGATCTCGCCGCGGCGGAAGATCAGGCCGACGCCGTCTCCGCCCGCAATGCCGAGATCGGCTTCACGCGCTTCGCCCGGACCGTTTACCACGCAGCCCATAACAGCTACCTTCATCTTCTTGCCGCGAATGCTCTGGCAGCGCTGCTCGACCTCTTTGGCAATGTCGATAAGATTGATGCGCGTGCGGCCGCAGGTCGGGCAGGAAACCACGTTGATGCCCTCTTCCGCTCTGCCGACAGCCTTGAGAATCGCCTTTGCCGCGTAGACCTCCTTGACCGGATCATCGGTCAGGCTCACGCGGATGGTGTCGCCCACGCCGAGCGCCAGCAGGCCGCCGATGCCGGCAGCCGACTTAATCGTGCCCATGTACTCGGTGCCCGCCTCGGTAACGCCGAGGTGCAGCGGATAATCGGTCTTTTCGCTCGCCAGCAGGTAGGCCTGCATGGTGTTCGGCACCGAGGATGACTTGATTGAAATGCAGATGTCGTCAAAATCGCAGTCGTTCAGCAGACCGACGTGATAGAGCGCGCTCTCGACCATCGCCTCGGGCGTCGGCCCGCCGAATTTCTCGAGAATGTGCTTCTCGACCGAGCCGGAGTTTACGCCGATGCGGATTGGCAGATGGCGTTCCTTTGCCGCCTTCACGACTGCCTGTACGCGGTCCGCGCCGCCGATGTTGCCCGGATTCAGGCGAATCTTGTCCACGCCGGACTCAATCGCCGCCAGCGCGAGACGGTAGTCAAAATGAATGTCCGCGACCACCGGCAGCGGCGAGCCGGCGCAGATTTCGCGCAGCGCCTCCGCCGCCTGCATATCCGGCACGGCACAGCGAACAATGTCGCAGCCCGCGTCCGCCAGTGCGCGAATCTGCGCCAGAGTAGCCTTCGCGTCGCGCGTGTCCGTGTTGGTCATGGACTGCACCGCAATGGGAGCGCCGCCGCCAACCAATACGTCCCTTATCTTGATTTGCTTTGTTATTTTCATAGCTCTAACCTCTCACAAATGGAAAATGGAGAATGAAGAATTGTGGTATCGCGCTTTGCGCGATGATTGCATAACGGCGCTATACGCCGCACATTCATTTTCCATTCTCAATTCTCAATTACTGCGCATAAAAATGCGCAGTACGTCCTGCCCGGTCACATACACCATCAGCATAAGCAGCAGCATGAGTCCTGCCGCGTGCACATAGCCCTCGTACTTGGGCGGCACGGGCTTGCGGCGAATGCCCTCGATGATGAGGAACACGAGCCGACCGCCGTCCAGTGCGGGCAGCGGCAGCAGGTTCATCACGCCGAGGTTGATCGAGATAAATGCCACAAGCTGGAAGAACGAAATCATGCTGTACTTGGCGGTATCCGCCATGACCTCGGCCACACCGACCGGACCGGAAAGCTGATCCACGCCGACCTGTCCGCTGACGAGCATGCCCACGCTCGACCAGACGAGCCGCGCGTAGTTGACGGCGGTGCGCACGCTCATGCTGAGGTGCATGCCAAGGCTGTCAGGCAGCTCCGCAAAGGTGATGCCGATGCGCTTGTTGCCGTTCGCGTCCGTGACCGCCGCTTCGAGCTTGACCGTTGGCAGCGTCATCTTTTCGCCGTTGCGGCGCACGGTAATTTCATGCGTGGTCGAACCGGTGCGCGCAAGCGCGGTATCGAAATCCGTCCGCACGAGGATGTGGTAGCCGTCGATTTTCAGAATTTCGTCGCCTGCCTCCAGACCGCCGTCTGCGGCGGCGGTGCTCGCCGGATTGACCTCGCTGATGGTGGAGACGATATAGCCGCCGTTCGGTCCGTTCGGACGCATGACCGCCAGCACGATGAGGAATCCGACGAGGAAATTCATCAGCGCACCCGCACACACGATGAGCATGCGGCGCGGCAGCTTCGCCTTGCCGAAGGCGTGCTCGTTTTCACTTTCACCGTCCTCGCCCTCCATAACGCACGCGCCGCCGAACGGCAGCAGCTTGAGACAGTACAGCGTGCCGTGGTACTCGTGCTTGAGGAGGGTCGGACCCATGCCGATCCAGAATTCGTTGACCTGCACACCGCCGCGCTTGGCGGTGATGAAATGTCCGAACTCATGCACGATGACCAGCACACCGAAGGCGAGGATTGCCAGAATGATTTGCAGCAAAGCGTAGCTCCTTTCGGTCAGCCGAGCACGATCTCTCGCGCGGCTTTGTCCGCCGCCAGAACGTCGTCCAGCGTGATGTCCTTCTTGTACGGAATGGTATCAAGTGCGTATGCAACGCGCTCTGCGATGTCGGTAAAACCGATCTTGCCGTTCAAAAACAGACCGACTGCGGCCTCATTTGCACCGTTGAGCACAGCGCCGCGGTCGCCCTTGAGGGAGGCGGCGTGCTTGGCGAGGTTCAGCGCCGGAAACGCCTCATAGTCGGGTGCATAGAACGTCAGCTTTGCGACCTCCGCGAGCGACATGCGCGGTACCTTGCACGGCACACGCTGCGGCCACGTCAGCGCCAGCTGAATCGGCAGACGCATATCCGGCAGGCCAAGCTGCGCGATTACCGCTCCGTCCGCAAACTCCACCGCCGAGTGCACGATGCTCTCGCGGTGGACGACAATTTCGATGTCCTCCGGCGGCAGATCATACAGCCACATGGCTTCGATCAGCTCCAGCCCCTTGTTCATCATGGTCGCAGAGTCGATCGTGATTTTTGCACCCATGCTCCAGTTCGGGTGTGCAAGCGCCTGCTCGCGCGTCATGCCGCGCATTTCCTCGAACTTTTTGCCGAAGAACGGACCGCCGGACGCGGTCAGCAGGATTTTGTCGATCGGGTTGCCGTTTGCCGCCTGCACGCACTGGAAGATAGCCGAATGCTCAGAATCCACCGGCAGGATGCGCACGCCGTACTGCTTTGCAGCGCTCATCACCAGACCGCCCGCACACACGAGCGTCTCCTTGTTCGCTAGCGCAATGTCCTTGCCCGCCTTGATGGCCGCCATCGTCGGCAGCAGGCCGACCATGCCGACAACCGCCGTTACCACGATGTCCGCGCCGCTCTCTGCGGCACAGGCGATCAGACCGTCCATGCCGGTCAAAACCTCGATATCGGTGTCTGCCAGCTTGATTTTCAGCTCCTTTGCTGCGTTTTCATCCATCGCGCAGACCATTTTCGGATGCAGGGCACGCGCCTGCTCCTCCAATAAGTTTATGCGCCGGTTGGTCGTCAATGCGACGACTTCGGCGTCGATCGAAGGCAGAATATCGACCGTTTGCGTGCCGATCGAACCCGTTGAACCTAAAATCGCAATCTTCTTCATTATTTTTCTCCTGTTAAACGATTGGGGATAATGGAGAATTGAAAATGGAAAATTGAAAATTATGGTGCCGTGCAAAGCGCGATACCACAATTCCCCATTCTCCATTCTCAATTTTCAATTATCAAATGACTCTAAAGAGCAGCTCCGCGAAAGGCGCTACGAACAACACGCTGTCGAAGCGATCCAGCACTCCTCCGTGGCCCGGGAAAATATGTCCGTAATCCTTAATGCCGGTCTGACGCTTGATGACCGAGAACGACAGGTCGCCGATCTCTCCGAGCACCGCGCCGACTGCGCCGAGCACGACCGCCGACCAGAGCGGCATTTCAAGGCCGAGCGTCTGGTTCATAATCAAAGCCGCGATCAGCACGAGGACGGCACCGCCGACCACGCCGCCGATAGCACCCTCTACCGTCTTTTTCGGGCTGACGACCGGCGCCAGCTTATGCTTGCCGAACAGCATGCCCGAGAACAGAGCGCAGGTATCCGCGCCCCAGGCAGCAAGCAGCGGCAGCAGCACGATGAACGCACCGTGGTGGTAGTTCATCTGGAAAATACGCAGCAGGCTGAGCAGCAGGTACGGCACGACAAGTCCGCCGAAAAACGCCCACGAGACCTGCGAAGCCTTCATGACGTCGTGATATTTCAGTTCGATGGCGAACGAGCCGAACAGGAGCACCAACACCAGGCCCTGCATCACGCTCTCGAGCCGCAGCGGCAGGATGCTGAAATGCCCGACAGCCAGTCCCAGCGAGACGGCCATTGCGAGCAGCAGTTCCAAGTGGTTGCGCACCAGTTTTGTCGAGCCGAGCACCTCATAGGTGGCGAACACGCACAGCGCCGCCACGACAAGCTCCAGCACGATCGGCGGGAACACATACAGCGCCAGCAGCACAAAAACAAAGCCGAATACGCCAAACAATACTCTTGCTTTCATAGTTTTATCACCCTAATTGGATATTAAACGCCGCCAAAACGACGGTTTCTGTTGTTATAATTGTCGATTGCCGCATCCAGATCGGTGGTTTTGAAGTCCGGCCACAGCACATCGGTGAAGTAATACTCCGAGTAGGCGGACTGCCACAGCAGGAAGTTGGACGTGCGGATCTCGCCCGAAGGACGGATGATGAGGTCGGGATCGGGCATGTGCGCGGTATACAGGTTGGCGGTGATGGTATCCTCGGTGATATCCTCGGGTGCCAGTTCGCCGGCTTTCACCTGCTCCGCGATAGCACGGACGGCGTTTTTGATCTCGTCACGGCCGCCGTAATTGATACACAGCGAGGCTGTTGCCGCGTCCGGACCAAGCCGATCGGCAATCGCGTCCACCTCCGCGATCTGCGCGCGGATATCCTCCGGCAGAACGGTCAGGTCGCCCAGCACGCGCACGGCTACGCCGCGCTCGAACATGGTTTCCGCCGCTTCCTTCAGATAGGAGCGGAACAGGTTCATCAGCGCATCCACCTCGTCCTGCGGACGTTTCCAGTTTTCGGTAGAGAATGCATAGACCGTGAAATACTGCACGCCGATGTCCTTGCAGTAGGTGGCAATGGTGCGGAACGTCTCCGCGCCGACCTTGTGACCGGCCTTGCGCGGCAGACCGCGTTTCTTGGCCCAGCGGCCGTTGCCGTCCATGATGACCGCAATATGACGCGGCACCGAACGGTTTTCGGGCGCGTTATCCTTCTTTTTTCGTGTGAACAGACCCAACCTGTTTCCTCCCTGTTTATCCCTCTTGCGGCAGGTTTTCCTGCCAATTTCATGCAAAAGGGCGACGAATCCGCCGCCCCCAATGTCGCTTCGCTCCTCGACCGAAAACACGTTTTCGGTCGATCGGAACGTACCGAGCAAACGCTCGGATACGTCCTGCGAGCACATCTGCGCGCCACTTTGCGGCACACAGCTATGCTCCCTTGTGTAAAAAGCGAGATACATGCTCCCGCTTTTTACGGATTTTCTGCGAAAATCCGATTTCATGCCGCTGCAGGCAGCGGACTTCCCCCTGAATTAAACTTCAGCGAGTTCCTTAGACTTCTTGGAAACCATAGCGTCGATTTCCTTGACGTACTTATCGGTCAGCTTCTGCATCTTGTCCTCGCCGTCGTGCAGCTCGTCCTCGGTGATCTCGCTCTTCTTCTGCGCTGCCTTGAACTTGTCCAGTGCATCACGGCGGATGTTGCGGAGTGCAACCTTGGCCTCCTCACCGGTCTTGGAAACGCCCTTGATGAGCTCCTTGCGGCGCTCCTCGGTCAGCGGCGGGAAGTTCAGACGAATCTGCTTGCCGTCGTTCTGCGGGTTGATGCCGAGGTCGGAGACCTGGATCGCCTTCTCGATGGCCTTGAGCACCGAGCCGTCCCACGGCTGGATGGCCAGCGTGCGCGGGTCGGGAGTAGAAATTGCCGCAACCTGATTCAGCGGGGTCGGTGCACCGTAATACTCAACGGTGATCTTATCGAGAACCGCCGGGTTTGCGCGGCCTGCGCGAACTGCTGCCAGCTCCTTGGAGAGCACGTCCAGCGTTTTCTGCATTTTTGCCTCGTGGGACTTGATCTGTTCCTTCATTATTTTACCTCCTCAACGATCGTGCCGATCTTTTCGCCGTTAACAGCGCGGTGAATATTTTCGGGGTCGGAAAGCGCGAATACCAGAATCGGGATATGGTTATCCATGGACAGCGAGGTTGCCGTGGAATCCATAACGCCGAGACCCTGATTGAGCACGTCCATGTAGCTCAGCTGGTCGTACTTCTTGGCATCCGGGTTGACAGCCGGGTCGGAATCGTACACGCCATCTACGTTCTTTGCCAGCAGGATAACATCCGCGCCAATCTCTGCCGCACGCAGAACCGCTGCAGTGTCGGTCGAGAAGAACGGGCAGCCGGTGCCGCAGCCGAAGATAACGACACGGCCCTTTTCGAGGTGACGGGTCGCGCGGGAACGGATGTACGGCTCAGCGATCTTGTTCATCTCGATAGCGGTCTGTACGCGAACGTCCACGCCGCGCTGCTCCAGAGCATCCTGCAGAGCCAGTGCGTTGATGGTGGTTGCCAGCATGCCCATGTGGTCCGCGCGGGTGCGCTCCATCTTGCCGCCGCCGTCCTTTACGCCGCGCCAGAAGTTGCCGCCGCCGACAACAATGCCGATCTCGCAGCCCTCTTCGTTGCATTTTTTGATCACATCGCATACCGGACCGATGACATCAAAGTTCAGGCCGAAATGCTTATCGCCCGCAAGGGCTTCGCCGCTGATCTTGATCAGTACGCGCTTATATTTCTGTGCTTCCATGCTCCACACTCCTTATTCTATTCCTGTTTACTATTCTACCCTATTTTCGGAGAATTTGCAACGATTTATATAGCGGCAAATGAATAAAAGGCGAAGCGGTTTGCGCCCTCCGGACGGTTGCAGGCTCCCCTGAAAGGGGAGCTGGCGCAGCTTGCTGCGACTGAGGGGTTTCGGCACCGGTTTTTCGGGGCATCCGAACCGCGCAGGCGGTTCACCGCTTCCGGGCGAAGCGTTTTGCCGTAGACTGCGGCGGGGATTGCCGCTACGCGCGGCATAACAGTGCCGCGCAACTCGTTTTTCGGCACAAACCGGCTGCAATCGCAGGATTTGGATAATCTGCACAGGTAAAAATGTTGCGCGGCACGGGTATGCCGCGCCTGCGTAGACTAAACCGTATGTGTAGCAGAAAGGTATCTGACATTGCGTATAGGTAAAGAAATGGGCAGACACATTGGTCTGCCCTACGGAACGGTAACCCGACTGCCGTTCCCCTTTTTCATGCTTACGCAGTCTACCATCTGCACCCAAGCCCTTGCAGGAAAAGGGGTGATTCACAAGAGGGTGGAAAACCGCAGGTTGTCTACCCTCTTGTGCGCCCGCCGCGTGCAGCGGCAACATTCCCGCACGCCGCAGCGTGCGAAATCCTCTGCCGTGGGTACGGCAACCCCCTCCACCGCCGTTCGGCGGTTCCCCTCTCCTTTCAGGGGAGGCTTCCGGTCGGTGCAAACGGTTCTTAACGACATATATCCTTTGGGGAACGCAAAAAACCGAGGGCAACTGCCCTCGGTTTCGTGCTTTATTGCGCGATATGCGAAGAATTACTTCTTCAGAACAACCTCGCCGCCCAGACCGGTGTGTGCAGTGATGTACTCACGGCCCATCTTAGCGTACTCGAACGGATTAGCCTTAGCCGGATCCTGCTCTGCCTCTACCATGATCCAGCCGGTGTAGCCAGCCTTGTCAAGCAGATCGAATACAGCGTCGAACTCTACGCAGCCGTCCGGATCGCCCGGTACGGTGAAAGCGCCTGCGCGAACTGCATCCAGGAAAGACCAGTGCTCAGCGCGAGCCTTCTCAACCAGCGGCATGCGCATGTTCTTCAGATGAACGTGACCAACACGGTCAGCGAACTTCTCGAGCATCTTTACCGGATCCTCGCCAGCGAAGGTGAAGTGACCGGTATCGAAGCACAGGAATACATACTTCGGGTCGGTGTTCTCCATCAGGCGGGTAGTCTCCTCAACGGTCTGGCATACGGTGCCCATGTGATGATGGAAGCAGGTGCGGATGCCGTACTTCTCCATGGACAGCTTGCCCAGCTTGTTCAGGCCGGTGGTGAAGCGATCCCACTCCTCGTCGGTCAGAACGCGCTTCTTGTCGTCCAGAACCGGCGTATCGAGCTGACCCTGAATAGAACCGGACTGCTCGGATACGTTGATAGCGGTAGCGCCAACGTAGGACAGGTAATCCAGCTCCTTGATGAACTCAGCCTCTACCTCTTCGTACGGCTTGTCAACCAGGAAAGAGGAGAACCACTTGGAAGCGATGGTCAGGTTGCGGGCGTCCAGCATGTGCTTGAGGACGGTCTTGTCCTCCGGATACTTATGGCCTACTTCGCAACCGTCGAAACCAGCGAGCTTCATCTCAGAGATGCACTGCTGGAAGGTGTTCTCGTCGCCGAGATCCCACATATCATCATTGGACCAGCCGATCGGGCAGATACCCAGTCTTACTTTCTTCGGATCTAACATAGTTATTCCCTCCATAATCTTCTCTCTGCGTCTGCGCAGAACAAACGCATTTTTGTTATTCTTATTGTACCCTTATGCACTGTAAATGTCAAACGCATTTTTTCACAAAGCCGAGTTGTGCAATCCGCTGTTTTTGTCATTCCGCGAACTTGTGCGTGTGCGTGCACGCACTTTTGCGCAAAAACCGCGCGAGATTGTTCCCGCGCGGTTGATTTTGTCTTATCTGTAACTTTTCGTCTGCTGCGCTCAGATACGGGCCACACCGGAATCGCGGGCAGCCTGTGCAACGGCATCTGCTACCGAACGGATGACCTTCTTGTCGAACGCCATCGGCATGATATACTCCGCATTCAGCTCCTCATCGGAAACGCAGGCCGCGATCGCCTTAGCCGCTGCCAGCTTCATCTCCTCGTTGATGTCGCTTGCGCGAACATCAAGTGCGCCACGGAAAATACCCGGGAACGCAAGCACGTTGTTGATCTGGTTCGGATAGTCCGAACGGCCGGTGCCGACAACGGCAGCGCCGCCCTTCTTTGCGTCCTCCGGCCAGATTTCGGGCACCGGATTTGCCATAGCGAATACCATCGGGTCTTTTGCCATGGTGGAGACCATCTCGGCAGTGAGCACCTGCGGAGCAGACATGCCGAAGAATACGTCCGCACCCTTGACAGCATCGGCCAGCGTGCCTGTCATGTGCTCGCGGTTGGTGACCTTGGCCATCTCCTGCTGTGCCGGATTCAGACGCTCATCGCCCTCGCAGACGATGCCGAAGCGCTCGACCATCGTGATGTGCTTGACGCCGAGGAACATCAGGAACTTGGTAACGGCGATAGCAGCCGCGCCGCAGCCGTTGACGACCATCTTGATCTCATCCACCTTGCGGCCGGTCAGGCGGCAGGCGTTGAGCAGAGCCGCACCGCAGCAGACAGCCGTGCCGTGCTGGTCATCGTGGAATACCGGAATGTCGCAGACCTCCTTGAGTCGGCGCTCGATCTCAAAGCAGCGCGGAGCCGCGATGTCCTCGAGGTTGATGCCGCCGAACGAGCCGGAGATCAGCTGAATGGTGCGTACGATCTCGTCCACATCCTTGGAAGCCACACAGAGCGGGAACGCGTCCACGTCAGCGAACGCCTTGAACAGCGCGCACTTGCCCTCCATGACCGGCATGCCGGCAATCGGACCGATATCGCCCAGACCGAGCACCGCGGTGCCGTCCGTGATGACCGCAACCAGATTGTGGCGGCGCGTATAGGTGTAGCTGAGAGACGGATCGTCCTTAATCTTGAGGCACGGCTCGGCAACACCCGGCGTGTACGCGATCGACAGATCGTCCTTGCTGTTTACCTCACAGCGGGCCACGACCTCAATCTTGCCGCCCCATTTTTCATGTGCCTGCAGTGCGCGTTCCTTAACGTCCATGTTCTGTTCCTCCGTTATCGTTCTTGTTCCGTTCGACGGAAAGAGTTTTCTATCTTACCTTATTATACAGAGTAGAAATGCGTTCGTAAAGGGGTAGTTTGTACAAAGAGCGGGAAGTAATTGAGGATGTAGGATAAAGGACGGAGAATGAACGTAATGATTCATCGTGTTTCTCCGTTTTTCATATTATCATAAAGGTACACCTTGTCGCACCCTACGATTTAGATTTTATGTGTAATGCAATAGCATGAAGAAGGTTAAACTTCTCATGCTCTTCACTCTCAACTCTTCACTCTACTTGCAGCATTGTTTCGCCACCAGCTTCGGCAAGAGGAACATGGCCGCGCAGCCGGAGAACACCGCCGACACGACATCGGACAGCGGCTCAGAAAACATAACGGCCGTTGCCCCGAAAATCGGCGGCAGGACGAACACGCTGACAAGGAAAATGCCCTTGCGGAGCATGGAAAACGTCAGTCCCCATTTGACAAGGCCCATGCCGGTCATGCCGTCCACGAACGGGTACTGGATGGTCAGTCCGAGCACGCCGAGCGAGTAGGTGTGGATCATATACGCCGCCATATCAATATACACCGGGTCTTTGGTGAAGATTTTGACAAAAGCGCCCGAGACCGTCTGCGCGAGCAGGAACATGATGCCGCAGAACACGAGGCACAGCAGCACAATGCACCGAAACGCCTTCATGACGCGTTTTTCGTCGCACGCGCCGTAGTTATAGCCGAGAATGGACTGCGTGCCCGCCGTTATTCCGCCGAGCGGCATGGTGATGATGAGCATGAAGCTCTGCATGATGGCAGCACACGCGATGAGCATATCGCTGTCTGCGCCGCCGTATTTGCGCAGCATGACATTGATGGAGATGAGCAGCACGTTATCGAGCGCGATGATGAGCGCAGGCGACAAGCCGACCTGCACGATACGGCGCATCCAGCCAAAATTGACCGGCTGACGGGTAATGCGGACAGCAGCTCTGCCGCTGAACAGGAACCGCAGAATGTACACCGTCGAGCACGCCTGCGACAGCACGGTTGCAAGAGCGGCTCCGCGCACGCCCATGTGCAGCGCAAAAATGAACACTGGGTCAAGTGCGATATTTACGGCCGCTCCGAGCATAACCGACCGCATTGCGGTACCGGAAAATCCCTGACTCATTGTAATTTGATTGAGTCCGTAGCTCAGTAATGCGAACACCGTGCCGGAAACATAGGTCGTAAAGTACGCCTGCGCGTAGTCCCACAGGAGCTCGCTGCAGCCGAAGGTGAACAGGATCTGCCGCTTGAAAATAAGCAGCGGCACGGTCGCCAGCACGCTCAGCGCCAGCAAAAGGTAGAAGCTGTTCGTGATGATCTGACGGGCGCCGTCCATGTCGCGCCGCCCCATGCGGATGCTCATCAGCGGTCCGCCGCCGAAGCCGATGAGCGCACCGATGGCGGTTATCATGGTCACCACAGGCGCGCACACGCCGACACCGGCCAGCGCCGCATCGCCCGCGCCCGCGATGTGGCCGACATACATGCGATCGACCACGCTGTATAGAATATTGACAAACTGTGCCAGCATGGCCGGTATGGCAAGCTGCAGAACCAGCTTGCCGACCGGTGCGGTGCCCAGTGGGCTGTCTGTTTGGGACATGGTTCTCTCCCCTTTCTGCTCCCTCTATTATAGTGAAATTCGCAGTTGGCGTAAAGAGAAAAATGCCCTGACGAGAGGTCAGGGCATTGCATGTTTTATTTAGGAATGCTGTCGTCATATACGAATGTTGCCGTAATGGCATCCGCATAGATGCAGTTTTTCAATTCTTCGCTGCTATCTGGTTCGATAAACGCATTGATATCTACCGTGTGCGTTGCTCCATCCGTGTTAAACACACGCACAACAAGCGGTATCTCTACATCGACTGCTAAATCGTCGATTGGCTTCTTCTGTCCCGCGACAGCCACTGTCAGGTTGTCCGTTGGCAGTTTGCTCAGCTCGGACGAATCTCCATACTGGGTCGAAGCGCCGCCACTCGGGAACGTCATCTCAATATCATACGCCGCATTGATTGTATCGGCATCATGCCGGAAAATGATTTTGCCGGTGCCGCTATTCAGACCCATACCATACGCACCGATAGGTTTGTCCATGTTCTGCCACGCATTGCCATCCCATGTGTAGCTGTTGAATGTTATTCCGTTGGCTTCTGTGTTGTTGCCGGAAAAATGATACTCTACAACCGCACCCGATTGTTTCTCTGTCGTAGCCTGCTCCACCGGCGTGATGGAAATCGTATTATCCGCCGGCTGTGTCTCTGCCTGCCCGCACCCGCTCAAAATCCCCACAAGAGCCAGTGCCAGTCCTGCTGCGTATCGTTTTTTCATGTGATAACCTCCTTTTATCAAGTTTTGTCTTTACTTCTGAATAAAAATGACAGTGTACACTTCCGCGTAAACGCCTTCCTGTACAGCTTTGCTGTTTTCCGGGTCATTGAACGCCGCAACCGTCACCGGACGCAAGGTATCACCCTTGCGGTACACTCGAATGAGGATTGGCGTTTCCACACCGACAGCCAAATCGTCAATCGGCTCTTCCATCGTGCCAACCGCCACGGAATTTTCACCAACCACCAGACCTTCTATCTCTTTCGGCTCTGCTGCCAGGTGCGACCAGCCGCCATCCGGATAGTGCACCTCGATCGCGAAATTCGCATTGATGTCACCGTCACGCCGCAGCGCAATTTTGCCCGGCTGACCGTTCAAATCCATCTGATACATGCCCGAAACCAGTCCATCACGGCCTTTATACGGCGTCCACTGGCTGTCTTTCCAGATGTAATGATGAATCTCCATGCCGTTGGCATCTGTGTGGTTGCCGGAAAATTCATACAAAAAGAACGTGTTGGCAGTCGTACTCGTACCGGTCAGCCAAATCAGCTCCTCCTGCTCCTCGGACAGCTCCACCGGTGCAAGGTGCATGGTGTTGTCTGCCGCCGTTTGTCCGCACCCGCTCAAAATCCCCACAAGAGCCAGCGCCAGTCCTGCCGCGTACCGTTTTTTCATGTGGTACACCTCCTCCTTTTACTGTTGTGCTTACAGTGTAGCAGATTTGGGTGATATTGTCTATTTCCAGACCATGCAAAATCTGCGTTTGCTTCTGTGCAATGTAACGACAAAAAAGCGTTCCGACATACGTCGGAACGCTTTTCGATGCAATTTTACTTCGCGTATCTGCGGGAAAACTTAGCCGTTCTTGCGAGCGATAGCCTTCTTAGCAGCCTCTACGATGTGAGCAGCGGTCAGACCGTACTCCTCGCGCAGGAAGGACTCAGCGCCTACCTGACCGAAGCGATCCTCAACGCCTACCATCTCCATCGGAACCGGGTTGTTCTTGATAACAACGTTAGCAACAGCAGAACCCAGACCAACCTTTACCTGATGGTTCTCAGCAGTTACGATAGCGCCGCACTCAGCAGCGGAATCGAGGATGAGCTGCTCGTCGAGCGGCTTCCAGGTGAACATATCGATAACCTTGGCAGAGATACCCTCAGCAGCCAGCTGCTCCTGAGCCTTCAGTGCCTCGTCTACCATGATGCCGGAAGCGATGATAGCTACGTCCTTGCCTTCCTTCAGGGTAACGCCCTTGCCGATCTCGAAGTCAGAGCCATCGCCGTAAACGGTGGTGAAGCCCTTACGGATCATACGCATGTAGGAGAACTTGCCGGATGCTGCCAGCTTCTTGGTCAGGCAGTTGATCTGAGCGAAGTCAACCGGGTCGATAACAACTGCTTCCGGTACGGACATGTACAGAGCGCAGTCCTCGAACGGCATGTGGGTACCGCCGTTGTATGCAGCGCATACGCCGGGGTCGGAACCGATAACGTGTACCGGCAGCTTAGCGTAAGCTGCGGACATGAATGCCTGGTCAAATGCACGGCGGGAAGCGAAGCAGCCGAAGGAGTGCATGAATACGGTGCGGCCGGTAGCAGCAAGACCTGCAGCAACGCCCATAGCGTTAGCCTCTGCGATACCTGCGTTTACGGTCTGCTCCGGGAAAGCCTTAGCCAGCTTGCCGGTATTGATGCAGTTCTCGAGGTCGCAGTCAACATGCATAACCTTGCTGTCCTTCTCCATCAGGTCCAGCATAGCGGTAACGTAACCGTCACGGTTGTTACGAGAATCCTTCTCGTGCTTGCCAATCAAAGTAAAGCTCATGTTCAATACCCTCCCTTACTGTGCCTTGATCTCAGCGAGCTTCTTCTCAGCAGCAGCAATGGCTTCATCCCACTGCTCCTTAGTCGGCTGAGAGGAGTGCGCGCCAGTGCCTTCAGCAAAGGTGGCGCCCAGGCCCTTAACGGTGTTCAGGACGATGCAAGTCGGTACGCCCTTGGTGTCGTAAGCGAGCTGAACAGCGTCGTAGATCTGCTCTACGTCATTGCCGTCCTGCAGCTCGATCACGTTCCAGCCAAATGCTGCGAACTTAGCACCGATGCCCTTGCCGTGGCTCATAACCTTGTCAACAGCACCGTCGAGCTGGTACTTGTTGTCGTCTACGAAGCAAACGAGGTTGTCCAGCTTGTAGTGAGCTGCGAACTGTGCAGCCTCCCAAACCTGGCCCTCATCGCACTCGCCGTCGCCAACAAATACGAATACATGGCTGTCGCGGCCGTCGAGCTTGTTGCCCAGAGCAGCACCGGTAGCGGTGGACATGCCCTGACCGAGAGAACCGGTCGTCAGGTCAACACCGGGGGTCTTGGTGCGGTCGGTATGGGACGGGAAATTGGTGTGCGGCTGATTGAGGGTATAAGCGTCCTCAACCGGGTAGAAACCCTTCAGACCGAGGGTAGCGTACATAGCCGGACCAGCGTGGCCCTTGGACAGTACGCACCAGTCACGATCTTCCCAATGCGGGTTCTTCGGATCAACCTTCATTACTTCGCCGTACAGAACTGCCAGCGCATCAATAACGGACATTGCACCCGGAACGTGGCCGAAGCCAAGCGAACCGACGGTCTTCAGGGTCTCCACACGGATTTCCTGAGCAAATACACGAAGCTCCTGCATCTTTTCTGCTTTCTGCATTGCATACACCTGCCTAATTCAAAATATAATTTTCTCTCCGCGGAACAGGTTCCAGCGTACAGCGGCACAATGCCACTGTTTTACGAATACAAGTGTATCACCAAACCGCCAAAATTTCAACCGAAATTCCTGCATTTGTTCGCAAAATTCCAATTTCATTCAAACGCCTTATGGAAAATATCTAATTTATTTCGAGTAAAATTAGGTAATTTGTTGGTTATCTGCTGGTTATATGTATTTATTTTGTTGGTAAACCTCTTGCAAAACGGTAAAAATATATTTTCAAAAGGGGTATCCCGCCCTGTTTCTGCTGTTTGTCTGCGTATCCCTCTCCCCGCAGACGGGTTAGCGCTTCTCTCCCCGCTCGCTGTCAGAAATTATTTTCAAAAGGCGGTTTTACGGATTTTTCTCACTTTTTGCCGTTCTTCGCCGCGAGTTTTCATGTATTTCCGACCTTTTTCTCCAAATCCATGTCATATTCCCATTCTTCGGAGCAGTGGACATTTGGTTACAAATTTGATAAACTAAAGAAAACATTGTGGATACATTCGGATACTACTGGGCGGATATTATTATGTGGGAGCTGTGAATATGAAAGTCAGCCGTCTCAATTCGATAGAGCAATATGTCATCTCGCGCGAGACCGTCAGCATTGACGAGCTGTGCGAGGTTTTTGGCGTGTCCAAGAATACCATCCGCCGCGACCTGAACGAGCTTGAGCAGCGCGGTCACATCACCAAGGTATACGGCGGCGTGACCGCTACGGTGCCGTCCGGTGCCGTGCCGACGCCCATCCGTTCGGGTCTCAACCAGATCGACAAGTCTCTCATCGGCCGTCTGGCCGCCGAGGAGGTCGCGGATGGCGATACCATTTTTATCGACTCCGGCACGACCACCCTGTGTCTGCTGCGGTTTCTTGTGGCAAAAAAGCGAATTACAATCATCACACACTCGCTCGGCGCGCTGAGCGAGGCCTCCAAGTACGATAACCTTAATATTATCTCGCTCGGCGGCATTTACAGCCCGACTACAGATTCGTTTGTCGGCCTGTCCGCGATCGAAGCGCTGTCCACCATGCGTATCAACAAGGCGTTCATGGGCGCGACCGGCGTGTCGCTGACTGCAGGCATGACCAACACCACCTTCCTCGAAGCCGAGATCAAGCGTGCCGTTGTTCACCGCGCGGATAACATCTACGGCATGGTCGATTCGTCCAAGATCGGCAAGGAAGCGATCGTCACGTTCTGCCACCTCAAGGACCTGACCGCCTTCATCACCGACTGCGAACCGCCGAAGGAGTACGTTGATCTGTGCAATGCAGAAAACGTAAAGCTGAGATATGAGTAACAGAAAGGGAGCAAATCACACGATTTGCTCCCTTTTATTTATTCAGGAACCAGACACCGGCATTGAGATAAGCCGCGTACACCAGCCAGACCAGGTATGGCACGAGCAGCCATCCCGCCTGCTTGTCAATGCGGTAAAACGCCCTTGCGGTGACGAGCACGAGTGTCAGCAGCAGAATCAGCCACCAGAACGCCGTTCCGTACAGTCCAACGCGAAAAAACAGCAGCGGCCACACGAAATTCACTGCAAGCTGCGTGTAATACAGCGCAAGCGCGTTGCTTCGCTCCGGCGAGCCGGACTGCCGCACGCGCAGACTCGCCCATCCCATGAGCACATACAGAATCGTCCACGCAACGGGGAATATCCATGCCGGCGGTGCAAACGGCGGCTGCACCAGCGCCGCATACTGCGACATGCTGCCCATCGTCAGCCCGGCCGCAAGTCCACCGACCGCCAGAGGCAGTGTAAAGCTGAAAATCTTCATTCTCCGTCCCTCCCGTTCCTATTTATATGGAGCGAAAGGGATTTTATTCATTTACAGCTCTCTTTTCCGGTAAATGCCCACACCAATGCGCCAGCACACTGCATACACGATGGTCCCGACGATCACCAGTCCGCCGAAGAACGCCGTAAGCTGTCCGACCGACCAGCTGTCCATGCCGCCGACCGCCTGCACAAGTTTATTGAATGCCGGATGCTTTTTGACGACGGTCAGCAGGATGATCGGCACCCACACCACGCCAATGAGGAAATACCGTCCGCGATCCGGACCAAACCGCAGGATGAGCGCCATGTCAATGCCGGTCAGTGCCAGACCAACCGCTTCGCACGCCAGCAGACCGAGCATATTCTCTGCCATTGCATTGCCGTAAAAAATATCCATACTCGCAATGTACGCGGTTCCCAGCAGGAAAGTTACCAGATTCACCAGCAGACAGAGCACAAATTTACTGCTCACCACGTCTTTTCGGGAGATGGGCAGCGACAGACTGAGCTTATCCCAGCCGTAGGCTCGGTCACTGCTCATCAGCGTTGCGGGCACCATCAGCGACAGCATCACCAGAATAAACGACACGAACGACGCATTGTTTTCCCACGTCAGTGAAGCCACCGCAATGACAGCCACCACTATCAAAATTGCCTTCATCGACCGGCGCAGATTCATCCAGTCCGCATACAGCATTGCTTTCATCTTGCGTCCTCCTCTCTCGTCAGAAACAGCATGATCTGTTCGATGTTGACCGGCTCGACCGACCAGTTTTCCGGTACGCCGTCACGTCTTACCAAGGCCTCACAGCCGAATGCACCCACGCGCTTTGCCCGCACGGCGGACGGGTCAAGGGCATCCAGCTGATCGGCGGTGCAGCGCAGTATACCGCAGGTGTCGAGCAGTTCGTCGCGCGGCTCGCTCAGCAACACCTCGCCCTTGTGGATGAAGGTGATCTCGTCCGCGATTTTATCCAAATCGCTCGTGATATGACTGGACAACAAAATCGCGTGATTTTCGTCCTGCATGAAGTCGTACAGCAGATCGAGCACCTCATCCCGCACGACCGGATCAAGGCCGCTCGTCGGCTCATCAAGCAGCAGCAGCTCCGCGTCATGAGACAGCGCTGCCGCGATATTCAGCTTGGTTTTCATGCCCTTGGAGTAGTCCCTGATGGCCTTTTCTCGGTCAATGCCGAATTTTTCGATGTACGACGCAAACTGCTCCGCATTCCAGTTTTTGTATGCTCTGCCGAGCAGCGTGCTCACCTGTACGGCGCTCATCGTGCTCGGGAAACCGCCGTCCTCGAGCACCACGCCGATCTTTTCACGGACGGACGGATTCGAGCCGTGTTCCCCCAGCACGGTAATCTCGCCGCTGTCCGGCCGGATGAGGTCGAGCACCGCCTTGATGGTCGTTGTCTTTCCGGCACCGTTTTCTCCTATTAAACCCATTACCGTGCCTCTCGGCAGGGTAAATCCCACATTGCGGAGCGCAAAGCCGCCGTATTTCTTGCAGACGCCGTGCAGCTCCAGTGCATTCTCTCTCATAATCCTTCCTCCTCAAACAGTGTCCGTGCCAGCTCTGCGAACTCGTCCGCAGACAGTCCGGCCAGTCTTGCCGCCTGCACAGCGTCCGTCAGGTGGTCTTCCACCGTGCGAAGCTGCGCTTCCCGCAGACGTTCGCTGCTGACCGGTGCAACAAAGCTGCCGCGTCCGGTCTGGCTGGTGATAAGGCCCTCGCGCTCAAGCTCCTCATACGCACGCTTAGTCGTGATAACGCTGATGCGCAGCTCCTTCGCCAGCAAGCGCATAGACGGCAGCGCCTCCCCCGGCTGCAGCTCTCCGCCGAGGATTTTCGCCTTGATCTGACGTGTGATCTGCTCGTAGATCGGTGTGCTGTCCATGTTGGATACTATGATGTCCATGCCGTCCCTCCCTCTTTTATTGTATATACTCATTATATACAATATGAGCAATATGTCAAGGGATAGATTTCCACCAGACGCGATTTTTCACAAACGAAGCGGTTTGAGAGATGGCGGTTTTTCACACGCTCAACGCAAAGCACAATTCCCGCTGAAAAATTTTGTAGTATTTTTATACAAACTGCCGAACATTTTTTCTTGCATTTTGACGAAAACCACGCTATACTGTAATTGTTCAAAGAAAGTGCTTAAAAACAGCACAAACGCTGTAAAACACAGCTTTACTAATTGACTATCTCTCTTTTTCCTTTCTTTTTTACTCTTTTCTTCTTTGTGATCGGATCACACCTCCCGATCACAGCAAAACAGGCTCGGTTTATCCGAGCCTGTTTTGTTTTGTCTGAAATTTTATTTCCCGTGTTGCAAACGGAGAATTGAAAACAGAAAATAAATGATGAATATAATGGTAAACCTCGTGAAAACAGCACCCGTTCTACATACTCCGTAGGGTTGAGTGCCCTCAGAGGGTGAATTGCCCAAAATGCAAGAGAGACCACTCCGGAGCGCCCCGCCATTTGTCAATTCATTTGCAAACACCTAACCGTAGAGGCACCCAAAACACCGTTAACCGGGCGCGTTCGGTCGTGCTACGGGCGCACACTGTACTCCCATACGATACACCCTGCATAAACCAGAAAGAAACTGCGTTCATTTTCCATTCTCAATTCTCCATTCTCAATTACACACAAAAAGAACCCGAAGCCAAGGCTTCGGGTTCTTTGCGTCTCTGCGCTTACTTCATAATGATCAGTGCCATGAACACGAGGTCGGTATCGCCGGTATTATCCAGCGCATGACCGGTGCCATCCGGACAGAAGGTCACATCGCCCGCCTTGACCGGATAGGACTTCTCACCATCGTTATACGAGCCTTCACCGCTCAGGATGTAATAGGTCTCGGTCTCGCCGTGGTGCTCGTGGAAGCCGAGCGTGCACCACGGCTCGATGGTTACCTTTGCATACAGGCCGCACTTGCCGTCCAGCTCCTTCTCTCCGAGCAGGCGCTCGATGATAACGCGGCCCTTGCCGCCAGCCATCTGCTCTACCTTATCTACCTGATGTTCGCTTGCAGTCGTAATCATAATTCTTTCCGCCTTTCTTGTCCCGGGCAATACCGCATGATTGAAGCTGCGGTGTTGCCCTTACCGCTCGCGCAGTTTCTTGTCAATTCCTATTATAGCGGTTGTAATCCAAATTACAAGATAAGATTTCCATTTCCGCGAAGAATTTACTTTGCAGTCATACCGTACACCGGAAAGCCGATACGCACCTTAAACTGATCGCCGTCCACCGAGACATCGAACGTGCCGCCGCAGGCCTCGGTATAGCTTTTTGCGATAGCGAGACCCAGACCGCTGCCCTCGGTCGAGCGCGCCGCGTCACCGCGGACAAACCGTTCGGTAATTTCGTCGGCTGCAAAGTCCATCTCGTAGTTGGCGGTGTTTTTGAGTTCAATAATGGCCTGACCGTTCTCCTCTGCAACAGAGAGGAACACGCGCGTGCCCTTGAGCGCATATTTCACGCAGTTGCCGATGAGATTCTCCAGCACGCGGGACAGCTTGCGTCCGTCCGCCCATATAGGCAGCTCCCGCTCGGGAATGGCGGCTTTGACGGTCAAGCCGCTCTCCTGCACGGCCTTGTCCTGCTCCGCGAGCGCCTGCCGGGCGAGCGTGCACGCATCCAGCCGTTCGCTGATGATCTGCTCTGCGCCCGACTGCACCTTGGAGATATCGAACAGGTCGCTCGTCAGATTCTTGAGCCGCAGACCCTTTTGATGGATAATGCGGGCGTAGTCGTTCGCCTCCTCCGGCGTTAAATCCATTTTGCCGAGCAGATCGGAATAGTTGAGGATGCTGGTCAGCGGCGTTTTCAAATCGTGGCTGACGTTGGTAATCAGTTCGCTTTTCATGCGTTCCGCGCGGACTTCGTTCTGCAGTGCTGCATGCATGCCGTCACCGAGCGAGTTAATGTCCTCGGCCATTTCAGCAAACACGCCCTCCGGCATATCGGTCAGCTTGAAGCTGAGGTCGCCCGCACGCAGCCGGCGCAGCGCGTCCACGATACGTTCAAAGCCGGTGATGCGTTTGATGAGAAAGTAACCTGCCGCGAGGAACCAGACCGCGCCGAGCACGAAGACAAAAAACGAGCCGCCCACTCCGCCGAACACCGCCGCGAGGAACGCGAGAACAACCGAATACGCCGTAAAGAGCAGCACAACGTTGCGCGTTTTGTAGTCGCGGAACAGCATGCGGCGCAGTTTTCCGAAACTGTGCCGGATGCACTCGCATACCTTAATAAAGGTTCTCCAGCACCAGAGGATGAATCGAATCGACCAGCACTGCTTGACGAAGCTGCGGTTCTTGATTACGCGCACGAGCGACAGCGTAAGTTCAAGTGCGAACGCAAACGCCGCGACGAAAAACAGGATGGACGGTACGAGCAATATCGACATGTCGTTTGTGCCGTTCAGCAATTCACCCATCAGTGCCAGATTCAGTCCGCCTGCCGTGCCGAGCACCGCCCAGAAGCACAGCACGTTCACTTCCACCGGCAGACGGTCGATGGTGACAAGGTGCACGTCCTCATCCTCCGGCTTGCGGCCGGTGACGAACAGCAGGAACACGAACAGCAGCAGTGCGATCACCGTCAGCACAATCGCCCGATGGAGCACACCGGTAATCTGCGTTTTCTGCGTTTCCCACTCAGCCTTGATGGGTGCAGCCTGTGCGTCCGTGAAGCGCACCAGCAGCAGGGTGTTAGACGGGTACGGATTGAACTTATTGAACTTCCAGCCTTCCTCTGCCGCATCCTCCTCGGTGTAGTAGCCGTAACTGCCCGTCTCCTCATCGTAAACCGCAAGCGGATAGCCGTAGTAAATTCCCACATTGGACTGCACATTGCCACCTGGCCGTGTGATCATGTAAAACGCAGATTTTTTTGCCGCGGCTTCGGTCAGCGTGTCATCGCCGACCGTTTTATCGCCCATTCTGCCAAAATAGTTTCCCGCAAAATCCGTATGCTGCCTGCTGAATTCCGCTGCGTCCATGCCATCCTCAAACGCATTCGCCATTTCAGCACACATTATGCCGAGCTGCTGATGCATATAGGACGAGTCGGCAAAATCGCCCTCAAAGCGATAGACCATTTGGTCAAGGCCGTTCGCGGCAAAATCTGTTATCGTGTTCTCAACGAGAAACAGTGCACCTGCAAAGCACCCCACAATGCCTGCAAACGCGATAAGCTTTACAACCGTACTGCGTAAGATCCCCTTGATATTCATACTCACTCGCTCCTTTCGATTTTGTAGCCGACGCCCCATACTACCTTAAGATAGCGCGGCTCCTTCGGGTTGATCTCTATCTTTTCGCGGATGTGCCGCACATGGACGGCAATGGCGTTGTCACTGACAATATCGTCATTCCACACCTGTCGGTAAATCTCCTCGGTGGAGAACACCCTTCCCGGGTGACGGCACAGCAGCTCAAGTATTTTGTATTCGAGCGGTGTGAGACGAACGGCTTCGCCGTCTACCGTCACGCTTTTGCTCTCGGTGTCGAGCACCAGTCCGCGGATGACGATCTGCGTTTCCTTTATCTGCATCGCGCCCAACTGGGTATAGCGGCGCAGCTGGCTTTTCACCCGCGCGACCAGCTCGGACGGGTTGAACGGCTTGGTGATGTAGTCGTCCGCGCCCGCCGTCAACCCGAGTATCTTGTCTGCATCCTCGCCCTTGGCGGACAGCAGGATGATGGGCAGATTTTTGCTCTCGCGCACCTTCAGCAGGGTCTTTATGCCGTCCAGCTCGGGCATCATAATGTCAAGGATGATAAGGTGTACGTTCTCGGTCATGACGATATCGAGCGCCTCCAGACCGTTGTACGCCTTGCGTACCAGATAGCCGTCCGCCTGCAGGAATATCGCAATGCTTTCCACAATCTCGCGGTCGTCATCCACCACCAGAACAGTCAGCTTTTCCATTTTTCTTTCCCCCTTTCGTTACTTCTATCTTACCACAGGTTTCTGTTGTTTTCCGCAGGGAATTTCTTTAGATTTTATGAAGATGAAAAAAAGTCCCTCGGTTGAGGGACTTTTCTTTGCTGCGTGTTTATTTGCTGATTGCGTTGTAAATCATCTGCGCGGCATACTGACGCGGGAGTGCATCATCCGGCTTTGTATTTACAGAGACCAGAAGACCGTCTTTATCTGCCAGCTTCAAGGCATTTTCCTTCCACTGTGCACCGGTCAGACCATCCTTCTGTACATCGTGACCGCTGTATACCAGAAGCATTTTTGCGGCTTCAGCAGTCGTTACAGCCGCATTCGGTGCAAAAACCGTGCTCGACTTGCCGGAAACGATGCCGTACGCCTGACAATACTTAACGTAGCCGTTCGACCAGGTACCAGCCGTATCCGCAAACGTGTCGGTCATATCCTTTGCGTAGTAAGATGCATCATCCGAACCGGTACGCAGTACGAACATCATCTTTGCCATCTGGGCACGGGTGACGGGCGTGTCCGGCTTGAACGAACCGTCCTCAAAGCCCTTGATGACGTTCTTCTCGGTCAGGGTGCCGATTACCTTGCCATCCACCTTGATGCTGCTCTGGTCGGTGAATGCTGCACCGGCAAAGGCTGTTGCTGCGCAGGCTGCCGCCATGCTCAGCGCGATCAGTCGCTTTCTGAGTGTCATATTAAATTCCTCCTTTTATTGCATGGACGCCGTAGTGCATCCATAGGTGAAATATAACACAGTCTGCCGTATTTGTCAACCTTTACCTGCATTTGTGCAAATTCGTGTGATTTTGTGCAAAACAAAAAGACTGATGTTTTCACATCAGTCTTTTGGAGGTACCACCCAGAATCGAACTGGGGATCAGGGAGTTGCAGTCCCACGCCTTACCGCTTGGCTATGGTACCATGTGGAGCGGCTGACGAGGCTCGAACTCGCTACCTCCACCTTGGCAAGGTGGCGCTCTACCAGATGAGCTACAGCCGCATATTTAGTTTTTCGCGCTAACGCGATTTTTGTCAGTGCCGATTAGTTACCGGACGCTTCGGGTTTAACGCTCACGGGCGGAATCGCTTTTGCTGCGGCAAAAGCCACGGCGGTTGAAATATGCCACCGGCATATTTCTAAGAGCCGCCTTTCGATTCCTTAACCGAAAGGTAAGATTTATTCAAATGAGTGTCCAGACACTCATTTGAATAAATGGTGCCTCCGGGCGGAATCGAACCACCGACACGGGGATTTTCAGTCCCCTGCTCTACCGACTGAGCTACAGAGGCATATTCTTCAATCGTTTCCGATTGAAGAATGGCGACCCGGATGGGACTTGAACCCACGGCCTCTAGCGTGACAGGCTAGCGCTCTAACCAACTGAGCTACCGGGCCAGGCCGTCGTCGCTGTTTCGTTTTCGTTCGTATCTCTCAGCGACGATGTTTATTATACAGAACCTGTGCCCAAATGTCAACACTTTTTTCAAAGTTTTTTTATTTTCTTTTTATTTCGTTGCGTGTGTTAAAAGTTCCTGCAACTCTGCGCGGCTGAAACGATAGATTTTATCACAAAACTGGCAGGTTACCTCACTATTTTCCTGTTCTTCCGCCATCTTGCAAAGTTCGGTTTTTCCCATGCTGATCAGGGCGCGCTCTACTTTTTCACGGCTGCACGCACAGCGGTAGCCGATTTCACTGGTCTGCAGAAAATCTACCTCAAAGCCATCGAGCACCGCGCGGATGATGTCCTCGAGGCTCATGCCCTTATCAAGCATAGCAGTCATGCTCTCCAGCTTTGCCAGATTGGCCTCCAGCTTGTCAATGTCGGAATCCTTCACGCCCGGCATCAGCTGCACGAGCCAGCCGCCGGCGCACTTGACCGAGCAGTCGGTATCCACGAGCACGCCGAGCGCGCACGCAGACGGAATCTGCTCGCTCTCCGCGAAATAGCGGGTCAGGTCCTCGGCAATCTCGCCGTTGACGAGCGCAACCGTGCCCGTGATCGGGTCCTTCAGGCCAATGTCCTTAATCACCATCAGATAGCCGCGGCCGACACCGCCGCCTACATTCAGCTTGCCGTCCGCACGCAGCGGCAGATCGACAGCCGGGTCCTGCAGATAGCCGCGCACATAGCCGTCCGAATCACCGACACAGACGATCGCGCCGAGCGGGCCGTTGCCCTTGATCTGCACGGTCACGGAGCCGTCCTCGACCTTGAGCTGGCTGCCCATGATGGCAGTCGCGGTCAGCGTTCGTCCGAGGGCTGCGGTAGCCAGCGGCGTGGTGCTGTGGATTTCGTGTGCGCGCTCGACCAGCTCGGTCGTGCTGGCTGCACAAATCTGGATGCCCGCGTCACGGGCGATCGCGCGAAGTAACGTATCGCTCATAAGTTAATCTCTCTTTCGTGCTGTAAAGTAAATGCGGTCCTCGCCGCCCTGTACGGGCGCAAAGGACTGGTCGCCATAGGTTTTGATCTCGGTAAAACCGGCCTGCTCCAGCATGGCGGTCAGCTGTGCAGGCTCGTAGATGCGCTCCTCGTGCGTTTCCTGCGCACGGTGCCACACATCGTCCTCCTGCTCGAAAATATCGAACTGGTAGGCGCACAGGCCGTCCTCGACCGCCGCCTGCCATACGCAGAACACGCCGTCGTCCTCGCGGACATAGCTTTCGCCATCAATGCGGGCGAATTTTTCCGGTGTGTTGATGTCGAATACGAACAGGCCGTCCGGATTGAGGAACGTGTGTACGCGCTCAAAGGCAGTCTGCAGTGCTTCCGGCTCAGTGACGTAGTTTACGCTGTCCAGACAGCACAGGCACGCGTCTACCGCGCCGTACAGGTCCAGTTCTTCCATGCGCTGATTGAGCAGCAGTGGACGCGGCTCGCAGTCCAGCGTGTTCTGCAGCGCCTGCATGAGCATTTCCGGCGATGCGTCCGCGCCGATCATATCATAGCCGCGCTGCGCCAGAATGCGCGTCAGACTGCCGGTTCCGCACGCCAGATCGAGCACCAGCGATGGCTTTACGCCCTCCCGCTCAAACAGGCGCTCGAAAAAGTCTGCCCATTCCTCGTAGCCCACGTCATCCGTGAAGCGGTCATAGTATTCCGACAGGGTTTCGTAACTATTCATGGCTCTCCTCTGCTGTTTCGTCCTCCTTGAGCCGGTCGAGCATCTTGCGGTAGCCGTCCGAGCCATACACAAGGCACTTGTTCACGCGGCTGATCGTCGCGGTGGACGCGCCGGTCTCCTGCACGATATCGCTGTAAATGCGTCCCTCGTCCAGCATGCGCGCCACCTGAAAGCGCTGCACCATGGCACGCAGTTCGGCGATCGTGCACAGATCTTCAAAAAAGTCGTAGCAATCCTCGACCGTCTGCAGCTTGAGAATACCGCGGAACAGAATGTCCATATCCTCGTCCTTCAACTTTCGATTCATGATCTATCCCTCCCTACATTCGTTTTTTCGCTCTTATACCCTGTATTATAGCACATCGCTTTTATAGTGTAAAGCGTAAAAATATTTGGTTTTCACAGGTGGACAGGTGTCCGCGTGCGGCACTCTTTTCCGCTGCACCGGCTGAGCGGGGTGCGCGAACTACCGCAGGCGTGTTCGCCCTAACGGGCGGCACCTTTTCTGCACCGACCCTGCGGGGTGCGCGAACTGCCGCAGGCGTGTTCGCCCTGACGGGGCGGCTC
Organism: Butyricicoccus sp. OF27-2pH9A; assembly: GCF_027693185.1. Lineage (NCBI taxonomy): Bacteria > Bacillati > Bacillota > Clostridia > Eubacteriales > Butyricicoccaceae > Butyricicoccus > Butyricicoccus sp. OF27-2pH9A. Next base: position 171,079 of record NZ_JAQEXK010000001.1, read on the forward strand.
CTTTTCCTGCACCGGCTGAGCGGGGTGCGCGAACTGTGTCAGCGTGTTCGCCCTGACGGGGCGGCTCCTTTTCCTGCACCGGCTGAGCGGGGTGCGCGAACTGCGTCAGCGTGTTCGCCCTAACGGGGCGGGGAGTTTTCCGCTGAACCTTAGCGGGAGGATTCGCCGTCTGCGGACGGCGGGAGCGTCGCGGCGCCCGCCGCGGGGGCAAAAAGGAAGGACAACCTGCGGTTTTCCTTCCTCTTTGAACTCCTACCTTTCCCTCGCTTCCTAATCTGGCGCAGATTTCCTATATGTGACCGCTGCGAAAAAGGGGTACGGCAGAGGATTTTTTCTTCCGTATCTTTCGCAACCGATTCGCAGTGTCAGATAACATACTGCTACACAGACCGGCAACTCTCCGCAGGCGCGGCATAACAGTGTCGCACAATTCGATAGCGCGTTATGATAGACAGCACCTACGAGGATAAATTGTGCCAAACACCTAAATTCGCAGGTGCCTTCCGGTATAACGTGCCAAAGGGTTGCGCGGCACTGTCATGCCGCGCTCTGCGTAGATGAACCCACATGTGTAGCAGAACAGTATCCGACACTGCGAATATGTCTCGACATGGGAGCACACTGTGCTCCCCTACGGTAGAAAAACTCCTCTGCCGTTCCCCTTATTTCACAGCGGTCACATGTCGGCAATCTGCGCCAGACTCTCCCAAAAGGAAGTGGGAGTTAAGAGGGTAGAAACCTTGGTGTCTACCCTCTTGCCCCGCCGCGGGGCGCGGCGAATCCCCGCGCTCCGCAGAGCGCAACTCCCCGCTGAATCTCAGCGAAAAACTCCCCGCCCGGAAAGGACGAACACGCTTGCGCAGTTCGCACACCCCGCTCAGCCGGTGCAGAAAAAGAGCCGCCCCGTCAGGGCGAACACGCCTGCGCGGTTCGTGTCCCCCGCAGAATCGGTGCAAGGAAAAAAACGCAGAGGAAACCCTCTGCGTTTCGCATTAAAGCAATTTGAGCTGCTTATCCGGCAGATCCTCATCGGTAAGCAATGCGCCGATGGACGGAATACTGCGGCAGCGGTAGCGCGCGTTATCGCTGAGCGCGGCGTCCTCGGTGCGGCACGCCCGCGTAATGGTATGCTTGCCGCGCAGCACCATGGTCTGCACGCCCTGCGTGGAACGGCTCGCCTTGACATCAAGCATGCTCGCGCGGAACGTGAGCGCACGGTTGGCGGTCGAGAACATGGTGATCTCGCTCTCCTCCTCGATTGGGTGGAAGAACGCCACAGCCGGCGCCTTATCCGAGTACGCGCCTGTCAGGCGGCGTCGGTTGGTCTTGGTCTCGAAGGATTCCATAGAAAACCGGGCTGCCTTGCCGTTTTTGAACACAACGACCATACTGCCCTTGTAATCTCCCGGCAGAACCGCATAAACCGGCATTTCGCCCTCGTCCATCTCGAGCTTAGACGCAAGGTAATCACCGAGCACAGACGCCTTGCTGTCCTCAAAATCGTACAGGTGCGCCTTGTACGCCTGCTGCATATTGGTGAAAAAGATAATTTCGTTCTTGTTAGTCGCCTCGGCAGTCCAGAACACCTCATCGCCCTCTTTGAGCTTATGGTCCTGCGACATGCGCCACGACTGCGGCGTAATCTTCTTGAAGTAGCCCTCGCGGGTGAGGAACAGCAGCACCGGATAATCCTCGATGTGGTCCTCCTCGTCGAACTGCTGCACGTTATCCGCGGTGATGATGCGCGTGCGGCGCTCGGACGGGTACTTCTTGATGATCTGCTCCAGCTCCTTGATGATGATATTGCGGATCTTCGCCTTGGATTTGACGATTTCCTCCAGCTTTTTAATCTCGTTTTCAAGTGCTTCGGTCTCCTGCGTGCGCTTCAGGATATACTCCTTGTTGATGTTGCGCAGGCGGATATCCGCAATAAATTCAGCCTGGATTTTGTCGATGCCGAAGCCTTCCATCAGGTTCGGGATAACATTTGCGTCCTCTTCGGTCTCGCGGATGATTTTAATCGCCTTGTCGATATCGAGCAGGATTTTGCGCAGACCGAGCAGCAGATGCAGCTTGTCCTTCTTCTTGTTGAGGTCGAAGAACACGCGGCGGCGAACGCATTCGGTGCGCCACGCTGTCCACTCATCGAGCAGCTCGGCTACGCCGAGCACGCGCGGCATGCCTGCGATCAGCACGTTGAAGTTGCAGGAGAAGCTGTCCTGCAGGGTGGTCATCTTCATCAGCTTGGCCATCAGCTTTTCCGGGTCGGTGCCGCGCTTGAGGTCGATGGCGATCTTCAGACCGGAAAGGTCGGTCTCGTCGCGCACATCGGCAATCTCGCGGACCTTGCCGTTCTTGACCAGCTCGGCGATCTTGTCGATGATAGCCTCGATGGTGGTCGTGTACGGAATCTCCGTGATCTCGATCAGGTTGTCCTTCTTGTTGTACGCCCATTTTGCGCGTACCTTGAACGAGCCGCGTCCGGTGCGGTAGATGGCACGCATTTCCGCTTCATCGTAGATGAGGTCGCCGCCGGTCGTGAAGTCCGGCGCGGGCAGCGTGGAAAGGATGTCGTGCTCGGGGTTTTTGATAAGCTCGATGGTCGTGCGGCAGACTTCCGCGAGGTTAAAGCCGCAGAAATTGGACGCCATGCCGACCGCAATACCGGTATTCGCGGACACGAGGATATTCGGATAGGTCGTCGGCAGCAGGGTCGGCTCCTTCATCTCGCCGTCATAGTTATCCACAAAATCCACCGCGTCGGTGTCGATATCGCGGAACAGCTCGGCACAGAACGCATCCAGCTTGGCCTCGGTATAACGCGGCGCGGCGTATGCCATATCGCGCGAGTATACCTTGCCGAAGTTGCCCTTGCTGTCCACAAACGGCATGAGAAGCGCCTCATTGCCGCGTGTCAGGCGCACCATGGTCTCGTAGATAGCCGCATCGCCATGCGGGTTCAGCTTCATGGTCTGACCCACGATGTTCGCGGATTTGGTGCGGTTGCCGTTCAGCAGGCCCATCTTGTACATGGTGTACAGCAGCTTGCGGTGGGACGGCTTGAAGCCGTCAATCTCCGGGATCGCGCGGGACACGATAACGCTCATCGCGTACGGCATGTAGTTCTCGCGCAGCGTGTCCGTGATGCGCTGATCGACCGAAGGGTGTTCTTTATATACTTTTGGTTCGTCGGTTTTCTTTTTTGCCATTATGCTCTCCTTTGCAGGATTTTCTTTCTACGTTTTGCGCCGCCCAGATACTCGCCGAACGGCAGATAAGACAGTATGACCGCAATCGCCAATCCGCCCGCAAGCGCAAGCGCAAACATCTGCCACAGCCGCAGATAAGTAACCTGTGGCTGCCGTGTCGTCCATTCGTTCCACAGGCGCAGCACCAGCGGATGTGCCAGATACAGTCCGAAGGAATGCCGCGCAATAAACTGCAGCGGCTTCGGAATCTCCGGCAGCCTGCTGAACAGCGACCACAGCACGGCCCATGTCAGCAGCGTGTAAACCGTTGCGTCCGGCCGCAGACCCATTTTATAGGCTGCCGCAGAATGTTCTTCCGTCAGCAGCACCAGCACCGCCGAAAGCACCCACAGCGGCAGACAGACGCGCAGACGCAGTCGGTCGCTCAGGCCAGATTTCGCCAGCCATGCACCGATGTTGTAGAACAGCGGCCAGCACACGAACAGACTGATCGGCGCCACCGGAAACTGCCACTGCAGCTGACCGACGGTCAGCAGGTAAATGACAATCTCCATACCGAAGGTCAGGCCTGCGGACAGGAGCAGCGTCACCGCCGGATGCCGCTCTACCGCACGGCAGAACAGCTCGCTGAGCAGGATCAGCTGCACCAGTATGAATATGTAATACAGGTGGACGTAACTGCCGCCTGTCAGAATGTTTTTGATCGGATGTGCATGCGGTTTGCCAAACACGGCGTCCACCGCAAGGTAAAGGACCGACCAGATCAGATATGCCGGCAGCACGCGTTTCAGCCGCCGCTTTGCTGTCTGCACCGCAGACTGACCGCTATGCTGCAGCCACGAGTACATGTGTCCGTAGCCGGACAGCATGATAAACAGCGGCACAGCAAACCGCGCTATCTGATTGCAGGATACACCGACCGGGTTCATGCGGCCTGCCGAAACGTGTATCATCACCACGGCCAGCGCCGCAACTGCCCGCAGGCCGTCCATTTGCCGAATCCGCATGTTGCTATCCCCCATTTTTGCCCTTACGAAATATCCGCCAGCTCGAGATAATCCGCGCCGTTCTCGGCAATATACTCCTTGCGTCCGGCGAGGTTGTCGCCGAGCAGCAGGTCGAACATTTCGCTCGTGGCAGCCGCTTCATCCGGCGTAATGCGGATCAGGCGGCGGTTTTCGGGGTTCATGGTGGTCTCCCACATCATTTCGGGCTGGTTCTCGCCGAGACCCTTGGAGCGCTGGATAAGAATCTTTTTGCCCTCCAGCTTTTTGAGGATAGCCGCTTTTTCGCTCTCATCGAACGCAAAATAGCTCTTGTCACGGTAGGTGATCTCATACAGCGGCGACTCCGCAATATAAACGTAGCCCTGTTCGATGAGCGTCGGCACCAGACGGTACAGCATGGTCAGAATGAGCGTACGGATCTGGAAGCCGTCCACATCGGCATCGGTGCAGATGATGATACGGTGCCAGCGCAGGCTTTCGAGGTCGAACGCAGACAAATCCTTTGCCGCCTTGCCGCGCACCTCGACACCGCAGCCGAGGACTTTGAGGAGGTCGGTGATGATATCATTCTTAAAGATTTTATCGTAATCCGCCTTGAGGCAGTTGAGGATTTTGCCGCGCACCGGCATGATGGCCTGAAATTCACTGTCGCGGCCCTGCTTTACCGAACCGAGCGCGGAATCACCCTCGACGATATACAGCTCACGGCGGGACGCATCCTTGGTGCGGCAGTCCACGAACTTCTGCACACGGTTAGCGAGGTCAATATTGCCGGACAGCTTCTTTTTGATATTCAGACGCGCCTTTTCCGCCTGTTCGCGGCTGCGCTTGTTGATCAGGATCTGCTCGGCGATCTTGTCGGCCTCGGCCTTGTTCTCGATAAAGTAGATCTCGAGTCCTTCCTTGAGGAACTCGGTCATGGCCTCCTGGATGAACTTGTTGGTGATGGCCTTCTTGGTCTGGTTCTCGTAGGAGGTCTGGGTGGAGAAGCAGTTGGTGACAAGCACGAGGCTGTCGAAAATATCCTGATAAGTGACCTTGCTCTCGCTCTTGTTGTACTTGTTGTTCTGCTTGAGATACGCATCAATGGCGGACACGAACGCCGAGCGAACGGCCTTGTCCGGTGCACCGCCGTGCTCCAGCCACGAGGAGTTGTGGTAGTACTCGATCTGCGACACCGCCGAGGAGAAGCAGAACGCGCACGACAGCTTCACCTTGTACTCGGCCTTGTCGGCGCGGTCGCGTCCGCGTCGTTCGCCCTCGAGGAACTGCACCGAGGTCAGCGGATTTTCGCCTGCCAGCTCGGTCACATAGTCCACAATGCCGTTCTGGTAGAGGAATTCGGTGGTCTCGTACCTGCTGCCCACCTGATTTTTCAGCACAAACTTGATGTGGCTGTTGACAACCGCCTGCCGCTTGAGCGTATCCAGATAATAATCCACAGGGATGTTGATATCCGTGAATACCTCCAAATCGGGCTTCCAACGGATGGTCGTGCCGGTTTTGCGCGCGTTCGTCGCCTTCTTGGTGTAGCCTTCCTTGGTGCCGGTCTTGTTTACGCCCTTTTCAAAGTGCAGGCCGTACTCGAAGCCGTCACGGATGACGGTGACGTCCATGTACTCCGAGGAATACTGCGTCGCGCAGGTGCCCAGACCGTTAAGGCCAAGTGAAAACTCATAGTTTTCGCCGGTGTCGTTCTTGTACTTGCCGCCTGCGTACAGCTCGCAGAAGACCAGCTCCCAGTTGTAGCGCTGCTCGTTTTCGTTCCATTCGATCGGGATACCGCGGCCATGGTCAGCGACTTCGATCGAGCCGTCCGCATAGCGTGTGGTGATGATCTCGGTGCCGTGTCCCTCTCGTGCCTCGTCGATCGAGTTGGACAGAATCTCAAAGACCGCGTGCTCGCAGCCCTCCAGTCCGTCCGAGCCGAAGATAACGCCCGGGCGCTTGCGCACACGGTCCGCACCCTTCAGCGAGGAGATGCTTTCGTTGCCGTATGACGGCTTTGCTTTGCTCATATATACTTTAACTCCCAATTTCCGAAGTTTTACTTACTTTATTATATCTGTTCAGATATGAAATAGTCATTTATAGCAATTTTACACCATATCATTGTTCATGTCAACGAAAAGCAGAACAATTGTTCCGTTTTCGCAAGCCATAGAAATGCTAAAACCAGACAAATCACTGCCTTGCCCCCCATTTTGCCCGAACGCAAAAATGCGCGCTCTCAGTTCCTGCTGAAAGCGCGTTGTATGGGGCAACACCGCGCAATTAAAGCAGCGGCTTCTTACACAGGCTCCGGCCGCGCTGCCGCGGTACTTTGCGGAAATTGTGTGGTATTGCCTAATGGGTGTCTTGCACCTCTTGTTTTTGGACTGTCCGGGAGCCTGCGCGGTATTCCGTCCCACAGGGCCAGACAGATTTTTGAAGGATTGACTGCTCACACAGTCGGAGAAAAAGATTCCCTATGAAGTATCTATTTCAAAAGGGATGGCAAGTGTTTTTATCACTCAGCTTGCTGTTCCCTTGCTGTGATTACAGGATACAGGAATCCCATGTCTAAAGTATGTAGAAAGTTTGAAGAAACCGTAAACATACCGTTTCTAAATTGAAAATGACGTGACCGCAAACCCGATACGTTCATTCTCAATTCAAAAGTGCTGTAACCTCTTCCAAGGTGTTCGCAAAATAGATTTTCTTCTGCCGTTCTTTGGTGGACAGCTCCATCTCGATCATGTGGTCGAGCAGTGCCTTCATATGGTCGTAATAGCCGTTGAGATTATAGAAAATGCACGGTGCATCCAGCTGGTTCAGTGCCAGCTTGCTCATCACCTCGGCGATTTCCTCGAGCGTGCCCGTACCGCCCGGAAAGGCGATGAACGCGTCTCCAAGCTCGATCATTTTGGTTTTGCGATCGGTCATATCCTCGGTGACGATCAGCTCGGTCAGACCGTCCAGCTGCAGCTCCTGCTCGATAAAAAAGCGCGGCTCTACGCCGATGACCTTACCGCCTGCAGCCAGTGCGCTCTCCGCGACCGCGCCCATCAGACCGACCCGTGAGCCGCCGTAGACCAGTGTATGGCCGTGCTCGCCAATCCATGCGCCAAGCTCGCGCACGGCGGTTTTAAGGGCAGGCTCGCGGCCCTCGTTTGCACCCAGATATACGGTTATATTCATAATTTTGTCCTCCATTATACAGGTGTATGCAGGGTTATCGGCGGTAATGCCGGAAATTCTGATTTGCTAATTTGCACCAGCTAATCGGGGTACGCAAACTGCGTAAGCGGGTTCGTGCGCCCTGCTGGGGCGGTGCAGAAAAAAGAAAAGAGCAGACGTTTAACCATCTGCTCTCTGGAAATTCTATTTTAGCGGAACTTCTTCTTCTTTGCGCGTGCAGCCTCAGACTTCTTGCGGCGCTTTACGCTCGGGCTTTCATAATGCTCACGCTTGCGGAGCTCGGAAAGCGTACCCGCCTTGGCACACGAACGCTTGAAGCGACGCAGTGCGCTGTCAATAGACTCATTTTCCTTGATGCGGATCTCCGACACAGTTTTCCCTCCCTCCGCACGTTCCCCTCATGGGGATCGCTTAGCACAGTTTGTATACATTCGTACACAAAACCGTAAGGATATTATATCGAATTTCCGCGTCAATGTCAACTACTTTTTCCCGTAGTTTTCGATTTTTTCTTTTTGACGCGGAAATCCGGCATTCCTTCTTACTTTACGACAAGGTTTACGATCTTGCCCGGAACAACGATCTGCTTTACGATCTGCTTGCCCTCGATGGCGTGCTGTACCTTTTCCTCTGCCAGTGCGGTGTCAATCGCAGTCTGCTTGTCCGCATCGACTGCCAGCTTAATAGTGCACTTCAGCTTGCCGTTTACCTGTACCGCCAGTTCTACCATGCTCTCGACGGTCTTGGCCTCGTCGTAGGTCGGCCACGGTGCTACAGAGAGCAGACCGGTCTCGCCCATCTGCTGCCACAGCTCCTCGGTGATATGCGGTGCAAACGGATTGAGCAGTGCCAGGAAGGTCTTGTACTCAGCCTTGTTTACGCCCTTGTCGTAGAACTCGTTGAGCATGGTCATCAGCGCTGCGATAGCGGTGTTGGCCTTGAGGTTGTCTGCATCCTCGCCGACCTTCTTGATGGTACGGTTCATAAGAACCTCGTGCTGCTCGGAGTAGGTGTCGCCGTCCTGCACCTTGTCAGCCAATGCCCATACACGCTCGAGGAAGCGGCGGCAGCCCTTGATGGACTTCGGGCTCCACGGAGCAGCCTTCTCAAAGTCGCCGATGAACATCTCGTACAGACGCATGGTATCTGCGCCGTAGGTGTCAACGATCTCGTCCGGGTTGACGACGTTGCCGCGGCTCTTGGACATCTTCTCGCCGTTCTCGCCGAGGATCATGCCGTGGCTGGTGCGCTTTGCATACGGCTCCTTGGTCGGCACTACGCCGATGTCATACAGGAACTTATGCCAGAAACGGCTGTACAGCAGATGCAGCGTGGTGTGCTCCATGCCGCCGTTGTACCAGTCAACCGGAGACCAGTATTTCAGTGCTTCCGGCGAAGCAAGCGCCTTGTCGTTGTGCGGGTCCATATAGCGCAGGAAGTACCAAGAGGAACCGGCCCACTGCGGCATGGTATCGGTCTCGCGCTTTGCCGGACCGCCGCAGCACGGACAGGTGGTGTTTACCCAGTCGGTCATGTGCGCCAGCGGAGACTCGCCGTTATCGGTCGGCTCATAGCTGGTTACGTTCGGCAGCTCAAGCGGCAGCTGATCCTCCGGCAGAGCCACATAGCCGCACTTGTCGCACTTGACGATCGGAATCGGCTCGCCCCAGTAACGCTGACGGGAGAATACCCAGTCACGCAGCTTGTACTGCACCTTGGCATGACCGATGCCCTTTTCACCCAGCCACTCGATCATAGCCGGGATAGCGTCCTTAACGGTCTTGCCGTTCAGGAAATCGGAATTTACCAGAATGCCGGTTTCGTCCTTTGCGGTGAATGCAGCCTTCTGGACATCCTCGCCGCCGGAAACAACCTCGATGATCTCACAGCCGAACTTCTTAGCAAACTCCCAGTCGCGGTCATCGTGCGCCGGGACAGCCATGATGGCACCGGTGCCGTAGCCCATCAGAACATAGTCGGAAACGAAGATCGGGATCTGCTTGCCGTTTACTGGATTGATTGCGGCAACGCCGTCCAGCTTAACGCCGGTCTTGTCCTTGTTCAGCTCGGTACGCTCGAAGTCGGACTTGCGGGCAGCCTCCTCGCGGTACGCGCGAATGTCCTCGATGTTGTTCAGCTTGTCTGCCCACTGCTCGATCATCGGGTGCTCCGGGGAGATTACCATGTAGGTCGCGCCGAACAGGGTGTCCGGACGGGTGGTGTAAACGGTCAGCGTATCGCCCTCAGTGGTCTTGAAATCCACCTCGGCACCGGTGGAACGGCCGATCCAGTTGCGCTGCTGAATCTTAACGCGTTCAATATAATCCACATCTTCCAGATCGTCGATCAGGCGCTGTGCGTACTTGGTGATGGCGAGCATCCACTGGCTCTTGGTCTTGTGAACGACCTCGCTGCCGCAGCGCTCACAAACGCCGTTGACAACCTCCTCGTTCGCCAGAACGCACTTGCAGGAGGTGCACCAGTTTACGCTCATTTCCTTCTTGTAGGCCAGGCCCTTCTTGAACAGCTGCAGGAAAATCCACTGGGTCCACTTGTAGTAGCTCGGGTCGGTGGTATTGATCTCACGCGACCAGTCGAACGACAGACCAAGGCTCTTGAGCTGGCTCTTGAAGCGTGCGATGTTCTTCTTGGTAACCTCTGCCGGATGAACATGGTTCTTGATGGCAAAGTTCTCAGTCGGCAGACCGAATGCGTCCCAGCCCATCGGATACAGCACGTTGTAGCCCTGCATGCGCTTTTTGCGCGCAACGATATCCAGTGCGGTGTAGGAGCGCGGATGGCCTACATGCAGACCCTGACCGGACGGATACGGGAACTCTACGAGCGCGTAGAACTTCTCCTTGTCCGAGTCATTCTCGGCATGGAAGCACTGCTTCTCGTCCCAGATGTCCTGCCATTTCTTTTCTACTTGTTTATGATCGTACTTCAACGGATTCTCCCCCTAAAGTGAGTTTTGGATTTTGAGCGCGACAACGCGGCGGACGTCGTTCCCGGCGCCGCCGCATGTCGGTATTTTACTTGTCCTCGATGCCCAGCTCTTCAAGCGTTACCGGCGTGCCGTCCTTCCACAGGTTCTCCAGATTGTAGAACTTGCGTGCCTCCGGCATGAATACATGCAGTACAGCGCAGCCGTAGTCCAGCAGCATCCACTGTGCGGATTCATAACCCTCGGTGTGGTGCGGCATCTCGTCATGGTCATACTTCAGGTGCCACTCTACATTGTCCGCCAGTGCCTTAACCTGCGTAGTGGAGGACGCAGAGCAGATGACAAAATACTCGGTCAGCTCGGTCAGGCGCTCAACATGCAGCACCTCAATGCCCTGAGCCTTTTTCTCGATCAGCGCTTCGCAAATCGCCTTTACAGTTTCTTTTGCAGTCAAAGTATAAACTCCTTTTGTGCGGCAGAAAAGGGTTTGCCTTTCTGCCGATTATGGTATATTGCCTTTATTATGCCTCGGGATCGTACGTTCCGCCGTCGTCCCCGCCGGAGGAAGCACCGCTGTCCTCTCCGCCGCCGGTGTAATCGCCGCCGGAGTAGTCGCCGCCGCTCTCCTCACCGGAGCCGCTGCCGTTGTCGCCGCCGGAAGAGTCTCCGCCGCTGTCGCCGCCCGAGTAGTCATTGTTATCCGAATAATCGCCGTCCGAGCCGCTGTTGTCGTAGGATGGCTCATCGTAGCTGTAATCCGGTTCTTCGTAATAATCCTCGCTGTAATCGTACGAGCCGGAGGTGTCACCCCATACATTATCTTCCTCGCCCGAGCTTACATAGCCGCCCGAGTAAGTAGTGGTATCCGGTCCGCCGACAATGTCCAGCTTGGAGATCGACTCCTCGTAGGGGTTGAAATACTTGTTTACCAGTTCCAGCGTCTGGTCGTAATACGGGAAGAAGAACGAATACTGCACCGAGGTGCCCGCCGTGCTCATCTTTCCGTAGCCGGGCAGTGTAAAGAACTGAATGCTGCTGTTGTCGATCTGCATGGCCTGCATGCCCATCCACAGCAGCTCTCCGGCGCTGAAGTCGGTCTTGACGTTCTTGAACACGGCCTCTGCGATTGAGCGGATCTTGGTCACGTTCTTGATCTGCAGCACCTGACCTGCCAGCGACTTGAGGAACTTCTGCTGATTCTCTACACGGCCTTCGTCGCCGTTGGTGTACTGTACGGTGTAATCGTTGTTGTGTCTCCAGCGCAGGAAGCCGACGGTCTGCTTGCCGTCCAGATGCTGCTGGCCTTTTTTCAGGTCGATGTGCAGATTCTGTGACGGATCATCGTACTTCATATCGAACGGCACGTCATAATCCACGCCGCCGATCGCATCCACGATGGCTGCAATGCCGTCAAAGTTGACGATAACGTATTTATCCGGCCGGAAGCCCATCAGACGCTCGATTTCCTTGCCCATCTGCTCGATGTTGCCGCCCTTGCCGCCGGTATCCATGCCGTAGGCCGCGTTGATTTTCTTGCTCGCGCCGGTCGCCGTGTTGTTGCACATGGTGTCGCGCGGGATGTTCATGACGTTGATGGTCTTATCCTTGGTATCCATGGTTGCGACCATCAAAGCGTCTGTTCGTGTTTCGTCCTCATCAACTGCACCGACCACGAACGTAAACACATCGTCAATGCGGGTGCCCGAGTTGAGCAGGCTGCTCACATCGACCTTATCGCCGTTTTCCTTGTCCTTGATCGTCGCCTGCGGCGAACGGACGAACCACACCGCTGCAGCAGCTGCACACGCGAACAGCACCAGCACAACCGCCATAACGATGGCAATGCGCTTGCCCTTCTGTCTGGGTGTCAGCTTTTTTTTCTCCTTCGGAGCCTTTCCCTTTTTGCCGCCCGGCTTGGGCGCCGAGATCGGCTGGTGGTTCCCTTCCGGCTTGGGCGCTGCCTGCTGTGCCGGAGTGCTGTCTCCGTTGCGGTTTTTCCTGCCGCCGCTTCCTCCGAATAGTTTCAAACGATTCCTGCCTCCATTTTACTTGTCCCGCCAACTGACACCCTGCCGGATCATATCATTATAAGCGGCAATGGTATCGCTGTGGATGAGTTTTCCGCGTGCGACCAGCTCGGTCAGCGTCTGGTCATAGCAGTAGAGCAGGGCACTGTCGATGTCGATCTGCGCCAGCTCACGCGCCTTGTCCACGCCGGAAAAATCACGAGTTTCTTCGATGTAATCCGCCAGATACAAGATCTTGTCAAGCAGCGTCATATGGTTCTTGCCGGTGGTGTGGCAGGCGATGGCATCGCAGATATCCTCGGGCATGTGGTATTCGGCCCGCGCGATGGCTGCCGCCGTCTTTCCGTGCAGCATTTTCGGCTCGCTTTTTTCGACGGTACAGGGTATTATACCGTATTTCTCGCATAAATTCAACTGTTCTTGCGGAGAAAGATATTTTGTTATGTCATGCAGAATGCCTGCGGTACCCGCTTTTTCCGGGTCCTCGCCGTACTTTTCTGCCAGCATGATCGCCGCACGCTCCACGCCGAGCGAGTGCTCATAGCGGTAACCCTGCAGTCTGGAAAGGATACTTTTACGCATTTCTTCATTACATAACATAACTTTTTCCCGCCTTTCTCTGTATTTCTTGCCGCAAAACTGCAGCTTTGCCGACAAGGAGGAACGAGCCGCAGGCTGTTCCTAAACTACTGATTTTGAACAAGCTGCTGTATTTATCTGTCAAACCTGTATTTTACAGGCTTAATAGCCGTACAAATGCTTTTCTTCGATGTAATCCGCGACCGACTCTGGTGTATAGCATCGCAGTGCACCGCCCTGCCGCAGCTCGGTTGAGGAAATGGTCAGGCTGTCGCCCTGCACCAGTTCTACGGTTGCACCGAGCGAGTCCTTGAGCGCCGCCGCCTTTTCACGCAGCGCGTCCCAGTCCTCATTTTCGCGGGCGCAGACAGCAAGCGAAGCCAGCCGCGCGATCTCGTCCGGCGCACGCCAGATCCTGTCAAACGAGAGCAGCATATCCGTGCCGACGATCAGGTGCAGGTCGGTCTCACCGCGTGCATGAAGCGCGCGGAGCGTGTCCACCGTGTAGCTTGCGCCGCCGCGGTCGATCTCGATGGTGTCCAACTGTGCCCACGGCATATCTGCCGTCAGGCGGCGCACCATTTCGCACCGGTCCTCTGCGGAAGCGGTGTTCTCCGGCAGAGCCTTGTGCGGCGGAATGTTAGTCGGAATGAACAGCACCCGATCTAAATTCAGCGCACGGTGCGCGAGTTTCGCCGCGTGCAGATGTCCCAGATGCGGCGGATTGAACGTGCCGCCGAGAATCCCTGTCCTCATTTTACCAGAACGATCTTGCGCTTGTCCTCATCGCTGGACTGACGGTACAGCACAAACTTGGAGCCGATGCACTGTACAGCGTCCGCGCCGGTGGCCTCGCAGAGCGCCTCGGATACCGTGCGCGGCGTCAGCATCGCACTCTCGAGCACCTTGCCCTTGACCAGTTCATGGGATTCGAGCAGCGCGTCCAGTTCGCGTTCTACCGCGTCGGTTACGCCTTCCTTGCCGATGATCAGCGTGACCGCCAGCGGGTTTGCCATTGCACGAAGCTGTGCGCGTTGTTTTGTGTTAAGCATAAATGTAAACTCCTGTAATTTCGTTATATTTTTTTCGTAGGGCGGGGTGCCCTACGGATTCGCTTATATTTTATCCTTTAAGACTTCTTTCAGCTTATTCAAAGCATTTGCCCGATGAGAGATTGTATTCTTGACCTCTGCGGGCAGTTCGCCGAAGGTACAGCCGTATTTCTCGACATAGAACAGCGGGTCATAGCCGAAGCCGCCTGCACCGTGGTTCTCGCGGAGCAGTTCTCCTTCACATTCACCGCGCACGGTGAGCGTTTCGCCGTCCGCGAGCACACACGCGATTGCGCACACGAAACGGCAGGCGCGGTTTTCCTTATCCTGCATATTTTTCAGCAGGAAGGCATTGCGGTCCTCGTCCGTACCCTCGCAGTAGCGCGCGGAGTAGATACCGGGAGCGCCGTCCAGCGCATCCACGCACAGGCCGCTGTCGTCCGCGAGAGCGGGCAGACCGGTAAATTCTGCGGCGGATTTTGCCTTGATCATGGCGTTTTCCTCGAAGGTTTTGCCGTTTTCCTCGGGTTCGGGCGCACCCTCCGGCAGCGGGATGATTTCAATGCCGAGGCTGCTCACGATAGCGGACAGCTCTGCCAGCTTTTTCTTGTTATGGGAAGCAAGTACAAACTGCATTACAGACTTTCCCCCATCACCTTGGCCTGTTTGCGGCACAGCGTCAGGCAGCCGCGCTTGCCGAGTCCGAGCAGCTTGCGCAGCTCGGTATCCGTGAACGGACGGCCCTCGCCGGTGCCCTGCACCTCGATGAACTCACCCTTGCTCGTCATAACCACGTTGCAGTCCACGATGGCGTGGCTGTCCTCGGCGTAGTTGAGGTCGAGCACGGCTTCATCCTCAAAAATGCCGACCGAAACGGCTGCAACCTGTGCGGTGAGCGGCATTTTCTCGATCACGCCATCGGCCAGCAGCTTTTTGCATGCAAGCCACAGTGCAACAAATCCGCCGGTGATGGACGCGCAGCGCGTGCCGCCGTCCGCCTGAATAACATCGCAGTCAATCGTGATCTGGCGCTCACCGAGTGCTTCGCGGTCAACGACCGCACGCAGCGCACGGCCGATCAGACGCTGGATCTCACTCGAGCGGCCGTCCAGCTTGAGCGACTTGATATCACGTTTTTTGCGGGTATTGGTCGCACGCGGGAGCATCGCATACTCGGCGGTTACCCAGCCGAGGCCCTTGCCCTCGAGGAACGGCGGTACCTTTTCCTCGACCGACGCGGTGCAGATGACCTTGGTGTTGCCCATCTCGACCAGCACCGAGCCTTCCGCGTACATCGTGTAATCAGTGGTAATCTTCACCGGACGCATTGCGCCCTTGGTTCTTCCGTCAGGTCTCTGCATTTTCGTCCTCCTCGGTCTGTTCCTCATCGTTTTCTGTGTTTTCATGAACCGGCGGCAGGATGGCCTCCAGGAATGCCGCACGATCAAAGTCGATCAGATCGTCAATGCCCTCGCCAACGCCGACCAGCTTGACCGGCACGCCGAGTCCTGCCGAAATAGCGATCACGATGCCGCCCTTTGCGGTGCCGTCCAGCTTGGTGAGAATGATGCCGGTCAGCTCGGCAGCCTTGTTGAACTCCTCAGCCTGATGAACCGCATTCTGACCGGTGGTCGCATCCAATACGAGCAACGTTTCGCGCGACGCATCCGGCAGCTCACGGGAGATAACGCGGTCGATCTTCGCCAGTTCGTTCATCAGGTTGGCCTTGTTGTGCAGACGGCCTGCCGTATCCACGATGATGATATCGCTGCCGCGTGCCTTGGCCGCCGAGATGGAGTCGAACACAACAGCCGCCGGGTCTGCGCCCTCGCCGTGGCGAACGATGTCCGCACCGGCACGTTTAGCCCAGATTTCGAGCTGGTCAGCTGCCGCTGCGCGGAAGGTATCCGCCGCCGACAGCATAACCTTTTTACCCTCATTGACATAGCGGGCCGCCAGCTTGCCGATCGAGGTCGTCTTGCCGACACCGTTGACGCCGATTACCAGAATGACCGCCGGCTTGCCGTCCGTATTCAGCGGCTGGTTATCGAGCATGTTGTCGGTCAGCACCTCGCGGAGCAGGTCGCGCAACTCGTCCGCCGTGGTGGTCTTGCGCAGCTTGGCGCGCTTTTCGACCTCAGCGACGATCTTCGCCGCCGTGGATGCACCGACGTCCGACAGGATGAGTGCTTCTTCCAGTTCCTCGAGCAGATCATCATCCACCTTGACAAATGCCGCGAACACGCTGTCCAGCGAGTGGTTCACCGCATCCGATGTTTTCTTTAAGCCCTGCTTAATTTTATCAAAAAATCCCATGCTTATCTCCTTATGTTTATCTTGCAAATCAGGAATCAGTAATTATTGACCGTAGTAGTTGATACGCCAGTTCTCCCAGTCTGTGCGGTCAATCCGCTCACCCCAGAGAACATAGCCACGCGCATGTCCCCAGTGCCGAAACTCGACCGGATGCCGTGCCGCATAGCCGTCCGTCGTAAGAGAGCCGTTCGGCAATCGTCTTTCCACATCCAGCCGGTACGGATATTTTTCGCTTCGCATATCCATTGCCGCAATTCTCCATTTCCCATTCTCAATTTTCCATTACTTAATGGTATTTTTGAGCCGTTTTTCCGCCTCAGCCAGATTGAGCATCAGCATTTTGGAGACGCCCTGCTCCTGCATGGTCACGCCGTAGAGCATATCTGCTTCTTCCATTGTACCACGTCTGTGGGTAATTACAATAAATTGTGTCGAATCTGTCAGGCGGCGAATGTATTTTGCAAACCGCTGCACGTTTACATCATCGAGCGCGGCTTCGATCTCATCAAGCACGCAAAACGGCGTAGGCCGCAGCTTGAGGATCGCAAAGTACAGCGCAATGGCGACAAACGCCTTTTCACCGCCCGAGAGCAGCGTAATCGTTTTCACCGCCTTGCCCGGCGGAGACACGCGGATGTCGATACCGCAGTTCAGGATATCCGAGGTATCGGCAAGCTGCAGTTCGGCGTGTCCGCCGCCGAAGATCTCGCGGAAGGTATCGCGGAAGTACACATTCAGCTTGGCGAACTCGGACGCGAAAATCTCCTTCATACTGACGGTCAGCTGCTCGATGACCTTGCGCAGATCGGTCTGCGCGGTCTCGAGGTCGTCCTTCTGCTCCCGCAGGAAGCTGTACCGCTCCTGCACACGCTGAAATTCGTCCACCGCATCCAGATTGACGTTGCCGAGCGCCCGCATTTTCACGCGCAGCTCCTGCACGCGGCCGCGCGTTTCACCGAGGTTTTCAATCGGTCGGGCGATTTCTGCCGCCGGTGTGGGTGTTAATTCGTAGCTTTCCCACATTTTATCCAGAATCTGTGTTTCCGCGGTTTTCAGCTGGGCCGCGCGGTTTTCCAGTCGGGCGGTCTCGCGTTCGAGTTCAAGGATTTCCTCGTTGCGGCTCTGTGCCGCCTTTTCCAGACGGACCCGTTCGCTCTCGGTCTGTTCGCGTCTGCCGGTCTGCCGCGCAAGCTGTTCGCTGAGCAGCCGGGCGGTGGTGTCGCGTCCGTGCTTGGCTGCACGGACTTGGGTAAGTTCATCGGTCAGGCGTGCGATTTCCGCCGCAAAGCCTGCGATCGTCTGCTCCGCACCGGACACGCCCGCGTCGAGGTCGGCCTTGAGCCGCTCAAGCTCCGCGAGCGCGCGTGCTTCGCTGTCCTGCGCCGTGCGCGTCTTCGCAAGCGCGGTCTGCGCGGCTGTGATGCGCGAAGCCGTCTGCGTCAGCTGTTCCGCAGCGGCGTTCACTGCCGTACCGTGCTCGGCACAGACCTGCTCGGCAGCTGCAAGCGCCTGCTCTGCGGCAGACCGGCGCTCTGTGCAGGCGGCAAGTGTCTGTTTATACTTCTGCTGCGTTGCTGTGAAGTTAGTTTGTTCAGAAATCAGGCTGTCATACCGTTTCTGCAGGCTTTCCAGCAGGAATTTATGCTGTTTTACCGAAGCAGCAAGTCCGGCTCTCTCCTGCTCCGCGTGCCGGCGGTCGGTTTCGATGGCCTGCGCCTGCGCGGCAAGCGATTCCAGTTCCTGTCCTGCAGCCTGCTCGGTCTGTGCCAGCGTTTTTCGCTCCTGCTCGAGTGCGCGCACGCGCTCCTCGGCGGCGTGCAGGCGTTCCGCCCGCGCCAGTGCGCCGGTGCCGCGGGAGGCCGAGCCGCCTGTCATGGCGCCGCCTGCCTGCAGGATTTGTCCGTCTAATGTAACGATGCGAAACCGGTGCCCATACGCCTTTGCCAGCGCAAGCGCGGTGTCCATGTTCTCCGAAATGACCGTGCGTGCCAGCAGATTGCACACAATATTCTTATATTTTTCATTAAACCTGACGAGAGCATCCGCGGTGCCGAAGCAGCCGTTCTGCCGTTCCAGGCCGGTCTCCCGCAGGCTGTTTGTCCGAATGGTATCCAGCGGCAGGAAGGTCGCGCGGCCGCCGTCCGTGCGCTTGAGGTACGAAATGCACTGCTTGCCCACGCTCGTGCTGTCCACCACGATGGAGGACGCCGACGCACCGAGTGCAGTGTCGATTGCCATCACGAACCGCTTTTCGGTCGTGATGAGCGCGGAAACCGGACCGTGCACGCCGTTCATCGCACCCTTTTCGGCCTGCCGCATGACGGCTTTCACCGACCGAGAGAAGCCCTCGTACTCGTGCTGCATGTCGGTCAGCATTTTTACACGGCTCTGCATTTCGCTCAGCGAGGACTGCGCTGCTCGCAGGTCGTTCTGCGCCTGCTCGGCCTTTCGGCGGCAGGTTTCCGCCTGAGCCGCTGCCGTCTGCGCCTGCCTTGCCGTTTCGGCAAGCGTTTGCTCGCACGCGGTCAGTTCCCGCTCGAGATTGTCCTGCGCCTGCTTTTCGGTATCCAGCTGCTGTGCCGCTGCCGCGATTTCGGAATCCAGTGTCATTTTGCGATCGTTCATGCCCGCCAGACCGCTCTCGGCGGCTGTTCGGTCGAGTTCGAGCGCGTGCAGCGTGCGCTCCTGCCTGCGCTGCGCCTGCTCAGCCTGCCCAAGTGCCTGCTCGGCCTGTGTGCGCTGCTGCTCCTGCCCGGCAGACTGTTTTCGGAGTGCATCCAGTTCAGCCGACTGTGCCTTCTCCTGCTCATTCAGCGCAGAAATACGCTCGCGCCGGTCGGCAAGCTGTGCATCCATGCTCTGCACCTGCTCAGCGCGGTGTGCGCTCTCCTGCCGTGTGCGCTCGATATTCTCCTCGCAGTTGCGGATGTTCGCCTGAATAACCGCCTCGCGGCTGATCTGCTCGGCAGCAAACTGCTCGGCTTCGCGCAGCTCATTCCGCAGACGTTCGGTTTCCCTGTCAATCTCGCGCAGTGACTCGGTCAGCTGCTCGGACTGCGCATACAGCGTTCCCTGCTGCTGTTTTGCATCCGCAAGCTGCTTTTCGCAGGTTGTCTGGTCTTTATTCAACTTGGCAGT
The DNA here is from genome assembly GCF_027693185.1 of Butyricicoccus sp. OF27-2pH9A. NCBI lineage: Bacteria > Bacillati > Bacillota > Clostridia > Eubacteriales > Butyricicoccaceae > Butyricicoccus > Butyricicoccus sp. OF27-2pH9A. Next base: position 190,534 of record NZ_JAQEXK010000001.1, read on the forward strand.
GTCATTCTTCAGCTGCTCAAGCGACAGCAGCCACAGTGAGACCTCAAGCACGCGCAGCTCATCCCGCAGCTGCAGAAACCTTTTCGCCTTGCCAGCCTGCTGCTCGAGCGGCTCGAGCCGGTTTTCCAGTTCGCCGTACAGGTCGCGGATACGCACCAGATTTTCCTCGGTGGCTGACAGTCTGCGCTCGGCTTCCTCCTTACGGTAGCGGAACTTGGTGATGCCTGCGGCTTCCTCGAAGATTTCGCGCCGGTCCTCACTCTTGAAGGACAGAATCTCATCAATGCGGCCCTGTCCGATGCTGGAATAGCCGTCGCGTCCCAGACCGGTATCCATAAACAGCTCGTGCACGTCCTTGAGGCGGCAGTGCTTTTTGTTGAGGAAATACTCGCTCTCGCCCGAGCGGTAGTACCGGCGCGTGACCATAATTTCGGTAAATTCCGAGCGGAACACATGCGCCGAATTGTCCAGAATGAGCGAAACCTCGGCAAAGCCGACCGGACCGCGCTTGGCTGTGCCGCCGAAGATCACGTCCTCCATCTTCGCGCCGCGCAGAGACCGCGAGGACTGCTCCCCCAGAACCCACCGGATGGCATCCGAAATATTCGATTTTCCCGAGCCATTCGGACCGACGATCGCCGTAATACCGCCGAGAAATTTGATCTCGGTGCGATCCGGGAACGACTTGAAGCCCTGTAAAATCAGGCTTTTGAGAACCATATGCCACCTCTTTATTATAGATAGTTTTATTTTACCACTGCAGTAGTATCTTTTCAACGACTAACTGCGTCACGCAGAAAAAAGAGGTCGATTTCTCGACCTCTTTGCAGTCTGTCGAAAAAGCTGCATTTCGACTCTTTTGCTTCGTGCGGCAGCACGCATAAAATAGAATTTGCGGAGCAAATTCATAAATTCCGAGAGCATGTATCTCGGAATTTATACAAGGGAAGAAAAAATGTGCCTGCAAGGCGCGTTTTTTCTTCGGAATTCGATCGAAAGCGTGGTTTCGATCGAGAGGCTGCTCGGAAAACGTTAGTTTTTCGACAGCCTCAAAAGAGGTCGATTTCTCGACCTCTTTGCCGTTTATCTCTATTGCGGTTTGACGATAAGCGTCAGCATCCCATATTTTCCAAGGCCTTCTTAGCCGCCATCTGCTCGGCTTCCTTTTTGCTCTTGCCGATGCCCTCGGCAAACACATTGGAATTGAGCAGCAGCTCCATCTTGAACCGCTTGTCATGGTCCGGGCCGGACTGCCCTGCCAGACGGTATTCCAGCGTTTCCTGCTTGTTCTTCTGCACGATCTCCTGCAGCATGGTCTTGTAGTCCTTGAACGCGCCGCCCGCCAGCGCAACCTCGACCTTATGCGGGATAAACCGCAGCACGAACGCACGGGCAGGCTCGATGCCGCCGTCCATAAAGATAGCGCCGAGCAACGCCTCGGTCGCATCCGCGAGAATGGACGCACGCTTGCGTCCGCCGCCCATCTCCTCACCGTGCCCCAGACGGATGGCTTCCGGGATACCGATCTCATGCGCGATCTCGTCCAGTGCGCCCTCGCAGACAACTGCCGCGCGCAGCTTGGTCAGGTCGCCCTCAGGCAGATCGGGATAGTGTGTGAACAGGTAACCCGCCGTGACAAAGCCCAGCACAGAATCGCCCAGAAACTCCAGACGTTCGTTGCACTGCAGGTGCGTGCCATGATGCTCATTCGCGTAGGACGAATGCGTCATCGCCAGCTGGAGCAGGCTTTCATCCTTGAATTTATAGTCAATTTTCAGCATTTTTGTTCCTTCTTCCTGTGGATCACTCGGAAACCGTCATGTACTGAATGTTTTCCTTTACCGCATCGATCATGCCGGACTTAGTGTACGCAATCGCCTGACGGACCGCGTTCATCACCGCAATTTCGTTGGACGAGCCGTGCGCCTTGATGACCGGCTTTGCGATGCCGAGGAACGGCGCGCCGCCAATCTTGTCCTGATTAAACACCTCGCGGAAGTCGTCCATGCCTTTTTTGCACAGCAGATAGCCGAGCTTGGTGCCAACAGACGCCATAAACACGCCCTTGATCTCCTTCGACATGAACTTGGCTACACCCTCGATGGTCTTGAGCTGCACATTGCCGGTAAAGCCGTCGCAGACGGCAACATCGCACGCGCCGAGCGGCACCATGCTGCCCTCCACGTTGCCGACAAAGTTCAAACGGCCCTCATCGCCCGCCTTTTTCAGCAGCGCGTAAGCCTCCTTGCGGAGCGGGTCGCCCTTGGTGTCCTCCGTGCCGTTGTTAACAAGGCCGACACGCGGCTTGACAACACCGTTTATCTTCTCCGCATACAGCGAAGCGAGGAACGCGAACTGGAGCAGCATTTCGGCGGTGCATTCGGTGTTCGCGCCTGCATCGCACAGCATGACCTGACCGTTCGCGCATGGCATAACCGGTGCCAGTGCACCGCGTCGGATGCCCTTGATGCGGCCGCCGTACAGTGTTGCGCCGGTGAGCAGTGCGCCGGTGTTGCCCGCGGAAACGAGCGCATCGCCCTCGCCGGCCTTGAGCAGCTTGAACGCTACCGCCATGGACGAATCCGGCTTGCGGCGGAGTACCGTTGCGGGATCGTCATGCATATCGACCAGATCGTTTGCGGGCATGATGGTAATGCCCTTGACATCGGAAAGTCCCTTCTCCTTGAGGACATTCGCTACGACCTCCGGCTTGCCGACCAGCAGCACTTCCTCGCCGTATTCCTTCGCAGCCAGCGCACCGCCCCATACAGCGGATTCGGGTGCGTTATCGCCGCCCATCGCATCAACGATGATCCTCATGTTAAAGCTCTCCCTTCAGTTTTTCGATCTGCTCGAGCGCCCGCTCGGAGATTTTGGTATTCTTCTCCCGCTTGCCCTTGATTTTATAGCCGAGCGGCTCGATAATGCCGAAGTTTACGTTCATCGGCTGGAATTTCGCCACCGTGTGGTCGGAAATATAGGTCGCCAGTGCGCCGGTGGCGGTCAGACGGTCGAGTGTCGGCATCGGTTTGCCGAGCACATCCATCGCGGTTGCCACGCCCGCCACCCAGCCGGAGGCGGTGGACTCCACATAGCCTTCTACGCCGGTCATCTGGCCCGCAAAGCGGATGCGCGGGTCGGCTTTGAGCGCGTAAGTCGCGTCCAGCAGGCGCGGAGAATCCAGAAATGTGTTGCGGTGCATGACACCGTAGCGCACGAACTCGGCGTTTTTCAGCGCCGGAATCATGGAGAACACGCGCTTCTGCTCACCGAACTTGAGGTGGGTCTGGCAGCCGACCAGATTGTACAGCGTGCCGTTTGCGTTGTCGCGGCGCAGCTGCAGGACTGCATACGGATCCTTGCCGGTTTTCGGGTCCGGCAGGCCGATCGGCTTGAGGATACCGAACCGCAGCGTATCAAAGCCGCGGCGTGCGTTAACCTCGATGGGCATGCAGCCCTCGAACACCTTGGAGTCCTCGAAGCCGTGCACCGGTGCTTCCTCGGCGGTGGTCAGCGCATTCCAGAATGCCTCGTACTCCTCGCGGGAGAACGGGCAGTTGATGTAATCCGCCGTGCCCTTGCCGTAGCGGGACGCCTCGTAGGCGGAATCCATGTCGATGCTCTCAGACGTGACGATCGGCGCGGCGGCATCGTAAAAGTGCAGGAAATCACCGCCGACCTTGGCGTGGATGGCCTCGAACAGCGTATCCGAGGTCAGCGGGCCTGAGGCAACTACAACGCGGCCTTCCGGAATCTCGGTCACTTCGCCGTAGACCACCTCGATATTCGGGTGGTTTTTGATCTTCTCGGTGACGGCTGCCGCGAAGGCTTCGCGGTCAACCGCCAGTGCGCCGCCCGCCTCTACGCGGTGCGCATCCGCACAGGAGAGGATAAGGCTGTCCAGACGGCGCAGCTCCTCCTTGAGCAGACCGGCGGCGTTCGCCAGCTCGTCCGAGCGCAGCGAGTTGGAGCACACCAGCTCAGCAAAATCGTCCGAGTGATGCGCCGGCGTATGCTGCACCGGCTTCATCTCACACAGGCGCACGGAGATGCCGCGCTGTGCCAGCTGCCATGCAGCCTCACAGCCGGCCAGTCCTGCGCCGACTACTGTTACCATTTCACTCATTCGGCGCTCTCCTTTGCCGTGGTCTTTTTCTTTGCGGCAGGCTTTTTCGCTGCTGCTTTCTTCTCAGCGGCTTTTTTCGCCTTCTCAGCCGCCTTTTCTGCTTCATACTTTGCCAGAGCCTTGGCGTACTGCTCCTGCTGCTTGGCAGTCAGCTCCTGTACAGCCTCGTCCTTCAGCTTTTTGAATTTATTGGTGGTCTTGGTCATCCACGGCAGGGTTTTCTTCGCAGTGGATTTTTTAGTCGTTGCCTTTTTCGTTGCCTTCTTGACCTTTTCCTCGGTCTCGCCGTTCTTCTCTGCGGCTTCCTTTGCGGCAGCACGTTCCGCAGCCTTGGCGGCACGCGCTTCGCGCATCTTACGGCGCTTTTCGGTCTCCTCGGGCGACAGACCCTCCTTGACCAGCTCCTTGTAGCCGCAGCCCTCACGCAGACAAACGTCCGTGACCTCCTTGGAATCGCGGTCGGTGTGGCGGAACAGCGAGGAATCGCAGTTCGGGCACTTGGTCTTGAGCGGCTTGTCCCACGTCATAAACTGGCAGGTCGGATAGGTGTCGCACGAGTAGTACACATAGCCGCGTGCGGACTTTTTCTTCACGACCTTTGCGCCGCAGACCGGGCACGCCGCGCCGGTGTCCTCGGTGATGGGCTTGGTGTTGGTGCACTCCGGGAAACCGGGGCACGCAAGGAACTTGCCGAACCGGCCGGACTTGATGACCATGTTGCGTCCGCATTTCTCGCAGATAACGTCGGTCACCTCGTCCTGAATCTTGATGCGCTTGCCCTCAAGGTCGATCTCCGCCTGCTTGAGCGCGGCTTCAAAGCCGTCATAGAAGTTATGCAGCAGCTGGATATAGTTCAGCTTGCCCGCTTCGACCTCGTCCAGCTCATGCTCCATGTTGGCGGTGAACTCGTAATCGGCAACCGACTTGAACTCGTCTACCAGCAAGCCGGTAACGCCCTCGCCGAGCGGTGTCGGACGGAGCGCCTTGTTCTCCTTGGTGACGTAATCGCGGTCAATGATGGTGGAAATCGTCGGCGCGTAGGTAGACGGACGGCCGATGCCGCGTTCCTCCATCGCGCGGATGAGCGATGCCTCGGTGTAGCGAGCCGGCGGCTGCGTAAAGTGCTGGGACGGCTCGATCTTCTCGGCGGTCAGCTTGTCGCCCTGATCGAAGCGCGGCAGCGGCTTTCCTGCGGAATCCTGCTTTTTCTCGTCGTCCGTGCCCTCCTCGTAAACCGCAGTAAAGCCTGGGAACGCGACCGTATGACCGGATGCACGGAACACCTGACCCTCGCAGACGATATCGGCGGAAACCGTATCGAGAATGGCGTCTGCCATCTGGCAGGCCACAAAACGCGACCAGATCAGGCGGTACAGCTTGAACTGATCGGGCGTCAGGTACTTGCGGATTTCTTCCGGCAGCAGCTGCACGTTGGACGGACGAATGGCTTCGTGCGCGTCCTGCGCGTTGCCCTTGGTCTTGAACACACGCGGCTTGCCCGGATAATATTCCTCGCCGTAGCGGCCGCGAATGAAGCCCGCAGCGGCAGCGGTGGCCTCGTCCGCCAGGCGGAGCGAGTCGGTACGCATGTAGGTGATAAGACCGGTCAGACCGTATTCACCGAGTTCAATACCTTCGTACAGCTCCTGTGCGATGCTCATCGTGCGGCGCGGCGTCATATTCAGCTTGCGGCTGGCTTCCTGCTGCAGCGTCGAGGTGATGAACGGAGGTGCGGCGGTACGCTTTTTCTTGCCGCGCTTGATATTGCCGACGGTGAACGGCTTGCCGGTAACAGCGTTGACAACATGCATCGCCTGCTCTTCGTTTTTCAGCTCGGCCTTGCCGTTCGCATCGCCGTAGTAGCGCGCTGAAAACTTGCCGCCGTCTGCGGTTTGCAGCAGCGCCTCGATCGACCAGTATTCCTCCGGCACGAATGCGCGGATTTCGTTCTCACGATCCACGACCAGACGGGTTGCAACGCTCTGCACACGGCCTGCGGACAGACCGCGCTTGACCTTGCGCCACAGGAACGGCGACAGCTGATAGCCAACGATTCGGTCGAGAATACGGCGTGCCTGCTGTGCATTTACCAAATCAATATCAATATCGCGCGGGTTCTCGATGCCCGAGCGGACCGCCTGCTTGGTGATCTCGTTAAAGGTCACGCGGCGGGAATTTTTGTCTTTGAGCTTGAACAGCTCCTTGATGTGCCACGAAATCGCCTCTCCCTCGCGGTCAGGGTCAGTTGCGAGATAGACGAAATCGCTCTTGCGGATTTCGCTGCGGATTTCCTTGATGATTTTATCTTTACCCTCGATCGGCACATATTCCGGCTGGAAATCGTGCTCGATATCGATGCTCATTTTCTTTTTCGGCAGATCGCGCAGATGTCCCATCGAAGCCTTGACGACATAGTCCGAACCGAGATATTTTCCGATCGTCTTTGCCTTGGCCGGGGACTCCACGATGACTAACTTAGACATAAAAACCTCCAAAAACTTACTTCGATTGCAACCACGCTTGCAATCGAAAGGCCATACCGAACTCTGTTCGGATATGGCTAAGGCTGCGAAAAGTTCCTCCTTCGTCGAAACTTTTCTCCGCACTTGTATAAAAAGGGTGATACACAAGGTGAATTGCCGCGTAGCGGCAAGAGAAGGTGGTCTGGACCATGCTCCCCCTTTTTATGAATTTCCTGCGGAAATTCTATTGAATGCGCACCCTACGGTGCGGAATGCGTGTATTTCTTTTCTTCTCTCTCCTGCTTATCACCAGGTGCCGAGGATAAGTCTGCCCTTTTCGCGGCGCAAAATCCCATCCATTTCCAGCATGGTGACAAGGCTCATCACCCGCGGTGCTGCCAGACCGCAGCGGTCGATCAGCTCCTCGGGCGTGCTCACACCGTCCCGCACGAGCGTGACGATGGTCTTTTCATCCTCATTTAAGCCGTCCGGCAGCGGTTTTGCAGCCGCAGACGGCTGTTTGGGTTCGGCCTTCGCCTTTTCTACGGCAGCGGCGCGGCGCTGTTCGGCCTGCTGCTCGCGCCTGCGAATGTCCTCCCAAGCACTTCTGGCAGCCGGTTCCGGATACTCGCCGGTCTGACGCCGAAACGCCTGCTGTACCGCCTGCTCGGGCATCATGCCGCTGTACTCGCGCACGAGCACGGTCGGACTGGTCAGCAGCGCAGCCTCGCCCTTGGCGATCAGCTCATTGCACGACTGCGACTGCGGTGCGTCGATCGGACCGGGCACGGCGTACACATCGCGGCCCTGATCGAGCGCGTGACGCGCGGTAATGAGCGCACCCGAACGCCAGTCGCTCGCCTCCACGATAACGGACGCGACCGACAGACCGCTGATAATGCGGTTGCGCTGGTGATAATTGCGTCCGTGTGGCTCAGTGCCGGGCGGATATTCGCTGATGATAGCCCCCATGAGCAGGATATCGCCCATCAGGCTGCGGTGCTGCGGCGGATAACACACATCGGGACCGCCCGCCAGCACGGCGACGGTCAGACCGCCTGCCTTCAGCGCACCGCGGTGTGCCGCGCCGTCATTGCCGAGCGCCATGCCGCTGACGGTTATCATGCCCGTCCGGGCAAGCGTTGTGCCGATCTGATCGGCGACTTTCAGGCCATACGGCGTCGCCTTGCGCGTGCCGACAACGGCTACGGCGGGAACGCTGTCGAAATCCGGCCAGCGTCCGCGCACATACAGCACGGTCGGCGGATCCGGGATCGCCCGCAGGCGGTCCGGATAAGCGCTGTCGCCAATGGTAATGATCTGGATATTCTTTTCCGTGCAGGACCGGATGACCTGCTCGGCTTCGGACGTATCCTTGTCGCACAGCAGATCGACATGGGTCTTGCGCAGCTCACACGGCGCAGCTGTCAGTGCCTGCCGGTCGGCAGCGAACACCGCCTCCGGAGAGCCGAAGGTATCGAGTACCTCGGCGGCTGTGCGCGAGCCGAGTCCGCGCTTGAGCGAAAGCCAAACATAGCTGAGTCTTGACGGCATAGTGCCCGCCTCCTCATTTTGTCATTTCGTAGATCACGATGGCCGCGGCAACACCCGCATTGAGCGATTCGGCACGGCCCTTCATGGGAATGATAACGCGCTTATCGGACAGACGGAGCGCCTGCTCGGTCACGCCCTTTCCCTCACTGCCGATGATAACGGCGGCTTTGGAAAGCGAAACCGAGGAAAGCGGCACGCTGTCCTCATGCAGCGCGGTGGCGTACAGCGGCAGACCGTTCCGGTGCAGCCGTTCGGCGGCCTCCGCAAGCGGCAGCGTCACGCACGGCAGACGGAACACCGCGCCCATCGTCGAGCGCACGACCTTGGGTGAAAACGGATCGGCGCAGCCCTCGCACAACACAACGGCGCCGAGCGCGAACGCTTCGGCGGTGCGTAAGATCGTGCCAAGGTTGCCCGGGTCCTGTAAGCCGTCCAGCAGGAGCACCTGCCCGGCTCCATCCAGCGCGTCCGCCGTCCACTGCGGCTGTGAGCAGGAGAAGATGACATTCTGCGGTGTTTGCACCTCGCTTGCGAGTTTGAACAGCGCATCCGGTGCAGAATAGAGCGATGCTCCCTGCTCTTCCGCCTCTTTGACGAGCGGACTGTCCCAGCCGTCTCTCACAAGCACGGTTTTCAGCTTCGCGCCCGAACGCAGTGCTTCTCCCAGCATTTTTTCGCCCTCGCACAGTATTTCCCCCGTGCTCCGGCGGTATTTTCGTTCCCGTCCCAGCCGCGCAAGGTGCTTGAGCGCGGCATTCTGACGGCTCTGTATCTCAATCAATCCAGTTCCACCACCCTACTCACAAATTTATTTTCGCCCATGATAAACAGAAGATCATCCGGCTCGATGGCCCTATCCGGCTTAGGACTTGCATCCAGTGTACCCTGTTCACCATGACGGACGGCGAGCACATTCACTTTATGCTTCTGCCGCACGTCAAGCTGCACCAGCGATCTGCCGACCCAGCTTTTCGGCGCGTGTATCTCCAGAATGCTGTATTCGTCCGACACGCCGATAAAATCCACCACGTTGGTATGTGCCAGGCGCTGTGCCAGCTTGCAGCCCATTTCGCTCTCCGGCAGGACAACACGGTCCGCACCGACGCGCTCGAGCACCTTGGCATGCACAGTGCTTCTCGCTTTGGCAATGATGTATTGCGCGCCCAGATCCTTGAGCATGACTGTGATGAGGATGCTCGCCTCCATATCCGTACCTACCGCAACAATACAGCAGTCGAAGTTGCGCACGCCGACGGCCCCCAGCACGGCTTCGTCCTGCGCGTCGCCCTGCATGACCTGCGTCACATCATCCGCGATGCGCTGCACGCTCTCGACGTTCTCGTCGATGGCAAGAACCTCCTGACCAAGCTCGGTCAACTCCTGCGCAACGGCGGTACCGAATCGGCCCATGCCGATCACCAGAAAGGATTTCATATCTGTCTCTCCTTTGGATAACTGCTTAATCTACTTCACCATAAAGGCATCATCACGCAAAATGCCGAAAATGTAATTGCGGAATGCTGCCTCAACCAATAAACACATCTGCGTCCGGGTATTTGAGCCTTGGCGGCTCTCTGCGGCGCATGAAAACGGCAACGCCGAGCGTCAGCACACCGACACGGCCCATATACATCATCACGATCAGAATAACGCGCGAAGCCGCCGCCAACGTCGGTGTCAGACCCATGCTCACACCGACCGTGCCGAACGCGGAGACCGCTTCAAACAGGCACTGGTGAAACGGTGCGTCCTCGATTCCGGCGATCGCACAGGCGCCGACCAGACAGAACACGCCGCCTGCCATGAGCAGGGCTACGGCGTTCATGATGCTGCGCGGCGCAATCGTCCGGCCGAACGCCGAAACCGTTGTGCGTCCGCAGAAGGCGCTGATGGCCGTGAGCACGAGCACGGCCGCCGTCACGGTCTTGATGCCGCCTGCTGTTGAGCCGGGCGATCCGCCGATGAACATGAGCAGGCACGACACCGCCTGACTCGGGCCGGTAAGCGCGCCGAGGTCGATGGTGTTGAAGCCTGCCGTGCGCAGGGTCACGGACTCAAACGCCGCCGCAAGCAGCTTGTGCGGAGTATCAAACGCACCGAGCGTTGCCGGATTGCTCCACTCGAACAGCAGCGTCCAGCCGAAGCCGAACAGCAGCAGTCCTGCCGTGGCCGTCAGCACGATTTTCGTGTGCAGGCTCAGGCGGCGGAAACTGTGCTTGTCCCACACGTCACTCCACACGAAAAAGCCGAGACCGCCGAGCACGATGAGCGCCATCACCGTAATGTTCACGAGCGGATCCTCCGCCCAGCCGATGAGCGACTGAAACGGATCGTCCGGTGTGCCCATCAGGTCAAAGCCTGCGTTGCAGAATGCCGAAACCGCGTGGAACACGCCCATTGTGATTCCCTTCGGGAAACCGTAATGCGGCACGAACCGGCAGGACAGCAGAATTGCTCCCGCTCCTTCGATGATAAACGTGCCGAACAGCACGCGCCGTGTCAGACGGACAATGCCGCCGCCGTCCGACAGATTAAGCCCCGCGCTCATCACCATGCGCTCGTGCAGCGTGATCGTTCGCCGCAGGACAAACGACGCAATAGCCGCGACGGACATAAAGCCGAGTCCGCCGATCTGAATCAGCAGCAGGATGACGCACTTGCCGAATACCGACCAGTGCACTGCCGTGCTGACCGTGACGAGTCCGGTAACACAGCTCGCCGAGGCTGCTGTAAACAGCGCGTCGAGAAACGGCGTTATCTGTCCGTCTGCCGCCGAAACCGGCAGCATCAGCACCAGCGCACCCACCAGAATCGTCAGCGCAAAGCCGACGGCAAGCACCGTCGGCGCCCGCAGTCCCAGATGCCGCTTATGCACCATAAAAATCTGCGTCTGCACGATAAATCCCCTCCTTTAACGATGCTGCAGTATGATATATACCGAAAGCCTGAACGCACTGTTCAGGCTTAGACTGTCGGCGAAACTACAATTTCGCTGACAAGCAGGAACGGACCGTGAGCCGTTCCAAAGTCGTCCGAAAGTTCCAATACAGAAACTTTCTCCCTCCAGAAGTCAAAAAAGTCAGGTACACGCCCCGACTTTTTTGCATTTGCAAAGCAAATGCTATTTTACACGCGCTGCTGCGCGAATTGGCTGAAGCTGCATGAATATTGACCTTTTCGACAAACCGAGCCTGACCATACCGTTCAGGCTTCAAACAGGCATACATTATATAATAGTATAACATCGAATTTTTGACTGTTCAATATAATCTTATACCCGAAATTTTTCGATAAGTCAAGCGATTTACGGAATTTTTCCACGCAAGAATAAGCAAGTGCTCTCTGATTTCCAACAGATCAGAGAGCCCGGAGGGGGCTGCCGCCGGCAAATACTCCAACAATCCGGCAGACAGAGATTTATTCCACAGTTCAAACGCATCTACACATGTCCCTTTTCACGGTGAGAGGGAACCGCATTGAACTGTAAAATAACACAGGCAACAAATAGTACGTTTTTTTGCGTACCCATCCAGTATAACACCATATCCTGCACAGTCAATAGTTATTTTTTGCCCAAAGCCTGCTATTCCTTACAGCAAATGAGCCTTCCGGCACAGGTGGCTGCCGGAAGGCTCAGGAGAAAGATTAAGATGCTACCAGATTCGGGAGGAAATATACAATCTGCGGGAATACCGTTACCAGAATTACCACTGCGATGATAATCAGGATGAACGGGATAACGCCGCGGTAGATTTCCTGTATTTTGACCGACGGCGGCACAATGCCCTTGATGTAGAACAGTGCGAAGCCGAACGGCGGCGTCATGAAGCAGGTCTGCAGCATAACAGCCGTAACTGCGACGATCCACAGGCGGTCAAAGCCGAACATATCCATAATCGGCAGGAAGATCGGGAATACGATCATAACGATACCCAGCCAGTCGAGGAACATGCCCATAACGAATACGATCGCCATCATGATTGCGAACGCGCCCCATTTGCCGATGCCAACGCTCGAAATCCAGGTTGCGATCAGCTGGTCACCATCGAGCGACATGAATATGCCGGTGAAGGCAGACGCGCCGAACAGGATGATGAATACCATCGCAGAGGTCTTTGCGGTGTCGATCAGCGAATCGTACAGCATTTTGAAGCTGAACTGCTTGTAGAAAATTGCGAGAATAAGCGAGAACAGTGCGCCAACGCCTGCTGCCTCGGTCGGAGTTGCCCAGCCGGTAAAGATAGAACCGAGCACGCCGACGATCAGGATGACCGGCGGGATCAGGTTGACGAGCGAACCGGTGATGCGCTCACGCAGCGGCATGGCAGCCAGCTCTTCGGTGGTCATCGCCGGACCGTAATCCGGGTGAATGTGGCAGATCACGAACACATAGACCATGTAGAACAGCGACAGGACAAGACCCGGAACGATGGCGGCGAAGAAAATCTTGCCGACCGATACATTCGCATAGGAGCCCATCGAAACCAGCATGATGGACGGCGGGATCAGGATACCGAGCGAACCGCCCGCACACACCATGCCGCACGCGAGAGACGGCTTATAGCCGCACTTCAGCAGCACCGGTACGGACAGCATGCCCATGGTAACAACGGATGCGCCGACGATACCGGTCGTGGCAGCGAACACGGTGGAAACCACGATCACTGCCAGACCGAGACCGCCCTTCAGAGGACCCAGCAGGTAGCGGATAGAGAGGAACAGCCCATCCGCAACCTTGGAATGTGTCAAAAAGTTTGCCATCAGTACGAACATCGGAATGGCGACCATAGAGTAGCTTTGCATCTGGTCGTACACCTTGGTCATGGCGATGGTGATGCCCGGGCCGCCCCAGGCGAGATAACCGATAATAACACCGGCGCCGCCGAGGACGAACGCAAGCTCCTGACCGGCCGCAAGACCGATGATCATGATAAGGAACAGTACGCCAAGCAGGATCGCGCTGAGCTGTGTTGCGCCCACGCCGGACTGCGTGACAAGATTGGTCAGCATTTCCATCATGCAGCGCCGCCTCCCTTCGTATCATCCGTGCCGGAAACGGCTTCACCGATGCCGTGCACGCACTTGAGCATCTCAGAAATGCCCTGCAGTGCGAGCAGCGTCATACCGACGAACAGCGCCAGCTTGACCGGCCATGCCGGCGGCGCCCATACCGAGTAGCCGCGCTCACCCGTGGTATACGAGCGAAGGAAAAATCCGAAGCTCTCGGGCACGAGCACGAATACGAACGGAACAAAGAACACCAGATAGGTAATCAGGTGCAGAATATTCTGCGCAAGCGGTTTAAGCCGTGCATATAGCACATCGACCGCAACAAAGGCCTTCTTCTGGAAGCCGTAGGCGCAGACCATGATAATGTAGCAGCCGAAGGTCATGCAGATGACGTCCATCGTCCAGATCTGCGGACTGTGGAACAAACGGCGCAGCACGACTTCGGTAACAATGACCGCGAGAATGCCAAGAACGGCGAAGGAAGCAATCCTGCCGATCCAGTCATTGACGAGGTCGATCACATCGCAGATGCGTTTGATCACTTTCATATATTACACCTCATCTTCTGAGGCTCCGTGCTCTCAAAAGAGAGCACGGAACACTCTGTCGGTCACTTTTCGGATTCATCGTAGTTGAAGCCCCAGCCGTAGTCACCGAGCATTGCACGGTAGGTATCGGCATGTTCACGGTAATCCTGCATAGAGCTGTATACCATGTTGAAGTTTTCATTCTTCGCAGCTTCTTCTTCGTAAACCTGACGACAGGTCTCACGGATGGTGTTCCAGTCGTCCTGGTTCATCTTGGTGACGATGCAGCCGTCCTCCTCGAGCATCTTCTTGGTGGAATCGAAATCCATCCACAGGTAGCGGGACAGCTGCTCGGAGGTGCAGATCTCAGCCGCCATCTGGATGGCGTTCTGGTACTCCTCGGGAAGCTCGTTCCACGCGTCCTTGTTGATCATAACGCCGTTGACGCCGCCGGACTGATACCATGCAGGCGAGCACCAGTACTTGGCAACCTCTTGTAATTTCAGCGAATCATCCGAGCACGGCGTGGAGAACTCGCCGCCGTCGATAACGCCGCGCTGCAGGGACTCATAAAGCTCACTTGCTGCAACGGTGGTGATGTTGATGCCCAGCTTTTCCGCTGCACGGCCGGCCATAACGCCGCCGAGGCGGATCTTCATGCTCTGCATGTCCTTGATAGAAGTGATCGGCTTGGTCGAACGGATACCGGACTCTGCGTGATTGATCATGATTGGGAAATACGTCATGTTATACTTGCCGTACATATCCTGATAGCACTGCAGACCGCCGCCCTGGGTGATCCAGATGTAGTAGTCCATGCCGGTGAAGTTATCCATCGTGGTAGAGAGCAGCTCAAAAGCGGTATCCTTGCCGCTCCAGTAGCCGCCCCAGTCACCGCCGCACTGAATGGTGCCGTTCTGGACATAATCAAACAGCTGATTTGCCGCACAAAGCGAGCCTTCCGGATAGTTGGTGATGGTGAAGCGTCCGTCGGTCAGCTGGCTGACCAGCTCGGAGAAGCGCTCGTCACAGGTGAAGTGAATGTTGCCGTCACCCCAGGTGGAACCCATCTTCCAGGTGATGACCGGCAGATCACTGCTGCCGCCTGCAACTGCATTGGCGTTTGCCGCATCCATCATGCCGCTGTCCGCGGCATTGCCGCAGCCGGACAAACCAAGGGTTGCCGCACCGACTGCACCGCAAAGCAGACCTGCCATCAATCTTTTGATTTTCATCTTTTTAGCCTCCTTGTTCGTTTCCTCTATCGAAAACGCCGTTTTGCGGGCGTTTGCGAACAAACTGATCATGCGCAAGGAGGGGATCTCGCTAATCGCTGTCGGCCAGTGCCTGCACGGCCTGCACGACCTCCTTCTGCGCATCGGAAAGGTGTTCGTAAATCGGCTGCACCGCTGCACGGAACTTTTCGGCCTGCTCCTCATCGAGCAGCGCCATGTAGCAGCCGCTGCGGGATGCATGCAGCATTGCTCGAACCTCTGCGCTCTGCCAGTGGTCGCGCTGCCACGAAGCCGCCTCAGCGGCGCACCGCTCAATGATGGTCTGCTCCTCCTGTGAGAACGTTTCCCACGTTTCCGAGGACGCGACCAGCACATCCGCGTTGTAGGAATGTCGGTCGTACGTCCAGTACGGTGCAAGCTGATAGTAGCCGCTGTCCACATAGGTAGGCAGCGTGCTCTCGGCGCCGTCAATCCGGTCGGTGCGGAGCGCGAGCGCAATCTCATCCGGCGGCAGCGTCACCGCCTCGGCGCCCCACATCGGAATGACCTGCTTCATCTGCGAGGAATCCTCGGTGCCGAGCCGCAGGTCCTTCATATCATCGAGTGAGGTGATCGCCTTTCCGGTCGTGAAAAAGCACCGGTAACCGGCGTAAAAATAGCTTAAACCGGTAAGGCCCTTGTCCTCGAGCGAGGCCATCACCTGCTGACCGACTGCGCCGTCCAGCACCCGGAACAGGTGCTTGTCCGAGGTGTACTCGTACGGCAGCTGCAGCGCCGCAAGCTGCGGTGCATACGCCGCGGCAGACGAGATTGGCGTGCGTACAAAATCAATTCCACCGTACACGCACTGCTCAAGTGCAGATGCATCGGTGCCAAGCTCGTTATCAAAGCTCGGCAGAATTTGTATCGCGCCGTCCGTTTCCCTGCGCACCTGATCGCAGAAGCGCTGACACGCCTGATTGGCGAGGTAGTTTTCGCTCTGTCCGCTGGCAAGGCGGTAATAGCGGATATGCGGCTCGTCCGTGCCGCCGGTACATGCACAGAGCATGAGCAGCAGCCATCCGGCGATCACACACCGAAAGCGTTTATTCATCTTTCCATCTCCTATTATATAGGGTGACAAGTTCCGGCAACATCGTAAATACTTGCGGTAGACAGGTAAAATCACAGCGCACTGAAAATCTTCCCATTCTTTTTTGTGACATTTGCACAAACACTTTGGCAGGAATAATAAATTTTCGTATAGATTCCGTAAATCCTGCTGCGCAGCTCGTTCAGTTTGCGTTATGATTGCGGTACTCGGTAGGCGTTACGCCCAAATGCCGCTTGAACACCTTCGTGAAGTAGTTTGCATCCGTGTAGCCGACCCGGACGGCAATTTCCCGTACCGGAATGTCTGTCTGCTGCAGCAGCTCAACCGCACGGTCGATACGGTAAGCGGTCAGGTATTCCAGGAAGGTCTGGTTGTATGAGGTGCGAAAAAAGCGTGAGAAGTAGAACGCACTCATGCCCATCGCCTCTGCCGCTTGATCAAGCGACACATCCTGCATGTAATGATGCTCCAGCCACACGGAAAACTGGGTGTAGAACGTATTTCCCGGCTTGTCCCCGCATACCGCCGGACGGCTTTCCGGCAGCAGATTCAGCTTGCGCAGGCAGGCGGTAATCTGGGCGCTGTCAAACGGCTTGACCAGATAATCCGTTCCGCCGGCCCGCATGGCGCCTACGGCGTAGTCGAAGCGGTCGAAGGCAGTCAGGAACACGATGTGCGTTTCCGGCATGGCTTTGTGAATGATGGCTGCCGCATCAAGGCCGTTCATCACCGGCATTTCAATATCCATCAGCACCAGCTGCGGCTGAATTTGACGGGCGCGTTCAACCGCCTCCCGTCCGTTCGCAACTCCCTCGATGAGGGCATCTGCGCCAAGCAAATCGCGCATCTGTCCGCTCAGATTCTGCAGGCTCAGCGGTTCGTCCTCCGCGATCAGTACCTTTAACATATATGTTCTTCCCCTTTCATGCGCAGTATGATGCGGGCGGTCGTGCCCAATCCGGGACAGCTGACAATGCGGAAGCTGCCGCCGGACAGCGCAATGCGTCCCGCGATATTCTGCAGGCCGATGGAACGATGTCCCTCGGCGGTGTTCTGTTTCATTTTGCTGCGCGAGAAGCCGCCGCCGTTGTCCGTAATCTGGATGCGGCAGCCTTCCGGTGCAAGCTGTGTCACAATGCGGATGCGGCCGCCCGCACTGCGGCTGCGCATGCCGTGCACAATGGAGTTTTCCACGATTGGCTGCAGTGTGAATTTCGGCAGTTCACAGGCCGCACAGCGGCTGTCGCAGTCCATCTCGAACGAAATACGTTCGCCGAACCGCAGCTCCTGCAGGGAAATGTAGTCGCGCAGCAGCGCAAGCTCGCGGTCGAGTGTTACCACGCTGTCGTCATGGTCGAGCGTGTAGCGGAAGAAGTTCGCCAGCCGCACCACCATGTCGCCGGTGACGGTCGCCTGCTCGATTCCGGCCATATTGGCCACGCTCTGCAGCGTGTTGAACAGAAAATGCGGATTGATCTGGCTCTGCAGCTGCGCAAAGCGGCTCTGCTCGATCAGCTGCCGCAGGCGTGCTGCCTCGCTCTCCTGCTGACGCAGGGATTTTTCCAGCTGCGCTTCGCTTTCCAGTGCGTGGATCGTCCGCGCGATCTGGTGCTTGAGGTGGTTAAACGAGTCAGCGAGCATACCGATCTCGTCCGAGCGTGCAAAGTTGAAGTCCTCAATGTCATATTCGCCATCCGCGACGCGGCGCGCACCACGGCTCATCTGCTGCACCGGCAGCAGCAGGCTGCGTGCGTAGTACAGCATCGCGCCTGCAAACAGCACGCTGCCGATCGCGGCTACGATGGTAAATACCATGTTCTGCGCGGTACCCCGCTGACCGAGGACCAGATAACCCTCGCGTCCCTCCATCAGAAAGGCCGCCGTCAGCTGGTCGGTGTATTGCGTCAGATAGCTGCCCTGTGTACGCAGAGCTTCGTAGTTCACCGCGTCAAATGTGCCGCCATGCAGCTGCGCGATGAACGTCTCCTGACGGACTCGATAGCTTTTCATCGTGCGGTCGATGACCTGCTTGAGCACCTCGCTCTGTGTGTTGCCGTCGGTCTCTGCGCTGCGCAGCCGCTCCCACGCACAGGCGGTGTCCTGCACGGCGTCCGCATATTTGTCGATCGTATCGGACCCGGGCGCCGCAAGCGTCAGCTCGCTCAGAAGCGCATTTTCCTGCTCCATGGCGTTCATGTAGTCCGTGCAGCGTGCATATTCGGACAGGATATCATTGCTTTTCTCGCGGTAATCGTAAAAATCGTTCATTAACAGTCCCACCACCAGCAGAATGGGAATGACGAATGCGCAGCTCAGCACGATCGCCTTGTTCACAATGGACAGATGCACCCACCATTGACGTACTCTGTGCACAGGCCCACCTCCTTTGTCAGATTTTATCATAAGCCAATTGATAAGCAATGTAAACCTTTTCTGGGCAAAAAAGGTAAAAAATCCGCCGCACCGGCGGTGTGCAAAGAAAAACGCAGGAAGGCATCCCTAACGGACGCTTCCTGCGTTTCCTATTCAGTCTGATCCGGCGGCTTCCTTGTCGAATAACTCGATAAAAATGAAAGCGTTACGGCGACAGCTTCTCCCGGAGCATCGTGAGCAGCTGCTGCATATCGAACGGCTTGGACAGATGGCCGTTCATGCCGGCCTTCTCTGCGTTCTGTCTGTCCTCGTCAAAGGCGTTCGCCGTCATGGCAACAATGGGCAGACCCGCCTTTTCGGCATCCGGCAGAGCGCGGATGGCACGCGCAGCCGCATAACCGTCCATGACCGGCATCTGAATATCCATCAGCACCAGATCATAGTGCCCGGGCGCGCTCTCGCGCACCTTGTCTACCGCAATCTTTCCGTTTTCCGCCGTGTCCACCTCGAACCCGCCTTCCTCGAGCATCGTCACCGCGATTTCGCGGTTGAGGGCGTTATCCTCGACGACCAGCAGCCGTTTTCCGGCAAAATCCGCCTTTTTCTCCGTCTGCTCCGCAGCCTCTGCCGAAAGAAACGGCTCAGCCAGTACGCGGCGCAGCTCGGACATGAACAGCGGCTTGGCGCAGAACGCGGTCACGCCTGCGGCCTTTGCCTCAACCTCGATATCCGTCCAGTCGTAGGCGGTCAGGATGATGATCGGGGTGTTGCTGCCGATCAGCTTGCGGATGCGGCGCACGACCTCAAGGCCGTTCAGATCGGGTATCATCCAGTCGATGATGAAGACATAGAAGCCGTCACCCTGCTCGATCGCGTCCTGCGTACGGACGACAGCCTCATGTCCCGAGGTCGTCCAGTCCGACCGCATGCCGATCATTCGCAGCATTTTGCTGACGTTCAGACAGGTGTCGGTGTCGTCATCCGCCACGAGCGCGCGCAGACCCTCAAGCTGGGGGATACGCTGCGGCACGGTCTGCTCTCCGCTGATGGGAAAGCGCAGGGAAACCGTAAATTCCGAGCCCTTCCCCGGCTCGCTCTCGACCGAAATACTGCCGCCCATCATATCGACCAGATTTTTCGTAATCGCCATGCCGAGACCGGTTCCCTGAATTTTGCTCACGGTCGAGGTCTCCTCGCGCGCAAACTGCTCGAAGATATGCTCCTGAAACGCCGAGCTCATGCCGATGCCGGTGTCACGGATATGAAATTCATAATCCACACTGCCATGCGGTGCGGTCTGCTTCTGAACGATGCGCAGGGTGATCATGCCGCCTACCGGGGTGAACTTGATGGCATTGGACAGGATGTTAAGCATGATCTGGTTGAGACGCATGGGGTCGGCAACAACATCCTCATCCTCCACATCGACCATGTCGATGAAAAGCGAAATGCGCTTGGCGGTGATGCTCGACTGGATGATATCGCGCAGATCGTGTACAAGCTCGGGCAGGTGCACCGGACGCAGCTCGAGAGAAACCTTGCCGCTCTCGATACGGCTCATATCGAGCACATCGTTGATGAGCGAGAGCAGATGCTGGCTCGCCGTCGCGGTCTTTTTCAGGTAGTCGAGCACCTGCTCACGGTTGTCGATATGGGTGGCCGCAAGCGAGGTGAAGCCGATGATCGCGTTCATCGGCGTACGGATGTCGTGCGACATATTGAACAGAAATTCGCGCTTGGCGCGGTTTGCCGCCGTTTCCTGACGGATAGCGCGTTCAAGCTCGGCGTTTTTCTGCTCAAGCGAGGTCTGATATTCCTTTTCGAGCGTTTTCTGCTGCTGGAGGAAGCTCTTTTCCGTGCCTCGGCGCACAAACAGAAGCAGCGTCAGAACGACCGCACAGGCGAGGAATGCCACGATCATATTGACCGGCGTGTTCGTGTAGAGCAGTCTGCCCGGGACATATATATAGTAGTAGAAGTTGCGCCCGTGGCTGTACATGCCGTAATATTGGGTCAGTCCCCTGCGTCCGGCATAGACCAGCCGGTCGGCATGGCCGCTCGAGCGGATGCGGCGGAGCAGATCATTTTCCGTGGTATCCGTACCGATGAGGGACAGATCGTCCGACGCGGTTACGCGGTTGCCGTCCGACAGGAGCACGGTTCCCGTGGTCTCGGCGTCGTAGCCGTCGAGCAGATTCTGCACGGAGAGCACGGATTTCTTTGCGAACGCCGCCCCGGTGTGCCGCCAGCCAAGCACCGCGCCGCGGTCGTCCGAACAGCTGCGCACGGCAACGTCGGCAAACGAGCCGTCGGTCAGCTGCACGCGCCGAACATAGGTGCTCTGCGGATGACCGATCACGGCGAGCACGCGCTCGGCTTCCAAATCGGTTTGCAGGCTGGCATAGCCGATGCCGTCCGTGCTGTACTCGCAGACCAGCCTGCCGTTCGCATCCAGCACCGAAATGCCGGTCAGCCACAGCCGCTCCGCATACTGCCGCAGCTCATCCTCGCCGCAGTCAAGCGTCACGCCCTCCAGCTCCTGAACGGCGATCGTTCCGCGCACGAGCGTCTTAGCCACGGCGGTCTCGTTATACTGCACATAGGAGGAGGACTGCTCCTTTACAAAGTCGATCAGTTCGGTCATGCGCTGCTCACAGTCCCGCATATCCGCGTGCCGGGACAGCAGGAATACCGCGCCGAGGAACAAAAGCCCCGCTGCGAAGCACAGGCACCAGAACGTCCTTCGTAAGACAATGCGTCGGGAATTATTGTTCAAGCTGCTCCACCTCCAGACTGTGTGCGGGTACCTCGAGATATTTTCCGACCAGCTGTTCCATACTGCCGTCCTCGCGCATCTGCGCGACAACCTCGGTCAGCTGCGCCGCAAGACCGCGTGTGTCGTGCCTGGAAAACGCCACGCCGATGCCGGTCGTCAGCAGCGGTTCATCCAGAATGCGGAAGTTCGCGCCGTAGTCCTTCATATACTGCCGGATAGCCTCCTCGTGTCCTGCTACCGCGTCCACATAGCCGCAGTCCAGCATGGCATACTGCACACCGCGGTCAGCGAGGCTGATGACATTTCGGAAGGCCGGGACGTTTTCGCCTCCGCTCAGAAAGATCGCCTCCGGCTTGCCGGTAGCCTGCACCGCGATGGTCTTTCCGGCAAGATCGCTCATTTGCTCGATGCCGCTCTGCGCGCCGACGGCAATGACCTGACGGCTTACCAGATACGGTCCCGCCCACTGATAGTCGTTCTCACGGCCGTCCATGGAAAAGCAGCCCCAGATGCAGTCGATTTCTCCGTTATCGACCAACTCGGTCTTTTGTTCCCAGTCGATCGTGGTGAATTCCGCGCGGTATCCCATGCGGCGGAATGCCTCCTCCGCAATATCCACGTCCAGACCGGTAATGTCGCCGTTATTATCCATATAAACATAAGGCGGATAGGTGTCGCTGCCGACGGTAATCGTCGGAAGTGCGCTGTCGGATGCCGCCTCCGAGGCGCAGCCGGACAGCAGACCCGCCGTCAGCATGGTCAAAAGCGCCAGAGCGCATTTTACCCGTTTGTGTCTGTTCATACCGATGATGGTGCCCTCTCTCTTGTTCGTTGTCTGCGCCGTAGGTCGGCACAATTTATTTTTTATTATAACATGCTGCCGCGCTCCTGCACAACAGAAATTTCCGCCGTTGGCGCTGACGGAAGTTTTCCTTTATTCTGCATCGCATTGGTAGTATAATATAATTGTGCAACCGGTCAAATTCCGGTAAACAAAGGGAGGGAGAGCGACCCGGCTGCGGTCGAACGACTATGAACCGACAGAAAATTCTGATTGTTGATGACTCAGAGCTCAACCGAGAAATGCTCAAGGCGATTCTCGGTGAGGAATATGACTACGCAGAGGCAGAGGACGGCGCGCAGGCCCTCCTCATGATCCAGCAGGATATGCACATCGACCTGCTTCTGCTGGATATCAATATGCCGAAAATCGACGGCTTCGGCGTGCTCGAGCGCATGAATCAGTTCCGCTGGATTGAGGAGCTGCCAGTCATCATGATCTCCGCCACCGAGGACCGTGCGGTTATCGAGCACTGTTACAGCCTCGGCATTACCGACTATATCCGCCGTCCGTTCGACTCCTTCATCGTGCAGCGCCGCGTCAAAAACACGCTCACGCTCTACGCCAACCAGAAGCGGCTGATGGGCATGGTCTCCGACCAGATCTATCAGAACGAGAAGGACAGCCATGTCATGATCGGCATCCTCAGTCATATCGTCGAGTTCCGCAACAGCGAGAGCGCACAGCATGTGCTTCAGGTGCAGACCGTGACCGAAATGCTGCTGCGCAAGCTGACCGAAAAGACCGATGTATACGGTCTGACCGAGGACAAGATCCGCCTCATCACCACCGCGTCCGCCCTGCACGACATCGGCAAGATCAGCATCCCCGAGAACATTCTGAACAAGGCGGGCGCACTGACGCCCGAGGAATTCAACATCATCCGCACCCATCCCGTCATCGGCGCATCCATGCTCGAGGGGTTGACGCAGTACCGCGACGAGCCGCTGGTCAAGGTCGCCATCGAGATCTGCCGCTGGCACCACGAGCGCTGGGACGGCGGCGGCTATCCGGACGGCCTGCTCGGTGAACAGATCCCGATCTCGGCGCAGGTAGTCGCACTGGCGGACGTATTTGACGCGCTGACCAGTGACCGCTGCTACAAAAAGGCATACACCCACGACACCGCCATCACCATGATCCTAAACGGAGAGTGCGGCGCGTTCAACCCGATGCTGCTCGACTGCCTGCAGGAGAGCAGCATGCGTCTCCGGAGCGCACTGCCGACGCTTGCCGCCGATCAGGTGCTCCGCCGCGACGCAAAGCGCCTGTCTGCCGAGCTGCTGCAAAAGAGCGCTGTACCGCACAGCGACCGCGCCCAGCGCGAGCTGAATTATGTCAAGGAAAAGCTGGATTTCTTTGTCTCCTGCTGCGGCGATGTGCAGTTTGAGTATGACGTTCCTGCCGGTACCATCATAATAGCCGACCGGAGCCGTCCGCGTCAGCAGCAGTGCACGATACTGGACGTGCATGAAACGGACAGTCTCCGACTGCTGCGGCCGGCCGATATTGCGCGGCTCAGAGCCGCTCTCAAGGCCACAA
Source organism: Butyricicoccus sp. OF27-2pH9A (assembly GCF_027693185.1). Lineage (NCBI taxonomy): Bacteria > Bacillati > Bacillota > Clostridia > Eubacteriales > Butyricicoccaceae > Butyricicoccus > Butyricicoccus sp. OF27-2pH9A. Next base: position 214,073 of record NZ_JAQEXK010000001.1, read on the forward strand.
CGCCCGAGAACAACGAGCTTTCGCTCAGCCTGCTCCTGCCGGTCGGGCGCAAGCAGCACTGGCACAATCTCCGGATGCACACGCTCTGGTCACCGTTCTCCCCCGGTCACTATGTCGGCGTGATCGGCTGTCTGACCGATGCGCAGAAGGTGCAGGGCAGCTGTGCGCCCTTCCGCTGCACAGGCAAAAGCGCAACGGACGAGCCGTCGATCATCGACGATATACAGCGTCTGAGCACGGTCTTTGATGTCGTCCGTCTGGTTGACCCGACAAAATACGCCGTGCTCGATCTCGATGCGGACGGCATTCTGCACCGCACAGGCGAGCGCTGCGCCGCGTTCTGGGATAACGATGCGGGCTGCGCCAACTGCATCTCCGCACGGGCGTTTGCTGAGCATACTACGCTCAACAAGCTCGAATTTACACGAAATGAGATGTATTTCGTCATCGCCAAGTATATTACGATCAACGGCACGCCCTGCGTGCTCGAGCTGATCTCGCGGCTCAACGAGGGCCGCTGGATTGACGCAAACGGCTCGCGTTTTCTGCTTGACCGCACGCGCGGCGAGGATATGCAGCTGTTCCTCGACCCGCTGACCAACGTCTATTCGCGCCGCTATTTTGAAACCTACCGCACCCACCTTGAGGGCATGGAGGGCGTGGCGCTGATCGACGTAAACAACTTCAAGCTCATCAACGATCGCTGCGGCCACGCCGCAGGCGATGCGGCGCTGCGCGACATTGCAAACGCGGTGCGCTCCTGCATTCGCAAGACCGATATTCTGATCCGCTACGGCGGCGACGAGTTCCTGCTGCTGTTTCCGCGCATGACCGAGGAGGCTTTCCTCGACAAGAAAAAGCAGATCCAGCAGGTCGTGCGCGGCATCCGCATGTCGGAGTTCGCGGATGTCCAGCTTTCGGTCAGCATCGGCGGCATCTGCGGCGTGCATCCGATCACAGAGGCTATCCGCAAGGCGGATTATCTGATGTATCTGGACAAGGCAGAGCAGAAGTCCTGAAAAGCGAAATCCCCTGCCGGGGAGACAGAAAATCTGTCCCCGGCAGGGGATTTTTTTGCGTTCTTTCCAAGCGGCAGCCGCGGCAGCGCGACGGAGTCTGCGCAAGGAGCCGCGGCAGCGCGACCGGAGCCTGCGCAAGAAGCCGCGTCTTTAATTTTGTGCTGCCTCCGCTTTCTCGACCGAAACGACCGTGCCGTCAAACGAATCGACCTCGGATACCGTGCCCGTATAAGTCACAGTGACCGAATCGCCCTCTGCGGCATCGTCCAGACCCTTCGGCGTATTGGAGGGATCGTAGGTAAATTCATAGGCGGCACCCTCGGCATCCGTTACAACGAACATGCCGTTCTTCTTCTCATCGAGCGAGCCGGTGAGCGTGTTTTCCTGCTGCTGTTCACTGCTCGAGGACGAGGCCGCCGCAGACGATGCTGTACCGGTATCCTTATTTTCGGCGGGCTTGCTGCCGCAGGCCGAAAGCGATGCAGCCAGCAGAGCCGTGCATGCAAATACCATCAGTGTTTTTTTCATGTAAAAAGCCTTCTTTCTAAGAGAGCATATCTGCTCTCTTTCTCTCTATTAGACGAAGCACGTCTAAAAAGGTTCCGGCTTCTGAAAAATTTTTTTCACGGATTTTTGGGGTGGTCCGCCGCACCCGGTCACATCTGTTCGACGGCTTCCTCGGTCAGCAGCCGCAGCAGCTCGCCCGGCGGCAGAGGACGGGAGAAATAATAGCCCTGAATCATGTCCACGTTCCAGCTCCGCAGCAGCTCCATCTCCTCTTTCGTCTCCACACCCTCCGCAATGATGCGGTAGCCGAGACGGCAGAAGGCGGATACGATGCTCTGGTAGAAAAGCGCGGCGTTTTTGTCCGTGCAGATATGGAACAGCAGCGAACGGTCAAGCTTGATGACCGAGAACGGCAGCTGCATGACCGTGTTCAGGTTGGCGTAACCCGAGCCGAAATCGTCCAGACACAGGCCGATGCCGACCGCCTGAAAGCTCTCCGCCACCCGGGTCAGGCTCGCGGAGTACTCGGTCGCAACCGTTTCGGTAATCTCAAACTGGAAGCAGGAGTACGGCAGTCCGTATTCGTCCAGAATGCGGATAAGGTGGCTTCCGCCATCGCTGTGAATGAGATCGAGCGGCGAAAGATTGATCTTGACGTTCGCAATGCTTGCGCGGAGCGCCGGGTTTTCGCGTAGAAAACGGCAGACGCGCCGCAGCTGAAGCTCGGTGATCTGGCTGATAAGGTGATTCTTCTCCGCAAGGCGGATAAAAATATCCGGTGAAATCCAGCCGAGTGTGGGATGCCGCAGGCGGCTGAGCGCCTCAAGGGTGACAAAGCGCTGCTGATGCAGCGAATAGACCGGCTGATAGTAGACCTCGAACAAATCCTCGTCGATCGCGCGGTGCAGGAACTGCTCGACCTGCTTGTTGTAGTAAAAGCTGTCCCTGTTCTTGCGGTCGTTCTGGATGACCTCAGTCCCGCCGCTGCGTGCTGCGAGAGATTCAAGATATTCCGCATAATCCAGCACAAGACCGCCCGTTCCCAGCTTTTCCGCGCCCACCACGCCGCACAGGATGACCGGCGAGGGCGCGGCCTGCTCGTCATCCGGCTGCGTGTGGAACACCTGCCGCAGGCTCGTCAGGCAGGCTTCGTACTCGCGCAGCGAGAACGTCAGCAGCAAAAACCGCTTGCCTGTCACGCGGAACACGTTCCTGCCCGCGATCTCCTGCATGTGCTCTGCCGCGCGGCGCAGAAATTCATCGCCGCTCTGTACGCCCGAGACTTTGTTCATGTGGTCAAGCTGGTAGGCGTAGACCGTGATGATGTGAAAAGCCTTGTGCGCGTCGGTCAGCTCGTTCATGCGGCGCAGCAGATACTGCTTGTCATTCAGTCCGGTCAGGCTGTCCATGCACGCGCAGGGATTATTGATGGTCAGATACATTGCAAGGATGCTGAGCGAAAGGCCGAAGCCGGTCGTCAGCACCGCGGGATTGACGGCCTGCGCGGCGATGCCGAAGGCGGCGAGCAAAAAGACCGTAAGCAGCGCCGTCAGATTGCGGCGGCTGACCGCATCCCGGTGCACCGCGACAAAAATCGCTGCCGCCGCGATGTGCAGCAGGGCACTGACATACAGCAGCAGATACCACGGACCGTAGCAGTAGCCGGTGCTGTCGAAATAGAACAGCTTTTCGGTGAAGGGGTTGGTCAGAATGATAAAGACCAAAGCGATAGTCGGAATGCCCATGCGCAGCACGGTTCCGGTGGAGATCACACGGCTTGAGCACAGTGTACAGACATAGTACAGCAGCATGAGCGGCAGAATCGCCTGAAACAGATAGAACACGGTGTTCGAGAGCATGCGGCCGACGCCGAAGCTGTACGGAGCGTACAGAATGAAGCATGTACTGACCAGCTCAGCAAGAACGTCCAGACTGACGACAGTCAGCAGGCGGCGGAACATGAGGCTGTTCCGGTCATCCATCTGCCGCTGATGAGAATACTGCCACAGAACAACCAGCAGCACCGCCATCCCGGCGATCAGATAATGTAGATTGGTTGTCATTCCGTGTCCCCTCCCAGTCTGGTTTCATTTCTCTTCAAATAGGCGTCCGCCTCCGCCTTCCACGCGCTGATGCTGCGCGATTTTCCGTCCTCGTCGCACAGGCGGCTGAAGCCGTAGGTCATCGTGATGCGGGCGCGCGGCGCACAGGTGCGGTTGTACCGCGCGACAATCGCGCTGAACTGCCGGTGCAGCTGCCCCGAATTTGCCCTTGGCTCGGGACGGATGAGGGCGAACTCGTTTCCGCCGGTGCGGAAGCACGATACGCTTTCGCCTCCGTCCTCGCACGCGCGGCAGAAGTCTGCAACGCATCGTGCGGCGGCGATGACCGCCTCATCCCCTGCTTGAAGGCCGAAGCGGTCATTGCGCTCGTTCAGACCCTCCAGCCGGATATAGGTCAGCACCGCATCGCGGCATCCGACCTCGCCGGTGCGGATGCGCTCCATGTATTCCTCGAACGCGCGGCGATTCGGCAGACCGGTCATACGATCCTCGCGCTGCATCAGATGGCTGATACGGTGCTCCATGTGAAAGCGCATATCCTCAGCCGCCTGTCCGATCAGTTCACGGAGGAGCAGGATGATGAACAGCAGCACACCAAACTGGAATATTGCATCGTACCAGTAGATGTGCAGCAGGCCGTACAGAACGAGCGCGGCCACGCCGAACACGCCCAGTGCGGCAAACGCCGCAATATGCAGCCGAAGCTGCTGCGAGGGCTGCTCGCGGTACGACCGGAGCAGCACGATCAGCATCGCTGCAACGCCTGCCGCCAGAATCAGGTGCGTCAGCGGCAGCATATCAATAAACCGGATGCCGAAAAGCCGGTACGCCGCGCCCTGTGCAAGCGCGTTGGCGCAGAACAGCGCAATGCATATATCGGGAACAAGCTGCTGTCTGCCGCTTACCGCATTGCGGACAAAATGCACCATCGGGATAGACATCAGCATAAAGGCGTAAAAGGAAACGACACTTCCGGCGGCAGTATCCCGTCCATAAATCTGATACAGAGCGGAATCGGTCAGGCACCACAGGCTGCACAGCAGCAGAAAGACCGCCACATCGAGGAAGCGGCGCTCGTGGATGCCGCGGCTGCTCATGTAGCAGAAGATCAGCAGCGCCAGCACGGCAAGGATGACCATGGCGAGCATCATAACCAGAGAAAACAGCGAGGTCTGGATATGATGACCGGTGATGCTCCGCACCGAGCCGAGCAGAGGCGCGTTAAACCTGCCGGTCCGGTTGGAAAGCTGCGTAAAGGTCAGGCTGAGCGTCTGTCCGCCGATGTTGTCCGGAAGTTCCGCATCCGCCCACAGGCGGCCCTTCATCTGCGTGTTTTTCGGAAAGGCGTTGTCCTCGTAGCGATAAAGCAGCGTTTCACCCGCACGGATTTCGATGCCGTATTCCACGCCACGCGCGGACAGCAGCCTTCCGGCATCGCTGTCGGTCAGCGTGTCGTTATACAAGGTAAGCGTCTGCCTCGGCTCGGCCGGAAGCGTGACCGGGAGCGCAACCTCGTGCCGCACGCCGTCCGTCAGCTGATACCAGCCGGTATCGAGAGTGGAAAGCTCCCTGTCCGGCTCGTGCTGATGCAGTCCGGCAATGAGGAACGTCAGCATTGCCACGGTCAGCAGCAGGGCGGCTGTCTCTGCGGTGCACCGCAGGGTTTTGTGTTTCATGACTGTTCCTCCGTCCGGTCGTCTTCGTGATGGTGCTGCTTTTCCGCGTACATGCGGCTGTCCGCCGTGATGCGCACCTGCGAAGCGTCACCGTCCTCCGGATAGCAGGCGCAGCCGCAGCTGACGCCGACAGAGAGCAGTTTTCCTTCGATAACGATGGGCGCAGAGAGCATTGTCTGAATGCGCTCGGCCATGCGGCCGCGCTGCTCTTCGTCCATATCGGCGCTGACGATAAGCGCGAACTCATCGCCGCCGATGCGGAAGGCATAGTCCCGGCTGCGGATGCAGCGCAGCAACCGCGCGCTGATCTCCTTGAGCAGCCGGTCTCCCATAGCGTGACCGTAGGTGTCGTTTATCGGCTTAAAGCGGTCGAGATCGAGGTAATACAGCACAAACGGCAGCTTTTTCGCCTCACAGATGTTCAGGACCCGGCTGAAATAGCGCTCGTTGAACAGGCCGGTCAGGCTGTCCGTGTTTGCCATGTTTTCCAGCTCGACCTTCTGCCCGATATCCTGCACAACCTGCATGATCACGGAGACCGTGCCGTCCGCGTGCCACTCAACCGGGAGGACGGTCATCACCATATAGGCGTTCTCCGTCCGGCTGCAATACTCGATTTTGAGATTGTCATCCGGTTTGCGGAGCACGCTGCGCAGATAGTCCGGCGTAAGCAGCCGCGAAAGCTTGGCGTTTTCCGTATCGGTCAGCGCGGCATAGCGTTTAGAGATGATTTCGACCATTTCCGAATACTGCCCGGAGGTCGGATAGATCGGCTGATCGAACCGCAGCTCATGATAGCGGTAGCGTCCGGTATCCAGATTGACGACCGCATAGCGATCGACGATGCGGCTCATGCTTTGCAGGAAACGGTCGCTCTTCATTTTTTCACGTTCGAGGTTCAGCCGCTCCGTTTCCTCGTTCTTAAGGCGCAGCCGGCTCTCCATGCCCAGCGCCAGCACCACGATGATGACGGCGAAAAAACTGAGTGCGCCGAGCATGATGAGCGAGGAATTCTGCACGTCATACAGTGCACTGTCCACCTCATCCGCCTGGATGATGCCAACGAGTGACCAGTCCGGAAACGCGGTCGGTATCGCGACCAGATAGTTTCTCGCCCCAGCGCAGGTAAACTGCGCGCTTCCGCTCTTGCCAAGCTGAATGCAGTCCTTAATATCGTCCATGCTGCCGTATTTCCAGTCAGCGTGGTTGGACAGATCGTACAGGTTGGTCATTCCCGCGCACAGCTCGGTCTGCGGTTCAAACTCCAGCACGATGTCGCCGTTCGAGCGCACCACATAGCAGTCGCTCTGTCCGCCGTACATACTGCCGTCAACCAGATCATCGACCACGTCCGTATCATAGCTGACCGCGATACCGGTGTAGGTCACGCCGTCCAGCGTCAGATTTCGGCTCATCGGCATCGCAAACGCGATCTTGGGCACACCGTAGGTTGCCGTATAGGTGGAGACGATTGGCTCGCCCTTGCTGTACATCTCCTGAAAAACGCCGTCGATGCTGTCGGCGCTGCCCTTTCGCCCATCTGCCGTTAGATACTGCGTGCTCTCGTTGAACAGATAGAGGTCGCTGTAATGCCACGACAGCTTGTTGCTCTGCGCATCCGACCAGATGCTGTCAACAGCCGCATCCTCCTTCGCATTCTTCATCAGACTGTCCCACTGGCTCAGCACGGCCCAGTTTCTCTGCACGAACAGCGTGAAGGTCTTGGAGATTTGCGCATAGCTTTCGAGCAGATGATTCGAGCTTTCCTGATAAATCTGCATTCCGATGTAGTTGCTGTAAACGCCAATGCCCGCCGCGAACACTATGGTGAGAAGTGCGGTCAGCAGAGCAATTCTTGATCGCTTTTTCATGTTCTGCCCCTCCTTCGGTAAAATTTATTCATTCCTTTTCCCATGCCATAATTATACTATTTCCCGACCCAAAAAGAAAGCGAAGATTGCGGCGCAGCGGCATTTATTTTCCTCTGCATATCCGAAAAACCCGAAGTACCGTCAGCCGTTTTCGGCCGGTACTCCGGGTTTTGATGTATCCGCATGGCGCGGTCAGTGCATAATGCCCTTCAGCGCGTCGATCAGCTCCTCAACCACGATCGGCTTGGACAAAAAGCCGTTCATGCCGCAGTCGAACGCCTGCTTTCGCTCCTCCTCAAACACGTTGGCCGTCATGGCAACGATCGGGACTGCGGCGCGCGCCGGGTCCTTCAGCGCACGAATGCGCTGGGTGGCGGTGTAGCCGTCCATGACCGGCATCTGCACATCCATCAGCACCAGATCATAGCGGCCCGGGTCCGAGGTACGGACCTTCTCCACCGCGACCGCGCCGTTCTCAGCGATATCGACCAGAAAACCGTACTCGTGCAGGATTGTCATTGCGATTTCACGGTTCAGCTCGTTATCCTCGACCAGCAGGATATGCCGTCCGCGGAAGTCGGCGTTTTTCCCGGGCAGGATGTCCTGCTCATCCGCCGTCTGCATGTGCCCGATGGCTGTCAGCAGGGTGTCGCGCAGGTCGGACAGGAACATCGGCTTGGAGCAGAAGGCCGTCACGCCTGCCGCCTTCGCCTCCGCTTCGATGTCCGACCAGTCGTAGGCGGTCAGGATGATGATGGGGGTGTCATCGTTCAGGCTGCGGATCTGGCGCGTGACCTCGATGCCGTTCATGTCCGGCAGCCGCCAGTCGATGATATAGGCGCGGCAGGGGTCGCCCAACTCGATGGACTGCCGCGCACGCAGCACGGCCTCCCGTCCGGAGAGCGTCCACTCCGCACGCATTCCCACACGGGTCAGCAGCTTTGCCACGCTGTCGCAGGTGTTGAAATCGTCGTCCACCACCAGCGCCTTGAGGCCGGCAAGCTCCGCAATCTTTTCCTCGCGGCGGCTGCCGGTCTGCACGCGCAGCGGCAGGCAGATGATAAACTCGGTGCCTCGGTTCTTCTCGGTCTGCACCTTGATCGTGCCGCCCATCATTTCGACGATATTCCGGGTGATGGCCATGCCGAGGCCGGTTCCCTGTATCCGGCTGACCGTGGAGGTACGCTCGCGTTCAAACGGCTCGAAAATCTTCTGCGCGAACTCCGGACTCATGCCGATGCCGTTGTCGCGGACGCGGAACTCGTACTGCGCACAGTCGCGCACGGTTCCGGCAAGCTGCCGGATACGCACGGAGACCGTGCCGCCCGCGGGCGTAAACTTGATGGCGTTGGACAGCAGGTTGAGCAGAATCTGTCCCAGACGTGTCCGATCACAGTAAACGTCCTCGTCGGCAACGTCAAGCACATCCATATAAAGCTCGAGCTGCTTGGCGTATATCTGTCCGCTGACGATGGTCTTGATATCGTGCAGCATCTCGGCGAGGTTGACCTCGGTTTCCTCCAGATGAAGCTTGCCGCTCTCGATGCGGCTCATGTCCAGAATATCGTTGATGAGCGCGAGCAGGTGACGGCTCGAGGAGAGGGTTTTGGTCAGATAGTCCTTCACCCGTTCCTGATTGTCGATATTGCTGACCGCAAGGGTGGTAAATCCGATGATCGCATTCATCGGTGTGCGGATATCGTGCGACATATTGGACAGGAAGGTGCTCTTGGCGCGGCTGGCGGCTTCGGCGGCCGCAACCGCCTCGGAAAGCGCCTGATTGATCTTCCGGTCAGCCGTGCGGTCGGACATCACGAGGATGTACTTGGTCCGGCCTGCGACCTCGCTGCCCATGGCGACGATGTGGAACCAGCGGCGCTCACCGGTCTGCTGATGGGCATAATCGGCATCCCATTCGCTCTGCTCGCCGCACTGAATCCCCGCGAGGAAGTTCTTATCGTGGTCGGGAGAGTCTTTCGGGTGCAGCGCCCGCAGTGCACGGATGTCCTGCTGCACCTGCTCGAGCGGCACGCCAAGCAGCCGCTCGATGTTCGGGCTGACATAGTCCGTGCGGGAGGTTTCGGCATCCAGCATGAAGAAAACATCGTCCACGTTGCGTGAGAGCCGGGTGAACAGCTCATCCTTGTACAGGATCTCAGTATCTCTCCGACGCAGCGCATCGCGGCTTCTGTGCACGATGAGCGCGATAAGCAGCACCATAAGCAGGCACGCAATAGCGGTCACGATCTCGACCGTCCGGTGCCACAGCGTATCCATGCTGGCGTTAACAACGCTGACCGGGACAAGGCTGAGCATGATCCAGTCCTGGATGCCTGTGTTCTCGTAGACCAGATAGTACCGGGTTCCATGCAGCGTCAGCATCAGACTGCCGTTCCTGCCCTGCGCGAAATCGTCACTCAGCGCGTCGAACGCTTTATCGGACAGATTGGAGCTGCTGCGCAGCTCCGCGAGGAAATTATAGACCGATTCCTCGCTGCCGTTCTCACCGTCAGCCTCGCTGTCGAGCACAACGCGCCCGTCCGGGTAGACAACATAGTTGTGGCTCGTGCCCTCGAAGGCGGAGTTGTCGATCGCGTTCAGCACCGTATCATTATAGTAGGCGATGGCGATCGCATCATAGGTGAAGCCGCGGTAGGTGCCGCTCATCTCCGGGCAGGCAAACACGAGCATCTGCGGCTTTCCGGGCAGCACCGCATTCACAACGACGTCCTCTCCGGCGAAAAGCTGCGTGTCCAGATCGGTCTGCGAGCCAAGGCTGCTCTTTTCGCCGTCCTGCGTCATGCAGCTGCCGTCCGAGGCGAGGAAGTAGAGGGCGGCGCAGCCGGTCTCCTTCTGCATCTCGTTCAGACTGGAACGGATCTGTTCTTCGCTCGAGGCGTTTTTCAGCAAACCGCCCCACAGATGCAGAATCATCTGGTTTCGGCTGACCAGATGGTTCAGCATATTGTCGGATTTACGCAGGATCTCCGACAGATGCGAGGTGCTCTCCCGATAGACCGTCTGCGACATAAACAAGAAATACCGATAGCAGATGCCGCCGAGCAGCACCGCCAAAGCCAACAGTGCGGCGGCAGGGCGGCGCCATTTTTTCAGGAAGCGATATTTTATTTTGCTTCCGCGTGTTTTATCTGCCATTTCCGTTTACCTCAATGTAATATAGTTTTCCGGCTCCGCCAGTACGGCATTCCCCTCGGAGACATACGCGCTCCAGGTGTCCCGAACTCTCGTGTCGCCGCCCTCGAAGGCACGGCTCTCGTCCACAAACAGCGGCGCCATGCTGCCCGCTGTCGCCAGACAGGTTACGGTTACGGTCTCGTCCTCGCGGAGCGGTTTGCCGTCCCGCGTGATCCCGGTCAGCGTAAAGCCGCCGTTTTCCTCCTTGACCTCGATGGCGATGCCGCTGACCACCGGCAGAGAGCCGCGGTTGAACGGCGTAAAGCCGCCCTCGCAGCCCTCGACAAAGGCGCGGACGGTCTCGGTCAGCTCCGCACCGTTCATCGTGCGCTGATACGCGCGCAGATCGTTCGGCATGATCATAGAGGCAGCCATATTCTCGGTGTAGTCTGCCGCCAGCACGCTGCCGGTAAAGCTGTTCGCCGCAGCAATGAGCACATCGGTGTCATACACGCCGCGCAGCGTGTTCGCCATTACGGAGAAGGCAGCGTTGCCGCTGTCCGCATGGAAAACGTTCGAATAGCCCTTGTCCGAGGTCAGCACAGCCGTATCCGCGGCGGGCTCATCCGCAAGCAGCTGCGCGTTGAACGCCTGATACGCCTGCTCTGCTGTGTATTCGCCCGCGATCATGCGCGAGACCACATCCTTGGAGACCGAGAAGAAATCGTTGGAGGCGATGCGGATGTACATATGGTTCTGCTCGACCACCGGGCGCACGTCCTCCAGATAATCGGTCAGACGGAGGCTGACGTTCTGGCTGTAGCTCAGAATGTCCTGTCCGTCATAGACGATGCGGTTCTGTGCTTCCTCGGAGAGCATGACACGGAGCACCTGCATCGCCTTGTCGCGGCGGTTGCTGTCCTGCTCGAGATTGCGGCTCAGCGCAACCTGAAAATACGGGGTGGTCATCAGCCACTGCTGCCCGTCCTGACCGAAGAACGGCAGGAAGGTCGTATCAATGCCCTCATCCTGCAGGATTTTAACATTAGCAGAACTGCTGAAGAACATGGCAAGCTCGCCGCTGCGCATCCGGTCCATGATGTCATCGTAGGTCAGCGTCAGGTCAGCGGCGTTCAGGCCGGTATCGTGGATGAACTGCTCGAGGTTCTTGAATGCGGTCGGCCAAACGGTGTCGTCCAGACCGACTTTCTCGGTGCTGGCCGGGTCGCTGTACGCGGTGCGCCATTTGCGGCCTTCCGCCGAGGAAAGCTCAGAGACAGAAAGTCCCTGAAGCGTTTCCATGCAGGTGTAATCGTAGAAATAGTCCGCATCAAAGCCGCGGATGCCGTGCTTTTCAAACGCTTGACAGGCGGAAACAAAGCTGTCGTAATCGGTGGGCAGCGGAATGCCGTATTTCTCGAACAGACTGCGGTTGACCACAAAGCCGTGCGCGTCCGCGCAGACCGGCAGCCAGTTTACGCTGCCGTCCTCGTTTTTGAAGCTGTTGAGGTAGGTGTTGTAGACCGCGCCCGCCTCGTTGGTCGTGGCGAGGTTCATCAGACTGTCCTTCAGCGGCGCAGCGTCATGCAGCGAGAAGCGGCAGCAGGTAATGATGTCCGGCAGGCCGCCGTTCTCGTTCAAAAATTTGTAAAAATCCAGATCGTTATTGCCGACAATGAACTCAATATTCACATCCGGCAGCTGCGACTGGATATAGGGGGCATATTTTTCGTACAGCGTGGTGTTCCACAGATAGACCTGAATGGTTTCCGCATCCTCCTGCGCTTCGCTCTTTTGTGCGCCGCAGCCGGTCAGCAGACATGCCGCTGTTACCAGTACCGCGAGCAGGAAGGACAGACCCCGCTTCCGCTTTTTCGTTTTCATCAACCAATTCTCCTTACCCGTGACAGCCGCCTCTCCCCGACAGACTGCCCTTCTTTTTCCTCATTTCTCGCCGCAAAACGGCATTATATAAGAATAGCATAGCACTTCACAGGCGGTATTTCAAGGAATTTCGCCTTTTTTCCTGCTAAAACAGGCGAAAACACAGACTATATGCCGTATCCGGAGCGCTTTTGCGGCGAATATCCCTGTAAAACAAGTTGAAATGGGATACCGGCATGAAACACTGTGCGGCTGCAAGGCTGCGAAAAGAACACACCGCCGCACCTCCGATGAGCAAAAAAAGACCCGCCGATTTCTCGACGGGTCGATTGCCCAAATTCAATCTGTACATTTCCAAGGCTTCCTTTGCTGCAAGCCTGTGGTAATTTGGTGTAAGCTATCTGCAGAATCTCGCGTATACACGGTTATTCTGCCTTGTGCACCCGCAATCAGTCCAGCGGCTTCATTGTCGGGAAATTATGACCTGAACGGACAAAGGTCTGCAAGCCCCTGTTGACCCTCTGCGGTCGCTCAACAGCGGTTAAATCGACCTCGATTAAAAGTCTGCGATTCCTTGTTGTTTACAATCCTCTCACTGGCACACGCTTTGGCATACGCGGCATACACAGCGAAGTACCGCCTGCACTCACGCTTTGTTCGCATCTGTCTTCCTTTTACTCGTTCATTATACCACTTTTTCGGCGCTCTGCTACTTGAAATTTCAACTGTACCCATTCGCTCAAAATTCAAAAACCGCTTCCCGAACGCCTCAGCCTGCTTTTCCCAAAATCGCTGATTACTTATAATTCTTATATTCGACCCATTTCCGAACAATTCCCCCTAAAATAGAGCAAACACTCAAACTGACAAGCAGCAGATTTGCAAGTTCCCCAAAAGCCAGAAAAGCGGCTGCAACAAACAGGTTCATTACAAGAACTACTCCTGTTTTTGGTATCTTTGCCACAGTATACATATACGGAATCCAGTCCATAATAAAACCGCTAACACACCGAAACAAAGGATATGTCTCTATTTTTGGTAAAACCATAGATGTAGGTTAATCATGTTTTTTTAATCAGCATTTTGATACTCACTGTCTTCCCCAAATAGCTACCGAATTTGACCTCACGATCAATTCTTCGACAGGTAGACCAATCGGGCAAATGTTATGGCAAGCTAATGATTTCCCGCATCCCTCAAAATAATTTTCCTTATATTGAGTTGAAACATCGTTTCGATGGCTTATTTCCTGTTCTTCATTCAGAATCCGAAAAGCGTTGACCGCTGCAACCGCTCCAGCAAAAGTACCCTTTGAAGAAAAGTTTGGACAAACCTCAAGGCAGCACCCGCACATCAGGCAGCGAGCCGACTGATACCTCGGTTCGTGTGTAAATTCAATCATATAGGCTTCGCTTTCCAACCAAAGGTTTAGTTTCTTCAAGTTCTCAAACAGGAATGACCGGTCAACAATCAGATCCCTGACAAGAGGAAACTTACTGAGTGGTTCCAGCGTAACGGTACTGCTCTTTAGCATATTCAGAAATGTAGAGCAGGCCAGCCGGGGAAGTCCGTTGATCAGCATGGCACACGCTCCGCATTTACGTACCATACAACTGCATTCCCATCCAATAGGAGCAGCCGTATTCCCACATGCATCTGTCAGTGGGCTACGACTATTCAATTCGTTTAAGACAGCGGCAATAGAACTATTTTCACTTCCGCCAAACTCAAATTCCTGCCAATAGCTGTCTGATTTCTGATTCTCTTGTCGCCGAATCCGTACTTTATATACCAAGTTAATCACCGCCTCTCTGGAACAGACATAAAGGAAATTTGTATCTGCTTTCCGTCAAATCGTGCCACCGTCGTTTTGAGAAAATCCCTGTTGTTGCATTCAGGATAATCCTCCCGCCAGTGCGCTCCCCGGCTTTCTTTTCGGGCAAAGGCGCTTTGGAGAACTGCAAGACCAAGCAACGGCAGAGTTCCTTTTAGTTCCTGCACTTTCCGAATCCCTTTTAACAGGGAACTTCCATTTCTAACAACCCCAAGAGAATCCTGCATAGCCTGATTTAATTGTTTTGTTCCCACAATTTCCTGTACTGGTGGAATATCTATCTGCGCCGCACAAGATAAAACTACGCCGTCAGCTTGTTCGCAGGCTGACTTTGCCGCAACACGTCCTCCGTACAATGCGCCCAACAGGGAATTACCACCCAGACGGTTTGCACCATGATATTGGGCACAGCATTCCCCGGCAGCATAAAGATTCTGAATCGACGTTCTGTGCTGCTCATCCACAAGAATACCACCCATGAAGTAGTGGATTCCTGGCAAAACAGGCACAGGTTCCTTCCGAATATCCTTATGCAGATATGTCATGCAGTCATCTGCTAAGCCAGACAGCTTATTTGAAATGACCTCCTTCGATATTTCCGTCATATCAAGAAATACCTCGGATTCATGGCTGACCTTCCATATTTCTCTGGCGGTAATATCACGGGGCATCAGATTTCCAAGCTCCGGGTATTTTTCCTCCATGAAATACCACGGCTGATTGTTTCTGAGAGCAAACAGCCTGCCGCCTTCCCCTCTGGCTGCCTCGCTGATAAGCATACGTTTCCCGCCGCATTCCACAGTAGTCGGATGATACTGGATCATTTCACCATTTGCCAGAGGAACACCAAGCCGGAACAATTCTGCGGTTACTTCTCCCGTATTGGACAGCGAACCTGTTGTATTCCCAAACAATCCGTGCATACCACCGGAGGCAACAATGACCGCATTCCCCGGTAATTCCACAATTTCCTGACTGTATTCATCCCTAATTACACAACCACAGCAAACACTGCCGCACAGTCGAAGCGTCAGGAAAGAATGGTGGCTAAACCGTTCTACCATACCAGCCCCTTCTTTTCGACGAACAGCGTCAATCATAGCGGTCATAATCTGCTTCCCGGTGTCACTCTGTGCAAAGGCAGTCCGTTTCTTTTTCTGCCCGCCAAAATTCCGCAAATCCACATCATCATATCCGCTCATATTAAATTGAACTCCAAGTTTTAACAGCCAGTGCACCAGCTCCGGTGCTGCCTGTGTCATTCCCCAAACTGCATTTGGGTCTGCCAGACCGCAAGCCACCTTTATTGTATCTGTGAAATGTTCTTCGGGACTGTCGTTTTCATCTTTTGTATTCAAAGCTGCGTTGATACCGCCCTCCGCCATAACAGACTGCGCCCGCTCTGATGGAAAGGAGGAAACCAGTTTTACATTGCATCCATTTTCCGCTGCCTGCAAAGCCGCTGAAAGTCCTGCCAGTCCAGCACCTATAATAATAATTGTCTTACTCATAGATATTGCCATCCAATATAGTATAAAATGACTGCTCCAGCAATAAATAGGAGGAGCACCGAAAGGATCAGGTAAATATCGTTCCGGCGTTCTTTATAACTGATGATTCCCAGTGATACGAGCAATGGGCGGATATTGATAAAAATATGAACAAAGATTGCCGCTACGAACAAAAGCTGAGTTACCATCTTTACAGTTGTAAAAGGGAACAGAATATATGTTCCGTTCTGCACTTTTCCAAACAAGCCGATGTGGAAGAACAGCAGAATTAGTATCGCCAGCCCGCTGGCACGTCTCGCCCAAAAGATATTGTTCTGCTTCAGATATTTTTGACCTGCTTGTTTAGCAGTTCGCAGGCTCCGAACTGTCAACAAAATGCCAATGGCGGTATGGACAACAAGAATCGCGACTCCAATCCAAGCAAGAACTTTCCCGGCGCTACTTCCTACCCCAACCAGCATAAAGCTGCCCATGATCCCATGAATCATAAAAATGAGAAGCATCAAAACAGACAAAAATGTATTCCATTTTCTCATAAGACCCACTCACCTCATTTCTTCGCTGTCCATAATTATGTAGTCCATCTGCTCAAGCGTCGTAATATCCATGAAATTATCCGATGCCAAGAACACGTCATACTTTCCGCTTATCACTCTGGACAGCAGCATGTTGTTACTGTACTCCGTCAAATCCACGGAAAAACCGGCCTGTTCCAACCTGTCGCAGAGTTTCTTAGCATAACTGACAAGCGGATAATCCGTCTCAGATACATATAACCGAAAACTAATGTCCGTTTTCATGAGATCTGTTTCATTTGTTTCCGAATCGTCCAGTGCCAATTCTTTTAATTTATTCCGGGTGTTCTCGTTGTCGAGACCATCTGACATCATATTAATACCGAGAACATAAGAGCCTTCCAACTGTGCGGAGGCTTGAGCCGCCTTTTTTGACTTCGGTGTTGCTCCTGTGATTGCATCAATCATAGAGGGCGGTGAGTGCAAAAGTGCACCGAAACCTGCAAGAAAAACAATCGTAACAACTAACAGAATCAGTTTTCGTTTCACATTGCCACCTCGTTTCTTATTTTTTTAAAATCCTCATTGCGTTCAAGACGGCAATTATGGTAACGCCTACATCACCAAATACAGCTTCCCACATTCCCGCAATACCAAGAGCGCCAAGAATCAGGAACACACTCTTAATCCCAAGAGCAATCACTATATTCTGCATGACAATCTGTTTTGTCGCTTTTGCTACTTCAATCGCGTCCACCAGCTTAGACGGTTCATCTGTCACCAGAACTACATCTGCTGCTTCAATGGCCGCATCCGAACCAAGCCCACCCATTGCGATACCAACATCCGCACGAGCAAGGACAGGAGCATCATTGATACCATCACCAACAAAAGCCAATTTGCTTCCCGGTCTCTTTTTACCATCTAAAAGCTCAACCTTTTCCACTTTTTGATCAGGAAGCAGCTGTGCATAATATTCATCCAACTGCAATTCTTCTGCAACAGACTTCCCAATTTTTTCATCATCACCGGTAAGCATGACTGTTTTTTCCACACCGATATGTTTCAAATCAGAAATTGCTTTTTTGCTGTCCGGCTTTACTTCATCTGTTATCAAAATGCATCCGGCATATTGACCATCTACTGCTACATAAACCTTTGTACCAACTTTTTCACAGGCTGTGTACTCCACATGCTCTGAATCCATAAGTTTCGTATTGCCAGCATAAACTTTCTTCTTTCCTGCCATGGCACTGATTCCATATCCGGAAATTTCCTTGTAATCAGAGATAACTGATTGGTCAATTTCTTTTCCATATGCAGAGAGAATGGATTTTGCAATAGGATGGTTAGAAAAGCTCTCTGCCTGGGCCGCATACTCCAGAACCTGTTCTTTTGAAAATCCATTTGCAGGCAGAATATCAGTCACATTGAAAACACCCTTTGTAAGTGTTCCAGTTTTATCGAACACAATAATGCTGACATTATTAAGCGCCTCTAAATAATTACTTCCTTTTACAAGAACACCTCGTTTAGATGCCGCACCAATACCTCCGAAGAAAGTCAGCGGGATTGAAATGACCAATGCACATGGGCAAGATACCACAAGGAAAACAAATCCTCTGCGAATCCACTCTGTCCAACCTCCACCAAGAAGGATCGGTGGCAGAATTGCCAGAATAGCTGCTAAGATTACAACAACAGGAGTGTAATAACGTGCAAATGTAGTAATGAAATTTTCTGTTGGTGCTTTTCTACTGGACGCATTCTCCACAAGATCAATAATCTTTGAAGCAGTAGATTCACCAAATGCTTTCGTTGTCTTAATCGTTAAAACACCCGTCTGATTCATACAACCGGAAAGTGCTTCGTCTCCTTTATGAACGCTTCTCGGAACCGATTCTCCAGTTAAAGCCCTCGTATCCAGCATAGAATCTCCATCCAATACCACACCGTCTAATGGGATTTTTTCACCAGGCTTTACAATAATAATCTCACCAATGGCAACACTTTCAGGAGATATGGTAATCAATCCTCCGTTCCTTCTGACTGTAGCACAATCCGGACGTATATCCATTAAATCTGATATAGATTTTCTGGAACGCTCAACAGCCAACGACTGGAAAAATTCACCGACTTGATAGAACAGCATAACAGCAACTGCTTCCGGATATTCACCAATGACAAAAGCACCAATCGTAGAAACGCTCATCAGGAAATGTTCATCAAACACACGTCCCTTTGAAATATTCCTCACAGCTTGCCATACAACATCCCCGCCAAGAATAATATAGGAGACAATGAGAAAAACTAACTCGACAGGCAGTGGCACTTTCGCAAAAACTGTCAATGCCATACCAATACCATAGATTGCTGCGCCAATCGCTAAACGAATCGTCAACTTCTTGTCCTCATTGTTATAGGATTCATTGGCCTCCTGCTTTTTTTCCGGTATATAAGATTCCTGTACAATTTCAGAAACTTCCACATCGGGCTCATGACTATGAACAATCGTTTCAATCTGACTGGCTATCGTATCTGCGGCTTTCTGAGTAACATTGATTGTAAGCGTCTGCTTCATCAGATTTACCACTGAGGATTGCACTCCATCCAATTCTCCGACTTCTTTTTCAATTTTTGCGGAGCAGCTCGGACAGTCCAAGCCCTTTAACAAATAACTCTTTGTAACGGGGATAATTGTTTCTTCCTGAACCTCCACACCCGGCTCATGGCTGTGGACAATCGTTTCAATCTGACTGGCTATTGTATTTGCGGCAACTGGAGCAACATTGATTGTAAGCGTCTGCTTCATCAAATTTACAACTGAGGATTGTACTCCATCCAATTCTCCGACTTCTTTTTCAATTTTATGATAATAATTTAATAGATTTCTAATTATCTCTTTAGATGTTCTTATATGCCGGTATAGCCCGTTACTTCGGGCTTTTCCGGCACTTTTCATATCGGAAGAACTTCACAAATCTTTTTATTACCCCTCATGTTTTCACTCTCAAAAGTAGTAAAAGTAGTAGTAAATTCTGCGTACTACTTATGCCGCCTTGGTTTCCTCGGCGTTTTCCGCCGCAGTTTCCGGCTTGGCCTCTGTGGTGGTTTTTGCCTTGGCTTGCAGCCGTTCCATTTCCTCCTGTGCGGAATGGAAAGTAGCGTGGGCGTAATAGTTCAGCGTCATTACAATGTTGGCGTGTCCCATGATGTACTGCAATGCTTTGGGGTTCATGCCCGCGTTTGCCATTCTGGTACAGAATGTATGCCGCATGGTGTGCGGCGTCATCACATCGGGCAGCGGCTCCTTGTGGCACTTGTTGTACTTCTTGGCAAGGCACTTGAACATGGCGTCATAGTTGACGGCGGTTTTGGGCAGGCCATCCCGGTTCAGGAACAGGAAGTCCTTATAACCATCAACCTTAATGCACCTGCCGTCCCTGCGCTTCTTCAACACGCGCTCAAACGCTTCATAGGCGGCTGCGCTCATCGGCACTTGACGGAATCCGCTTTCTGTTTTTGGCGCTTCGATATAGTAGCCGTCCTCGGTGCTTCTCAAAAGCTGGTGGTCTACATTCACAAAGCGCTTCTCAAAATTCAGGTCGGCTGGCGTCAGGCCGCAGAGTTCGGAAATACGAAGCCCGGTTTCCAGCAGGATCACCACCTCGTCATAATACTTGGCATAGACAGGATCGTTCTGCATGAAGTCCAAAAGCTCGTTTTCCTGTGTAGGGGTAAGCGGCACCTTTGGTACGGTATCGTCGTTGATAACCTCATTGATCTGGAAGTCAAAAGGATTCTTGCGGAGGCAATCGTCCTGTACGGCCATATAAAAGATGGCTTTTAAGGAACGCTTGCTGTTGCAGATGGTGTTGTAGGCAACGCCCTTTTCCTGCATACGCAAGGCCCATTCTTTTGCGTCGGACAGCTTCACGCTGTCAATGCTGGCCGCGCCCAGCTTATCTTCGGACAGAAGTTTCATTAACTGCTGGCGGCTCTTTTGGGTTCCTTTCCGCACATTCCCGCGCTGCCGGGTGTACTTTTCATAAAGCTGGCACACGGTCATTTTCTTGCCGATGGTGTCTATCCCGTCGTCAAGGTCTTTCTGTATCTGCTTGATCTTCTCGCGCAGGGAAAGACAGGGCCGTTTCCCGGCAGGTACTTTGTCGGTAGGTACTAACTTCCATGAGTAAACAAACTGGGTTTCTCCAAAGGTGTCAATGTATTTGTAAGCGTATCTTCCATCTGATCGCTGGCTCTCTCCAGACTTCAAAAGGCGGCCTTTGTTGTCCCGTCTTTTTTCATCTCGTTCTTTTCTTGGCATTTCGTCATGCTCCTTTCCATGACGGAAAGAGCCTTGACACGCTTATAACCTATTATAACACGAGCAAGGCCCTTTTTCACTATATTGTGTCAAGGGAATCAATAATTTTTTCAAACTGCTTCCGTTTGATCTGGATGCGGTTGCCGTTCAGGATCACCCAGCCAGCGGTGGGGTTTTCCTCGGCAAGCCGACGCAGTTTGTTTTCCCCGATCCGAAAATATTTAGACGCTTCCTCAATGGTGAGCGTGTATTTTTCCCAAATAGGCACATCGTTATTACTCATAACATGGCCCCCTTTCTTTTCAAAACAAAGGTTATTGTTGTGAAAGTGGGCAGAAAGTAACGGACGGCTGCTGGCACAGCTCCACGGGAATCTCACCCCTGCGTGGTTCTCACGCGGCCCTGCTCGTTGCCTGCGACGCTTCAAACGCTCGGACTACGACGGCAAGGGAGTATCATTGTCCTGTCTGCGCGTCGTCGCCCGCAGGCTGCCACACCTGCTTTACGGCCCGGTAAAATCGCTCCGCTTATCCCAATGAGGGAAAACCTCTTGGCGCACCTGCCGCCCGGCTCGGCGCAGACAGAATGTATCCGTCTGCCCTATGACGCGCCGCCATTGTCCTGCGGGCGTATTTGTCAAGGAGCAAAGGGGCCGCCGGGAAAACAGGCAGGCGGGGAAAGGGAAAGCCGCCTGTCTATGGCCGGGGCCTTAACCGTCAGTCGCCAATGGGACTAACGATGGAATGGATCAGCTTGATTTGCAATCGGCGCTTCATATACTCGTCAATGCAGATATGAGGCTGACCGCTGCCGTCATAGAGCGTCCGGGTACACAGCTTATTGATATAGCCGTCATAATGCTGCAAGACACGCTCCACGGCTTCGGCGTTACCGGCGCAGGCCGCGTCGATCACAAAATCAGGCAGAGGGCTTTTGCCCTTGTAACTGGATTGCTTCATCCGCGTTTAACCTCCCTCCGGCATGAACGCCATCAATTTTACACGCAGGTCTTTTAAGGTGCTTGTCCTGTGGCGCTGTACTGCGCTGCGGGACATTCCCATCAGGCGGCCAATTTCTTCGTCAGTCAAATCCAGAACAAAGCGGAGAATCAAAATACTCTGCTCGTCTTTTGGCAGGCTGGCAAACGCTTCGGCCACAAGCTCGTTGTCGATATGTAGGTCATAGCCATGCGAACTGAATGTAAAGCTGTCGCAGGAATACCGATCTACGGTCGAGAGCTTGTCCCAATCAGCCGGGGAAAGAGCGTCCAGCGACACTTCACGGTCGCGGCGGCACTTCATTTCCCGCAGATAATCTATCGCCTCATGGTACAGAACCAGCTTGCAGTAGCGGTCAAACTGGCCCCATTCACCGTATTTGCGGGGGATCGCTTCCATCTTCTCACCCCCTTTCTATGGGGGATGTGGTGGTTCTCTCCCTTTCCGCCAATAGAGCGAATGGAATCTCTCTGGCTGCCCGCTAAACGCCTCCTTTTTTCACTTTTTTGAAATTTCTTTTTGCGCCGGATAGCAGACCGCAGGAAATAACAAAATTCGCCCGGCAGATCAAAGACCCGCTGGGCGAAACAAAAAGCAATATGTTCTTTTCCTACATAGTATAGTACATACGCACAGCCGCTTGTCCCCGCTGCCGGGGGACGGCTTTTTTTGACAGGCTAACCCCTGTCGGAATTTGTCGAAGTAGTTTTCGTTGCATGGCGGCTCCCTCCTAAAGCCGCCATGCCAGAACACGGTGCAGGGGTCGTCGAAGCAAAAAGAAACGGCGGCCTTGATCTACTCAAAACCGCCGTATCCGTCAGTGATACAGGAAAGCGCACGAAATCCTCTGCCCGTCAGCGGTTTTTTTCTTTTCCCCGCTGTGGAGGCAGATGTTTGAATATGCAGGTATGTTTCATGCCGCAAAGGCCACAAAACATACCATGTTAGTCATTCAATTTGAATTAGAGTTCAATTCTTGCTTTCGATGGCTTATCTTCACAATAGATAACTTTAATCGTTGTTCCCTTGTCAGGGACTTTGTTTCCTGCGCCAATCCATTTTCGGCAGATGTAATCTTTGCCGTCTATCGTATATTTGACCTTGATAGTATGCGGAAAGGCTGCGCCATCCATCGCATGAACGCGGGTAGGTTTACGATTCACTTTTAACCACCATTGTTTTATAACTGAAATTACAGTTCCCATTGTTTCTTTTTCCATAAGTTATACCTCCAATGATATTTTTGATTGATGATACCTATTTTCTATTCAGCCTTTTCTTTGTTTGTAGTAAAAGCGGAACGCTGCTGCGCCGGTGGCCGCCAACTGTACCAGAATCAGCACAGCAAACAGACCGAAGCTCTCATAGTAGAACAGTTCATCCCAAAAATATAGTCTGTTCAAATGATGCCATTTATTGTATTCTAAATTTGTAGGTAAGCTGAACGGGTAACTTACCAAGGGATAGCGGCAACAGATGTCTATCTAACCATACTACCATTGAGATCGAAAAGTATGAATTGAAGAGTACAATAATAGGGTTGATTGAGGATCAACTTTTATTTTTTGTACCTTCATGTTAGAAGCCGTTGTGGACTATTACCTAAAAATAATAGATATAACACAAAGAGAATTATTCAATCTGTCCAAGCATAACAGGAAGGAAAAGATTGAAATTCCATAGGTAGTGGCTTCGTTGACGCGACTAAGTTCAATACGGAAAAATCGGTCTGCAGGTGTGTCAAACAGAAGACACTATTTTTTTATATCTGAGACCGATTGTTTCCGATACAATTTATGGAACATTCAGCACATCATGGACAAACCAAGTCTGAGCCGTGACCATAATGGCAAATGTGCAAATAGCAAAGAGAAGTACTTCAGCCACAGCATTGACACGGCTGGATTGAAGTTGCTTTTTCAGATTGGCAGGCAAGATTCTTGACAGCAGACAATAAACTAAAAATCCAATACAGGCTCCAGCGGTATTTGTCATCAAGTCATTGATGTCGGAAGAACCCCAGCCAAACATCTGGACAATTTCAACAGCCAAAGAAAACAGAAAGCCAGTCAATGCAACCGTCTTCATGTGATGATATTTCTTGTACAGCAGCGGCAGGAAAAATCCCAACGGGACAAACAGAATAATATTCAGAATGGTATCAATTGGCCCAGTTATCATACCGATAAATGGAGTCCAAGAAATGTTCGGGCGAAAGGTCATTGTGCTTGTAAAGCCGATGCCTGTGACGGTCAAAAGTCCGAATAAATAATAACCAAAAACAAACACTGCAGCGGTATGGAGAAAACTTTGTGTTCTCCCCAATTTTTTGAGCCACAAGAAATACAGTACGAAGACTGGAACCATAAACACATACCCACTAATTGAGCGGATGAGAATATCAGAAATTGGTATCATTATTATCTCCTTGTCAAATTCAAATTTATTGCCCATTCCAGCATTGAGCATTTTCTCATAAAGCAAACAGAATACTGTCATTAGTAACGACGGTATTCCCATAATGCTAATCGTAAGTCTAATTGTTCAATGTCGATTAGACATTCACTTTTACATTTTGGACAAAAGAGAGGAAAATTTTTAAGTACGGTATCTTCCCGAATTTTGTCGCGTGTTTTATTCCCGCAGACTGGGCAGCGGATGAACTCTGTTTTCTCCATATTGTTCACTCCGAATTGCGATCATTCTTTTTCTTATCCCGATATTTCCGTATGAGTTTATTACGGATAGGAACGCCAACACCAATCAAAAGCACAACTGCCAAAATTGTGAAATCCATACAATCACCTCACATTTCCTTATTCTTCATAACCCGAATGGACAAGAAGATTGAAACCGCATACATCACGACAATAGCAAAAACCGCAAGGAAAACGAGAAGTATCGGAGAAGATTCAACGACTGAAATAATTGAGTTCCCGATAGCTGGCATTTTAGAGAGAAGAAGTAAAGTCACCAAAAAACCGGCCACTGGAATATACATAAATACCCGTCCTTTGATTGAGCCGTACTTGTAATATCCCGGAATCTGGAACACGGTATAGAGTGCAAATAAGAATACTCCTGCAATAGCGGCAGTTACAATATCAAATACGCCAACTGTTTCACCCAGCACTTTCAAGACAAGCGGCTGTGCAATCAAAGAAATAATCAAGGAAAGAAGCCCCATTGCAAGGACAAAAACATAGCGTCCGATCACAAGCTCGCTTTTACGAACAGGTAAAATACCAAACAGACGATCCATGCTGTTTTTTTCTGTGATGGAAAAGGTATATCCCGTCGTCATGGCAATAAAGCACATAGCAAATGATACCCCTGTCAGCAAAGAACGATTGATTGCGGCAAACACAATCGGCAGGAGCAGGGTAAAGCAAATCGTCTTAAAATATGGTTTTACCAATGCAATATCTAATTTTGTGGATTTCAAAATATTACTCATAATCGTCACCTTTCTTGCTTGTAAACACTACAATTTCATCAATGGTGGCAGGATCAACGGTCAGGTTAGGGAAACCGCTAATATCTTCGGTTTTCATCAGAGCCTCAAATCCCGTAGGGAATGTACGAATACCAGCCGCCTTATTTTTCAGATCATCGGACAGTTCCTCAATTCCACCTTTTACAATGCGGAACATATCTACAAAATCATCTTTGCTGCCAGTAAAGTACAGCTCGCCATAACTGATGTAGGTAATATAATCGGCTGCACGCTCCAAATCGCCTGTGATATGGGTGGAGAACAAAACACTATGCTCGCCATCTTCAATATACTCTGAAAGAATTTTCAAAAGTTCATCTCTGGAAACCGGATCAAGTCCACTGGTCGGCTCGTCGAGGATCAGCAGCTTGGCGTCGTATGAAAACGCACAGGCAAGCATTAACTTCATCTGCATACCTTTGGAAAGTTCTTTTACCTTTTTGGTTGGTGCAATGTGAAATTTCCGTAACATATCCGCAAATTTCTGGCTGTCCCAATTTGGATAAAATACCGAAATGGATTTTTCAACCTGCGACACTTTCCAATCATCACTGAAATAATTTGTATCGAAAACAACGCCCAGCTCTGATTTTACTTTTTGTTCTTCTGCGATATTATCCAGCCCCATCACTTTGACTGTGCCACCGGTGCGCTTGAGCATATTCAAAATCAGTTTGATTGTCGTTGTTTTGCCAGAACCATTCGGGCCAATCAAGCCCATAATATATCCCTTTGGCAAAGTAAAGCTGATATTGTGAAGCTGAAAAGAATCAAAAGATTTTGAAAGATTCGTTACCTCTAAATAATTAGTCATCTGTTTTTACCTCCGTTAAAATGTCCAAAAGGCGATGTAATTCCTCTGTGGATAGATTTGCCATTCTTGCAGCTTTTATTGCTTCGGTGAGATTGTTTTCTACTTTGCAAATAAGCTGCTCCTTAATCAGTTCTGAACCAGACCCCATTACGAAACATCCACGCCCCTGCACATTTTTAACAAAGCCCTCTTGCTCTAATTCTGTGTATGCCTTTGTCACTGTTAAGACGCTGATCTTTAAGTCTTTGGCAAGTGTTCTAAGGGAGGGCAAAGTTTCTTCGGCTTGAAGCTCGCCAGATAAAATAGCCGCCTTGATCTGCTGTTTAATCTGCTCGTATATGGGGATGCCAGATACATTTGAAATAATCAGTTTCATTGCTGCATCCTCCGTGTGTTTTAACTGTTATGCTGTTTTGTATAACAGTATAACACGAGAGGCGTATCTTGTCAATATTTCAAAAAGGGGGGGTGGCAATAATTTCCTCTGCCTATGTTTCGGGATATGAATTATAAAGTTTAATCTTACTGCATATAGCAACATTCCATTGAGAAAATATGAAATATACAATGTAAATGGGTGGTGCTATATGGCAAATATCAAAGATTGTCCCGGCTTTGAAACTTTCGGCGCAGATGTAAAAGAGGCGCGGAAAGTCAAGCAGTTATCGCGTAAGACGCTGGCGGAACAGGTCAATATCGACTGGCGCTATCTTGCCAACATCGAAAATGACGGCACGATTCCCAGCCTGCCGGTTATCATACAGCTTATTAAAATCTGCGGGCTTCCCGTGGAACGGTATTTTAACCCGGAGATCATGCGGGAGGAAAGCGCACAGCGGCAGCGGGTCAGCCACAAGCTGAAACTCTGCCCGGAAGAATTTCTGCCGATCATCGAGGGCGCGATTGACGGGGCCATTCAAATTCAACAGAAGAATGACGAAACGGAGGGTGCATGACAACCCTCTGTTTTGTTTTTGGGAGGACGCAAGGCTGCGCCCTCTCTTTTTTTATGCGTTTTTCGGAAAAACCGGGATTTTGCGGGTATTTCTTTGGGGTCAGAACGCTTTTTAGGGGAAGAAGAACAAAGACAGCAAGCATAGGGAGTGTAGCCACACTCCCGGCAAACGGCTTCCCGTTTGTATCTTGGGGAAGTCCCCAAACCCCTGAATGAATGGAGGTGCGAAAGTGGCAAACCGAAAACGGAAGTTTGTGCTGCGCGTCCCGGTGACGCCGGAGGAACGGGCGCTGATCCAGCAGAAGATGGCCCAGCTTGGCACAAAGAACTTTTCTGCCTACGCCCGGAAAATGCTGATTGACGGCTATATCGTCCATATCGACACCGGCCCCGTCCGGGCGCAGACCGCAGAGCTGCAAAAGATCGGCGTCAACATCAACCAGATTGCAAGGCGTATCAACAGTACCGGGACTGTGTACGCGCAGGACTTAGAGGACATCAAGGGGGCGCTGGCACAGATATGGCAGTTACAAAGATCCATCCTATCAAGTCAACGCTGAAAAAGGCGCTGGACTACATCGAGAACCCGGACAAGACCGATGAAAAGCTGTTCGTTTCTTCCTATGGCTGTTCCTATGAAACGGCGGATATTGAATTTCAAATGCTATTAGATCAGGCGTACCAAAAGGGCAACAATCTGGCCCACCACCTGATACAAGCCTTTGAACCGGGGGAAACCACGGCGGAGCAGGCCCATGAGATCGGGCGGCAGCTTGCCGATGAAGTGTTGCAAGGCAAATACCCCTATGTGATTACCACCCACATCGACAAGGGCCATCTGCATAACCACATCATTTTCTGCGCCGTGGATATGGCGAACCAGCGCAAGTACATTTCCAACCGCCAAAGCTACGCCTTTATCCGGCGAACCAGCGACCGGCTGTGCAAGGAACACGGCCTGTCTGTGGTAAAGCCCGGCAAAGACAAGGGCAAAACCTATGCCGAGTGGGACGCACAGAAAAAGGGCAAGAGCTGGAAAGCAAAACTGAAACTTGCCATTGACGCGGCCATCCCGCAGGCCAAAGACTTTGATAGTTTTCTGCGGCTCATGGAGGCGCAGGGCTATGAAGTCAAACAGGGCAAGTTTATTTCATTCCGCGCTCCCGGACAGGAACGCTTCACCCGCTGCAAGACCTTGGGGGAGGATTACACCGAGGAACGGATCACCCAGCGGATCAAGGGCATTGCCATTGACCTGGGGTCGCGCAGAAGAAGCGCCGGGGAAATCTCCCTGCGGATTGCCTTGGAGGACAGTATCAAGGCCCAGCAGTCGGCGGGCTATGCGCGGTGGGCGAAGCTGCACAACTTGAAGCAGGCCGCCAATTCCTTAAACTTCATCACAGAACACCAGATTGACAGCTACGAGGGCTTGGAAAGCAGGCTGGCCGAGATCAGCGCGGCAAACGACGCGGCGGCCTCCGCCCTGAAAGACGCGGAACGCCGCCTTGGGGATATGGCGCTGCTGATAAAAAACCTCTCCGCCTACAAGCAGCTCCGGCCTGTGGCGCTGGAACTGCGAAACGCCAAAGACAAGGCCGCGTTCCGGCGGCAGCATGAAAGCCAACTGATCTTGTATGAGGCGGCGGCAAAGACGCTCAAAGAGGCCGGGGTCACAAAGCTCCCCAACCTGTACGCCCTCAAAACCGAGTATAAAAAGCTGGACGCAGAACGGGAACGGCTGTCCGCACAGTACAGCGAAGCAAAACAGAAATTGAAAGAATACGGCATTGTCAAACAGAATATAGACAGCATTTTGCGGACAGCGCCGGGAAAGGAGCATACGCAGGAACGATGAACATACCGAGAATGAGTTACCCCCAATACCGCAAGGCACGCAGGCTCACCCATGAGTGCTGCAACTACTGTAACGGAAACTGCCTCCTGCTGGACGATGGGGAGGAATGTGTCTGTGTGCAGAGTATTTCCTATTCGCTGCTGTGCCGGTGGTTCAAGGTAGCCGTCCTGCCGCTGGACGCGGCCCTGTGCGCCGAGATCACCAAAGGCCGGGACGAAATCAAACGCTGCGCCGTCTGCGGGGCGGCGTTTACTCCCAACTCCAACCGGGCTAAATACTGCCCGGATTGTGCGGTGCAGGTGCGCCGGAAGAAAGAGGCGGAACGCCAGCGGAAAAGATACCTCCTGTCTACGCATTTAAGGCGGTAAAAGTCCACGGAAATCAAGGGTTTTTCCGCATGGTCGGCAGGCAGGTGGATAAAGTTATCCTGTTCCCCTTAAAACGGGGTTCTAAATGCGGGAAAATGGACAAAAAAGAAGCGCCGGGCGCAGAGGCTTTGACACCTCCGCGCCCGGCGTTTTTTCAGCCTATTAACTGATCTACATAGGTAATCAGGGGATGCAGTTGTTTCAGGCGAAACATCTCAAATAACTTATCTGAACTTACCCATTGAACATCTACAACTTCTGTTTCCTGTAAACGCATTTCTTCAATCTTTATATCCCTATGAAACAGCCAAACATCGTAAAAATCCTGCACATTTTCCCGTCTGGTCTGATAAATCAATTTTTCACTTCCGGGAGTAAGCAGTATTCCTAATTCTTCTTTTACCTCTCGGATTGCTCCTTGCAAGCTGGTTTCCCCGGAAAATACAGAACCACCCGTACATTCCCAATAAAGAGGGTATTGCTTTTTCGGATGCCGCTGTGATAAAAGATACTGCCCCTGCTGGTTGACGATCCATACACTCACAGATAAATGATACAGCCCTTTGGGTATGATTTCTCCACGGCACATTGTTATTCCAGACTTTTCCCGTTTTGCATTATATAAATCCCATTTTTCCATTTTCATACCTCTTTGTGTGGGATCGGTGCTTGCCGAAAATCAAGTAAGTAAATATCCGCAATCCTTTCTATTTCTGTACGCTGATCTGCGGAATACTTATCATAAATCCCACCTGCTAACATACGGGCTGCCTTTGCGCTTTTAATTGCTGGAAGCACATCATCAAACACAATACAGTGTTCAGGTGCAACCCCTAATTTTCTTGCGGCCAATTCAAAGACATCCGAATATTCTTTTCCCCGCTGAACCTCATCTGTTGAACATAGAGCGTCAAATAATTCTAAAATAGAATTGTTCTTTAAGCATGGAATATAGAGCTTTTCCGGCAACCCCGTAGCAACTGCAAGTTTTATTCCATGTTCTTTTAAGCGCAGAAGATAATCAAGGGCATGGGGCAGCAGACCGACATGGTTACTGTATTCCTCGACCGCCATATTATTCCATTCCTCAATAATTCCCTCTACCGTTTCCTGCAATCCAAAAAGATCAATGGTATATTGTGCGGCTTCCTCAAAACTCCTTGCACATATTTCAGTTACATAATTTTCCGGGACGGGAAGATTTCTCTTTTTCAAAAACTGAATATCTATATGCTCCCATACATCCATTGAATCCAGAATTGTTCCATCTAAATCAAAGATTGCCGCATTAAAATCCATTTTTCTTTTCCTTTCCGCAAAATAAATCTTTCAGTTCCGCAGCAGCAGCTTTTATATCAGACTGCGCTATGATGGCAGATACAACAGCCAGCCCGTCAATTCCCATGGGCTTGAAACGCCCTGCATTTCCCTTATTGATACCGCCAATAACAACTATCGGCAAAGAAACGGCTGCGCGGATTTTCTGTAATTCTTCCATTGATACAGAATCAGCGTCGGTTTTAGTTCCAGTAGGGAACATTGCGCCAACTCCCAAATAATCTGCACCATCCTGTTGTGCCTGTATTGCTTCTGCAATGGAAGATGCAGATACTCCCAACAGCATATTTTCCCCAATTACTTTGCGGACGGCAGCCGCAGGTAAATCATGCTGTCCAATATGTACCCCCGTAGCCTGCACAGCCATTGCAATATCTATCCGGTCGTTTATGATAAGGAGAATATGGTATTTATCCGTAACCTGTTTCACGGCAACAGCCTGATTGTAAAATTCTAATGAGGACAATTCTTTTTCTCGGAGTTGTATCATTGTGCAGCCTCCTAAAATTGCCTGTTCTACCGCTTCTGTCAGGCTATCGCAGCTCATTAGTTGACGATCAGTAACAAGATAAAGTGTATAATCAAAGTTCATTTTGCACCTGCCTATTCTTTAGATAAACCATGCTGATACAATTCGTAGAAATGGTGCGTCGGGCCACAGCCTTTTCCAATCGCAAGAGAGTGTTCGATTGCCATTGTGACATAAGCCTTTGCAGATTCGACTGCAAGCGGAACACTTTTTCCCTTTGCAAGCTGGGAAGCGATTGCAGAAGAAAAGGTACAGCCTGTCCCATGAGTATTTTTCGTATCAATGCGGGATGTTTCAAAATGGTAGAAATTTTCTCCATCAAATAGGACATCAACAGCATTTCCTATATGATGTCCACCCTTGACAACAATCGCCTTACAACCCATGGCATATATTTTTCTTGCGGCAGCCTCCATATCCGAAACTGTGGAAATCTGCATATCCGCTATTTTCTCTGCCTCTGGAATATTCGGAGTAAGTACATCGGCCAGTGGAATTACTGTGTCTATCAAGGTGGAAACCGCCGTAGGATTCATCAATGGGCAGCCATTTTTGGCATACATAACCGGGTCGATTACGACATTTTGGGGCTTATATTGTAATAGTTTCTTTGCCACCGCTTTCATACATTCTGGTGTAGAAAGCATACCGATTTTTACTGCGTCCACTTCAATATCTTCAAATACGGCGTCAATCTGTTTTTCAATCATATCCGGGGTAATATCTTGGATGTCGATAACACGGCTGGTGTTCTCTGCAACAACAGAAACAATAACACTCATTCCAAATACACCGTGAGCAGAAAAAGTTTTCAAATCAGCCTGAATACCTGCACCTCCGCTGCAATCTGATCCGGCAATGGACAATACTTTTTTCATTTTGCATTTTCCTCCATTCTCTCGTTCCGATAGGCCATCTTCCAAAAAGCAAGCTCTAACAAACTTGCTTTTTCAAAAATATCAGCCAGATACTTTTTATTTGCTACTGATAACCCGGCACATTTATGCTCTGCAAAAGCAGACCATTCTTTGCAGCTTTCTGCATATTGTTCATCCGCATAATCTTTGATAAAGTCCCAATATCTTGACTGTCTGCTTGTAGGAACAGCCGCCAATTTGCGGAATATATAGCTGTAACTTAGCATACAGGGAAGAACCGCCATTAAAATTTCTTCATTCTTTCCATGTGACGCAATCTCAAACATGAAATCAATGTAATTTTGATTTTCAGGCAAAGGGGCGATCAGTTCAATATCATCATCTGTTATGCAAAATTGCTTTAGATAATCCAGCCGCACTTCCGATTCCGTATCATTTACAAAGTTCAGCATGGAGTAGTAAAGCTGAATTTCTCTTAATGTAGCAGCATGAAAAATTGCCTTTCCGTATATGCGGGCATAGTTTTTCAGATAGATACTATCCTGAATCATATATCTCTTGAATTTTTCAAGAGGTAGCTTTCCAGTTTGCACTTCCTGCACAAATGGGGTAGCTGCACATTCTTCCCAAATGGGGATGTTGTGGGTTAAGATGTCTTTCATAAATGCCATGTTTGATCCTCCTAAGATAAAAAAATAGAGCCTCTAAAACAATTAGAAGCTCTTTCAGACGCAATACGAGCGTAAGAAATTGCTTCCCTACGCCGGTATTAGCCGACAGGTCCAGAGGTCAGGTCTTACCTTTTTCAACTTGTTCAGTTCCCTCGCAAACACATATCATATCTTATTCAATTAAAAAAGGACATTCCCAAAACAGAGAATGTCCAAAAAATACGAATCTGTATTCTTCAGCTCCCTGCGTTGGTATTAGCCAACAGGTTCAAAGGGTCAGGTTTTAACCTTCTCAACTACAAGGTAGTCCCCCTGCTTGAGTATTATTATAGTTAAGAAGTCCCCAAAAGTCAAGTCTACGCATTTAGGGCGGTAAAAGTCCACGGAAATCAAGGGTTTTTCCGCATGGTCGGCAGGCAGGTGGATAAAGTTATCCTGTTCCCCTCAAAACGGGGTTCTAAATGCGGAAAAATGGACAAAAAAGAAGCGCCGGACGCAGAGGCTTTGACACCTCCGCGCCCGGCGTTTTGCTTATTCGTCTGTGAAGTGGAACCGCTGCGCCGCAAAGTCGGCGTCACTCATGGTGTCCAACTTATCGGCGGTCTGGCAGACCAGCGCTGCCATTTCCTTGTCCATGTCCGGCAAAGCTGCCCGGAGATTTGCCGCCGTCCTGCGGCGGTCGGCGTTGTGGTACAGACAGATCAGGTTTTCTTCTTCCACGGTGAAATACATTCCTCATACCTCCATTTCTTTTGATTTTTCCCGCGCCGGGGGCTTCTTTTTCTGCTCCTCCTTGGCGGCGGCAAGCTGCGCCCGGATGGACGGCTTCTTTTGTTTCTGCGTTGTCTTTTGGGTCTGCTTGGGCTTTTTGGCCTCCGCCTTGGTTGCCTCGGCCACATCCAAAAGGGAAATCTGTTCCCCGGCTTTTGCCCTTGCTTCCAGTTCCTCCATAGACGGGGCGTTGTTCATCATGCCGTCGATCATGTTGTAGTTCTGCTCGGTGGACATTTCCGCCGTCTTGATATGGCTTTCTGGCTGGGCGGGGATGGCAAAGGCTCTTGTGCCGTTTGCCATAATAAGATACCTGCCGTCCTCCGACTGGTGGTGGAATCCATACCCGGCGGCCTCCATCTGTTCCCGGCTCCTGTCGGTCAGATAGAAACGGCCTCTCGGCGTCTGGATTTGTTCGCCGGTCATGCACTCGTCCGGCGTGAGCTGCTTTTCCAGCTGGGCGAAAAACTCCGGCACCTGCCGGTAGTCGGCCCCCTCGTCCACATAGTAGGCGGTCTGTTTTCCATCCTGCCGGAACACCACAATATCCCCCATCGAGAGGGAATGTCCCTTGTAATCGGAGGGATGTTCCATGTTGAAGCGGCGGTAAATCTCGTCCAGTGTGATGTCCTTGTCCAGCGGCGCGGAGTAGATAAGCTGGTAATTCTTCCTGTCCACCGAAAGCCCATCCGCCTGCAATTCCTCATAGGAACGATAGCGGAAGTCGCGCCCCTCCGGGCCGGGCGGCACTTGGTAGATGGAAAAGTTGGGCTGCGCCGGGGCCTCATAGTCAGAGGCAACATATTCCTCCACCGTCAGCCCGGCAGCGGCGGCCTCCTGTTCCAGCTCTGCCTCGATCTGTTTTTTGTAGTCCTGCAAGCTCTGGTCGAAGTCGGCAAGCTGCGGCGGCTCCGGCAAGTGGTACTGGCCCTGATTGAGAAGCGGGCGGCACTCTTTTACATAGTCCAAAACCGCGTTGAAATAAGCGGTCTGTTCCGGCGTCAGGGTTTCCCCGGATCGCAGGGGACGCCGGGCCTCCTGCTCCATAGTGGCCAGATTGCAATGCAGCTCCATATATGGGACGAACTCATGCAGCAGCATATCCCGCTGGGCCTTGTCCGCCTCCCATGCCTCCGGCCCCTCATGGTGGAGCACATGGTTTTTCCAGCTTTCATCCTGTGCGTAGTATTCGTGGTAGCCCCGGATATGCTGGATCAGGGAACCGTCGCCGTCGCCAAAGTCCTGCCGTCCCTCGTAGCTGTCCGGCTGGCCCTGCATGGTAAAGTCAATACGGAACCTGGTCTTGTCGTACCAATGGCCCGTATAGCCCGGCTGCTCCCGTTCATGGCGTCTGGCGCTGTCCAGCTCCTTGAAAACGGCTTCGGCTTCATGCAGCGACATTTGCTGGCCGTCTTTCAGATGGGGGCTTTCACTCCAAAGGATCGTGACAACTGGCTCCGCTGCCGGATTCTGCGCGATCTGCCGCTGGGCGTTGGCAACGGCAATCTCACTTTCGATCTCGCTTTTCACAAAGGAATCCATCTGGCCCTTTTGCAGCTCGTAGCCCTGTTCACACAGACGGTTGATAAGCCCGATCACCTTGTCAGTATTGCCCACGGCCTCGGCATAGGCCACGATCAACTGCCGTTCCTCGCTGCCCAAACGCGGGGCGTTTTTCTCTGCCAGCTCAATCAGGGCGGCGGCCCGGTCAGCCGGGGACGCCTCCGGCATGAATGGCTTTCCATTCAAAAGGCCGTCGATCCCGTTCCATGCCTGCGGCTGGGGAATGGCGTTGGCCTGTTCGGTTGCTTCCAGAAAATCATCCAGCCTGTCGCCGGTCAGGGGTTCCATCGTCCCAGCCGGTAGCTCATGGATGGCAAGGATTTCTTTTCCGGCTTCCGCAAGGGACAGGTCGGGATTGTCAAGCTGGCCTCCGTCCAGTTCCTTGTAGTCGGGGCCGTACAGTGTGTAGTCATAGCCAGTTTCCGATGTCTGGATATACAGATATTCGCCGCTTTCCAGACGGTAGGCGGCCTCCTGCGGGGCTTTGGCCTGTTCCAGCGTTCCATCCCCGGCAATGGTAAAGCCCTGCGCCTGCGCTGCCTCCTTGGTTCCCTGCGACACTTCGCCGGTGGATTTCAAATCCGCTTCAATCAGGGTTTGCAGCATGGCTTTTACGCTGTCGGTCATTTCCTGCTGTTGCTCCGGGGACAGCTTGGAAAATACGCTGTCCGGGTCTGGCTGCTCGGCGGCCTGTTCCAGCGGCGCGGCCTGCGGCTGTTCCTGCTGGGCCTGCCGTTCTTTCTGAAGCTGGGCAAGGTGGCCGTCAATGGTGGTAATCAGTTCATGGGCGGTGGCCCGGATGGTTTCGAGGGAGGCTTTCAGCTCTTTCAAGTCCTTGCCGGAACTCCAACCGGCCACATAGCCAAAGGAATAGTCGGAGGTGTCCAGCCCGTAGTGCTGGCAGACGGCATAGGCCACGCTTTCAGCCTGCACCTCGCGGGTGCGGCTGTCGGGGCGGTCGGCCTGCTCAATGGCCGGGGCTTCCGGGTCGATGGCGTGGAGCTTGGAATGGGCGATCTCATGGATGGCAGTCTTTAGGGTCTGTAATTCGCTCATGCCCTCCTGAATGGCGATCCGCTTTTCCGTCAGGTGGTAGTAGCCGTGGGAACCGCCCGGAATATCCTCAAAACCAATGGGAACCGGGGAGGTCTGTTCCAGCGCCTTGAAAAATTCCCCGTAGCGTTCCACGCTGCCGGTCAGTTCTTCCACGCCGATAGAGGGCAGCGGTTCCCCCTCGGTCTGGCTCACATCAAAGACGGAAACGATCTTAAAGGCCGGAACCTGTATTTCCTGTACTTCGGTAACAGGCTTTCCGTCCTTTCCCATCACCGGCCTGCCCTGTGCGTCCAGCTTTTGCACTTCCTTTTTCGCCTTGAACGGGGCTGGGGCCAGTATCTTGATGGCCTTTTCGCCTTTCTTCACATTGCGGTGAAAATCGTCCCGCCACTTGTTGTAGCCCGCCACAAGCTGTCCGCCCTGCATGGCGATCAGGAGGGTGTTGTTGAAGCTGTAACTGTGGAACTTGGACATGGTGGTGAGATAGGCTTTGTAGCGTTCACTCTCGAAAAGCTCCTGTATGCCGGTTTCCAGCCGGTCGGTGATCTCTTTCATGCGCTCGGCGCTGTTCTGGCCGTTTAAGAGAATGGGGGTGACAGGCTGCGGGGCCTTTGCGGGGGTTGCCGCCTCCGGCTGCACCTTGCTTTCCTCCCGCAGAATTTCCGGCGCAGGATAGGCCATCACCCGGTATTCCTCCGGCACTGGCTGGCCCTCATGGACGCGCTGCCATTCGTCGCTGGTTCGCAGGATATAGCCGTAATCGGTAAAGGTTCCCTGTTCCTCGTTGGCGATAAAACTTCCCAGCCGGTCGGTGTCAATGGCCGGTTTCCACGGGTCGGGAACGACAAACAGCCCGGAATCATTCAGATAATATTCCCCCAGACTGCGGTTGTCCTTGGCGTTGATTAAGACAAAACAATCGGTGTTTTCAGCGTAGTCCAAAAGCTGCCCGATGGTCTGCATTTTCGCCGGGGACTGCATGACGGCGTTCAGCTCCGCAAGCTCCACGGCGTCCAGCTTTTGAAGCTGGGCAGCAAGGAAGTTCAGTTCGTCCACGCTGGCGGTCTTGATTAAGTCCTCCGGCAGTTCCAGCGGTTTTCCCTCCGGGGCGGAAAAGTCGCCAATGAACAAGTCCTGCTGGTTGTCGGCGGTGATATGGATTTCCTTTAAGGTTTCCTGTACCTGTTCGGCGGAAGTCGGCAGGGAAAGCCAGTACCCATGCGGCCCGCCGGTCTGCGCCTCGGCGCGGTTATCAAGAAAAATGGAAAATACTTCGTTCACGGGTTCCCTCCTTTCCGGGGTGGCTGTGGTCTGTTGCGGCTGTGCGGCTTCCTCCTGTGTGGGAAGTGCTGCGGCTTTTGCCGGTTCCTCCCCCTCGATGGTATAGCCGGGGAGCAGGCAGCCATTGACCTTAAAACAGTCGGCGTATTCCTTGGGGATGGCCGGGGAAATTTCGGTAAAGTAATGGTCGTGGGCTTTGATCCGGCCATTCAGGTACTTGTCCAGTTCTTCCCGGCTGGAAAAGACTTTCCGTTCCTGTCCGGCGATCTTTTCCATCGGGTTTCCGTGGGGCGCGTTGGTATAAAGACCCCAGCGGAGCGTCCACGAGTAGGGGACGGATTTTTGGGCGGCGCTGTCATACCGGGTGTTCTCGGAAATGGAGTAATCCATCTGGTAAACCATGTTGCTGCGGATATGGCGGTATTCGTCCGGGGCCTCCCACTGGTTTGCGGTGTGGGTGACGGGAAGCGTCCGGGCATATTCAAGGGCTTTGTCCAGAAACAGGGTTCTTCCGGCCTGTTCCTCCCATGCGGCGGCCTGTTCTTTCAGGCGGTCAAACACTTCCTGTTCTGCGGCGGCGCTTTCCGCCCGCAGGGAAAGAAGCTCCGCAAGGGGCAGCTTTACCATTTCGGAAAGATCGGCCTTGCCGCTTTCAAAGTAAATCCGACGCTCGATCCGCATAGTGCTGGCCGGTTCTAAATCGTCGTGGTCGTAGGAGCTGTAAGACATTTTGGGTTCACATCCTTTCTATGGCGGTGATCTGATACAAGGGGTTTGGGGCTTCCCCAAAGAGAAAATCCCCGGCCCGGCAGGTGCGCCGGGTCAGGGATTTTGCCGGGAGTGTGGCTACACTCCCTATGCTTGCTGTCTTTAGTTTTTGCCCCTCTGTTCCACGCGGTAGTTCACATACTTGCCGCCGGTATCGGCCAAAAGCACCGTCCCGTCATAGGTTTTGCCGGTTTTCATGGAGCGCAGACCCTTTACCTTTGCCTTTCCGTCTTTAAGGAGCGCGGCGGCGATCTTCGGGGTGAACGCCTTGCCCCGTTCCTCAAAAAATCGGTCATTCTTCCACATGACAAACTGGCAGCTCCGGTTTCCGCAGTAGTAGTTCTTTTTGCCCTCGTAGACGCTTTCCCCGCAGCGCGGACATTTGCCGATAACCACACGCTCGGTTTGAAACAACTTCTGTGCGTCCTCGCTGATCTGGGAGTAGTTTGCGATCAGGCCCCTTGTCATTTCTGCAATGTCCTGCATGAAGCCCTCCGGGTCGGCCTGCCCCTTGGCAATGGCCGTCAGCTCCGTTTCCCACTGTGCCGTAAGCTGGGGAGAGGTCAGCACCTCCGGCAGCACGCAGGCAAGGTTATGGCCGTCCTTGGTGGGAAGTAGCTGTTTTCCCCTGCGCTCCACAAAGCCCATCTGCACCAGCTTTTCTAAGATGGAGGCGCGGGTGGCCGGGGTTCCCAATCCCGGCCGCTCGGCGTCCTCCGGCAGATCGTCCGCACCGGCGCGCTCCATAGCGGAAAGCAGGGTATCTTCCGTGTAGGATTTTGGCGGTGCGGTGAAATGCTCGGTGACGGCGGCAGTTACCTTGTCAAAGGTCTGTCCCTCGGTGATCTCCGGCAGTTCCCGCGCAGACTCCGGGGCGGTGTCGTCGGCGTCTGTTTTGAACGACGCCTTAAAGCGGCGGTCAAGTTCTTTCCAGCCGGGGGTCAGGATGGTTTTTCCCTTGGCGGTAAAGGTGTTCCCGGTACAGGTGAATGTAGCGGTGACAGCTTCATACACATGGGGTGCGGCCACGGCGCACAGCAGCTTGCAGCACACAAGGGACAGCAGTTTCTTTTCGCCCTCGGCCAGCCCGTCAAAGCCTTTCTGCACAAATTCCATTGTCGGGATAATGGCGTGGTGGTCGTTCACCTTTTTGCTGTTCAGCACCCGGCCAAACTGCGGGGACAGGTCAAGCCCCGCCGCAAAGGAAAGCAGCGGCCACAGGCCGGACACAAGGCTTTCCGCCGTTGGCAGCATATCATCGGTCAAATACTGGCTGTCGGTGCGGGGATAGGTCAGCAGCTTCTTTTCGTAAAGCTGCTGGGCATAGTCAAGGGTCTGCTTGGCGGTAAATCCAAACAGGCGGTTTGCCTCCCGCTGCAAGGTAGTGAGGTCATAGAGGCGGGGCGGCTGCTCCGTCTTTTTCTCACGCTTCACCGATACACAAACGGCCTGCGCCGTTTCACAAGCAGCTTTCAGGGCCTTGGCGTCGGCAGCGTTTCCCATGCGTTCACTGGCCGCCTCCATGCCGCCCGCCGCGATCTGGACGATGTGGTATTTCTCTTTCTGAAAGCTGCTGATCTTGGCCTCCCGGTCAACCAGCATTTTCAGGGTCGGCGTCTGGACACGGCCCACGGTCAGGGTCTTGTGGTAGAGGATGGAGAAAAGTCTTGTCGCGTTGATCCCCACCAGCCAATCCGCCTGCGCCCGGCAAAGGGCCGACTGATACAGGTTGTCGTAGTCAGCCCCCGGTTTCAGGTGGGCGAAGCCGTCCTTGATGGCCGCGTCCTCCATGCTGGAAATCCAAAGGCGCTGAAACGGTTTCTTGCAGCCTGCCATCTGGTAGACGAAACGGAAAATCAATTCCCCCTCGCGTCCGGCGTCGGTGGCGCACACAAGGCCGGTGACATCGGGGCGCGCCATCAAAGAACGCAGGGTGTCAAACTGCTTTTTCTTATCGTCGGGAATGATGTACTGCCATTCCTGCGGCAGAATCGGCAGGTCGTCATAGCGCCATTTTTTGAAACGCTCGTCATAAGTCCCGGCGTCGGCAAGGGAAACAAGGTGGCCGATACACCAGCTCACCAGATAGCCGTTCCCCTCCATGTAGCCGTCCTGTTTCTTGTCCGCGCCGATCACACCCGCAATGCTGCGGGCGACGCTTGGTTTCTCTGCAATTACTAACTGATAGCTCATACTTCATCCTCCTCATTTCCATCTTCACCTGTCATATCCTCGTCCGGCTCCGGGGCTTCGTCCTCGTCGTCCTCGTCCTCTCCAAAGTCATACTCGGCCAGATCGTCATTGCCTGTGGTGTCAACTTTTTCCTTTTTGAATTTCAGGAAGTAAAGGGCTGCGCCGCCGCCCAACAGCACCACCACAAAGAACACCACAAGGCCGCCCATGCCGCTTGGCTTTTCCTCCTGCGGCTTTTCTTCCTCCGGCTGGGGTTTAGGCTCCGGCCCGTTGCAGGCGGTCAGGTTGTTTTTACAGACCGGGCAGGCCGTATTGACGGCCCCGGCTTGACACTTGGCCGTACAGTTGCAGACCTCCGGCTCTTTTTTCCCGTCCTCCAACAAGGCTTGCAGGTCGGCGTCGTCCACTTGGTTGAGGAAATGCACCGCCGTTTCCTTGTCCTCGTTGGCCCGGTCGATCAGGATATAAAAATAATTCCCGGCCTTGGTGGTGACGGTGATAAGCTGCTTATCCCCGAAAAAATCATCCACCAGCGTAGCGTTGCCCTGCGGGGTGACGGGTACGCCCACCGGCTCCATGCCGCCGGTGGTAGGTTCTTCGGTTTCCTCCGGCACTTCTGCGGGGGCCTCGGTGGTTTCCGGCAGCGGCACAGGGTCAGGGTCAGCGCCCCCGGCGTAGGCGGTAACGGTCGTGGTCGCCATGCAGAGCGCAGCGGCCACAGCCAGCGTCAAGGTGCGGAACAGTTTAGATTTCTTCATGGGCGCTGTCCTCCTGTTCAAAGTCCGGGATCGGGGCCGGGGCCGCCTGCAACGCGCCGCCGCGCACAAAGGCGGCGAACTCTTGTGGGGTCATGTTGAGGCCGCGCACAAGCTGGACGATCTGCAAGTTTTCCTGTTCGGTCTTGGCCGCTTCCAGCTCCCGAAGCTGCTTTTGCAGCTCCGCGATCTTGCCCTTGGTTTTCTCAATATCCTTTTCAATGCGCTCCAATTTGTTCATTGCCATAGTCAAAAACTCCTTTCTGGCGTTTAAGGCAAACGCCCGTAACAATAAAAATGCTGCTGCCAGTAGCTTGAATTGAGGTTTGTGTAGGAAATGGGGTCGCCGCAGTGCAGCATGACCGAATTTCCCACATACAGCCCCACATGGGACATCCCGGCAGTGTCGTAAGTGCCGACGAAAAATACAAGGTCGCCGGGCTTGGCCTGCTCCGGGGAAACGGGGGTGCAGATGTTGTAAAGCCCCTGCGCCGTCTGGCGTCCCACATTCCAGCCGGAATGATTGATAACCCAGCTAATGAAACCGGAACAATCAAAGCTGGTGCTTGGGGAGCTGCCGCCCCACACATAAGGATAGCCCACATACTTTTCCGCCTCGGCAATCATGGCGGCAAAGGCTTCGTCCTTTAGCGCCTCTGGAGGAATTTCATAGTAGGTCGGCTCTTTCGGGGTGGAGGCGTGGGGATAACTGCCGTTGGGAAACAGGTCTGGCCGGTTGCCCAAAGTCTGCATATAGGCAGCATAAAAGCCCATCTGTTCCTCGGTGAGAATGTAGATGGGCAGGTGGGACAGGTCAAAGTTTTCCAGCTTCACATTACAGATATAGTAGGTGTAGGGGACTTCCACAGTGTAGGTGTTTCCCTCGCTGTCCGTCCTCGTTTCGGTGCGGTAGCGGGTTTCCGTTTCGATGGTCTGGGTCAGGATGTACTGCTTTTCAAAGAGCATGGCAAGGTCGCCCTGTACCTCTCCCAAAGTGAACACGCCGTTATGCAGCGCGGAGAGGATGGAGGTCAGCACATAGGGGTCATGCTTGATCTCGTCCAGATCGAAACGGTATTCGTCATAGCCGGGGTGCAGGCTTTCGTAGTTGTCAAGTTCATGCTGCAAGTCTGCTTCCAGCGCGGCATAGGCGGCTTCGGCCCCCAGCATATCGCTGTCCTCGGAGAGATAGGAG
This sequence comes from Butyricicoccus sp. OF27-2pH9A, assembly GCF_027693185.1. Lineage (NCBI taxonomy): Bacteria > Bacillati > Bacillota > Clostridia > Eubacteriales > Butyricicoccaceae > Butyricicoccus > Butyricicoccus sp. OF27-2pH9A. Next base: position 255,899 of record NZ_JAQEXK010000001.1, read on the forward strand.
GTGGCGGCAAGGCCCGTCCCGGTGCTGCCAAACATGGCGGTGCAGGATTGCAGGCCGCCCATCACCAGCAGGAGCATAAGGCCCACGCCGCCGACGATCAGCGCCCCTTTCCAGTGCCGGGCGGCAAAGGACGCGGCCTGTCTGCTTTTCTCTGCGGCTTTCTTGGCTGCGGCAGCCGTGGTCTTGGCGGTGCCTGCCGCCCCCTGTGCGGTCTGACCCGCCGCCCTTGCTGCCTTGGCATATTCCCGTTTGATGTGCTGTTTCTGCCAGAAACGGGAAACGGGGTTCTTTGCCGCCTGCGCCAGCTCCGGGTTGTCCCGCAGGGATTTTTGATACGCAAACTCGGCGTTGGCGGCGATGGACTTTCGCTCGGCCTTGGCGGCGGCCCGGTAGGGTTTGAGCTTGTGGCGATGGACGCCGCTGCGGATCATGCGGCCCGCCTGCCGTTCCGCCAGTTCCTCCCCCTTGTGGCCGCCCTCCACGCCCACATTTTCGTGTTCTACCTCATGGATTTTTCCGTGGAGGTAAAGCCCGGCTTCCTGTATGGGACGGCTGGCCGGGTTTGGTTTGAGCTGGGGAGGGGCTTTCTCCACCTTGTCAAAATACAGCCTGCTTTTGGCCTTGCCCTTGGCCTCGTCATAGACGGTTTCCTTGGTGACGACGCGCTTTTTCGGCAGAGCTTCTTTGGCCGCTTCCAGCTTATCCGCCCGTTTTTCTGCCTTTTTGATATACGGGGCCAGCTCCGGAGAGGCCCGTTCCTCGGCGGTAAACTGCAACCGGGAAACAGGACCAGTGGCCTGCGCCACAGTTTCCCCGGCGTCCTTGGCCACTTTCTTTGCCTTGTGGCGGTCGTGCAGTTCATCCGCCCGTTCCAGTATTTTTTCCGCCGCCCCCTCCGGCTGGGCGGTGTATTCCTGCTCGGCCTCCCGGCTGGACACATTGACGCTTTCGCCGGTGGTCTGGTTATCCAGCGTCAGGCCGTCGCGGGTCATGTGCTGCGTTACCTTGTCGCGGGGTTTTAAGGGTTCCATGACTTCACCTCCTTGTGCCTCATACCGTCGCCCCCTCGCCTAACCGGGTCGTCATGATCTGGTAGATCTGGGTGTTTTTCGGGATGGGGTTCTTAAAGGGCAGGATCACATTTTCGTAAATGAGAAGCCCCTCGCCGGGTTCGGAATTGTCCACATACCGTAATTGCTGGGGCGAAATGTTCAGCCGTTCCGCAAGGATTTTGCGGTCGCCGCTGGCCTGATTGAGCAGGCAGATAAAGTCGCTGTTTTCCAAAATGTTCTCAATTTCCGGGGAGGAAAGCAGGTCTTTTACATTCTGCGTCGCACCTGTGGGAATCCCGCCCCACTTACGAAAACGCTTCCAAATCTCGCAGGAAAAGGCCGCCGTCTGTTCCTCACGCAAAAGCAGGTGGAACTCATCACAGAAATACCATGTCGCCTTGCCCTTGCTGCGGTTTTGGGTGACGCGCCCCCAAATCTGGTCTTGGACAATGAGCATACCGATTTTCTTTAGCTGCTTGCCCAGCTCCTTGATGTCAAAGGCCACAATGCGGTTTTGAATGTCGATGTTGGTTCTGTGGTTGAACACATTTAGGCTGCCGGACACATACAGGTCAAGGGCCTGCGCCACCCGGTCGGCCTCCGGGATATGCTGGTCTAACAGGGCTTTGTGCAGGTCTGCAAGGATGGGCATATTTTCCGGCTTGGGGTCTGCCAGATAAGGCCGGTAGATCACCTGTACCGCCCGGTCGATCACCGTCTTTTCAATGGCTTCCAGCCCGTTCTTGCCGCCCATGACAAGCTCACAGAACGACAGCACAAAGTCGGATTTCAAGGCCAGCGGGTTTTCATCCTCGGAGTAGTTCAGGTTGATGTCCAGCGGGTTCACATAGTTTTTGCTGGTAGGCGACAGCTTCACCACCTGCCCATGCAGACGCTTCACAAGGGGGTAATACTCGGCCTCTGGATCACAGATATACACATCGTCCGGGGTGCAGAGGAACACGCTCAAAATTTCTGATTTACAGCTCATACTTTTGCCGCTTCCCGGTGTCCCCAGCTTTAGCCCGTTGGGACACCTCGCCCGTTTGCGGTCGAGCATAATCATGTTGCCGGTCTTGGCGTTGATCCCGTAATACATGGCGTCGCCGCCCTGAAAAAGCTCCTGCGTCACAAAGGGGACGAACACGGCCACGCTGGAAGTCGTCAGGGAGCGTTCAATCTGGATGTGGCTGGCCCCCAGCGGCAGGCTGCTCATAAGCCCCTGTTCCTGCTGGTAGTCCAGCCGCACAAGGGAACAGTTGTACTTCTGTGCGATCCCAGCAGCCCAGAACACATCGTTTTCCAGCTTTTGCCGGGTGTCTGCGGTGTTCAGCACCAAAAAGGTAAGCTGGAACATCCGTTCATTCCGGCTCTGCAAGGTCTTTAACAGCTCCTTGGCGTCCTGCCCGTAGGTGGCAAGGTCGCTGGGAAGTATATCCATGTCGTAACCGCTGCGGACAGCCCGTTTCTGTTCCTGAATCTTCATGGCGTCAAGGTCGGTGATCTTGCGCTTGACCGTCTTAATGGCGTCGCTCTGGTCGATGGCCTGCACATGGAGGTTCACCACAATGCCGTTTTCCGTGTTGAGAAAGTCGGCCAGCATTTCATCCGACAGCTCCGGGGAGAGGATTTGCAGGAAGCTCACCGCCCCGTATTTGCCGCCCAGCCCGAACATCCGGGCATTGCCGAAGCGGAACGAGGACGGGGCGATAAAGTCCTTGGTAGAAAACCCCGACGGGGCAAGCCACTTCCAGTCAAAGGAGAACGGTTCCCCGTCCGGGTGGAAAATGCTGTGCATGACTTCCAGCCGTTCCTTGGCGTCCAGTCCCCACGCGGAGGCCCCCATGCTCTTGAAATAGCCCAAAAGGTCGGTTTCGATCCGGCGCAGTCTGGCGCGGGCCATTTTCAGGCTGTCCGCCTCAATGGTGTAGGTCATAAATTTCCGCTTCATCAGGCCGTTGTTCCCGTTCACAAGCTGGTCTTGCAAAATGTCGGAATACTCGCTGCGGATGTCGTCGAAGTCGTCTCCTTGCGCCCGGATTTCAAAGCTCTTGGCATACTGCTTGGGGTCGATCTTGCGGTTGATAAAGGAAAACTGCACATGAATGGAGGCGTCCAGATAGTTGTAGAGGTCGCACAGGTTTTCAAAGATGGCGGTCTTGGTGTCCGCCTGCGCCAGTTGGTAGCTGATGTCCGTAAACTCAATGCACTTGGAAAAGGTGCGGGGCGTCACCCGGCATACGCCGTCCTGATACATGGCCTCATAGGGAATACTGGCCTGTGCCGAATGGGGCTTGCCGTCGCCCTTATACTTTCGGATGACGGCCTGAATCTCTTTCTTTTCGGCGCGGGTGAGCTTGACCGGCGCTTTTGCGCTCGTTTCGTTCTTTTGCTTTTTGGACAATGGCGTTGACCTCCTTTTCCATTTGGGATTGCCGCACAAGGGCGGTATAAGCGTTGTTGGTCTGGTAGGGGCGTTCCTTGGGCTGGATGAAGCAGCACTCGACGATCTGGCGCGCCACCACTTCAAGGGGCTGGCCGTGTTTTTCGTAAAGCGCCAGCAGAAAGCCCGGCAGCATAGCGAACACCATAATGAGCGCCGCCGCGCTGGTCGGGACGCGGCCCCGGATCAAAAAGAAAAGCGGGACGCCTACAAGCAGCGCACCGCCAAAACAAATGAGCTGGCGTTTCGTCAGCCCGAATACTACCTTGGATTTGACCTTGGTTAAATCCTTGGGGACAGTTACATAAGCCATAAAAAGTCACCTCGTTTCTGGTACGGACAGGGAAAAATCGCTGTCCACTTCGTTGCCCCACGCATCCCAGCCGGGGATTTTCTGTCTAGCAAACAGTTCTGCGCGGGGCAGGTCGCCCGCAAGCTCTACAATTTTCTCACGGGTAATGTCTGGTTTCTTGCTGTGTTCCTCCACCGGGGAAATGATAAACTGATGGACGCTTTTGGAGTAACGCTTGGGATGGCCCCGCTTGGCAAGCAGGCAGATTTCCGCGTTTCCTCTCGTCCAATAGCCCAGCCCGTAAAACCATGTGGGGCTTTTGCGGTTCAATTTCAGCCAGACAAAGGCCACGGTCTTAAAGGAAAAGCCCCATGCCTTAATCAGACGCAGCGCCTCCGGGAGCTGGGGGAAAGTCGCCCACAAAAACAAGAGGCAGTCTTTTTCCGCCAGCGTTTCCACCGGCAGGGCGCACAGCTCGTCAATGCTCATGGTGGGATAGTGCTTTTCTGCTGCACCCTGTACTGCTTTCTGTTCATATCGCCACGGCGGGTCGGCGTAAAGGATGTTGTAGGTTTTCTTTTGTGTTTCTTCGATGGTTGGTATTCCTCCTGTCTGTCAATGTGCGGTAAATACGGCTTTCGATATGCTGCCGGTCTTGAACAGACAGAAGCAAAGCAAAACGGTATAGCCCATACAGCCCCAGATTGCGCCGGATATGTCGTCGGCGGTTCCGATCTGCTGGATCAGCACCGCATAAATCCCGACAACCACCATGATTAAAAAGGCTTGGAAGCCCAGCGCAAGCAGGGATTTCAAGTAGTTCTGGCCCATGCCGCGCCACTCTGCATTGCCCAGCGTGGCAAGGGGGATCGGCCCCAATGCGGTCACGGCGTAAATTTCAATCATTCTTCCATAGGTCACAAGGAAAATGCAGATGGAAAGAATGTTCATCGTCAGCCCCACAACAAGGGTCTGGAACCACAGGCCCAGCAGCGGCCCGATGTCCATTGCTTCAAGGCGGCTTTCCAGATCAGGGAGCAGCGTGTCAAAATCAATGCTGGTATCTCCGATAATCACCCCGGCGCTCTGGTTGACGACCTGCTGGGTGGCGTCAAATACGCCCATGACGATATTCCATGTGTTTGTCACAATGAGGATGGCAAAGGCGCTTTTGAAAATCCAGCGGAAGAACATGGAGCTGTCGAAGTCGTGCATATTGTTCTTTTCCACAATCATGTCGATCAGCTCATAGCACATCACAAGGGCGAGAATGGCCGCCGCAATGGGGACGATCACCGTTTCGGACAGGTTTTGCAGCATGGAGAAAATGCCGCCGTTCCAGTCCTGCGGGGTACTGCCCACATCCGACGCGATTTCCCCGACTTTGGTATTGACCGTGTTAAACAGGCCGGACAGGTTGCCCATGATACCGTCGATCAGGATTCCTTTGATCCATTCCCCGATTAAATCACCGATCATGTGGGGACACCTCCTTTCCCGCGCCCTCCCCGATCAGAGAGGGCGCGGAGGGTTTTCTAACACACATGGGGGTTATCCCAGCAGCCCGGACAGCAGCGGAACAAGGGTCATACCGATCAGGGCAACACCACCTCCGGCGACAAGCTGCTTGATTCCCTGGCTCTTGCTCGCCGGGTTGTCCGCCCCGTATCCCTCCAAAAGATTGACGCCGCCCCATACGCAAAGCGCGCCGCCGAGGCCCACAACAATGGTCTGCAAAGTATCAACTGCACTATTGAAAAATTCCATAAATTTACCTCCATAAATTCAGATCGTGATGGTGTTTGGGTACAAAAAAGCCGCCATACATAGCGGCAGCCTCACAATCCGCAGACGGCCCGGAGTTACTGGCCGTCCCGCCATTTCAGCACAGCCAGCGAAAAAATCTCGCCCCATGCTTCACACAGTCTGCGGTCTATTTCCCTTACAAGTTCTTCGGCTTCCCCGTCCGTGGGCGGGGTATCATGTTCCGCAATCCACTGGCACAGAACCGCAGCGGAAATGATCGCCCGGTAGATTTCTTTCTCATACCTGAAATAATCCGCAAATGTCCATTCGTCCGAGTGTCCCATCGGTCACGCTCCTTTCTCTATGGCCGCTTTATTCTACGGCAAAATCTTCATCCGACAGCTCAATGTCGTAGAGGTCAAAGGGTTCGTCCTCCGTTATCACGCGCCGCTTTTTCCGGCGCAGGGACGACAGGTAGCTGTCCACATCAAAGGTGTTCTTTTTGTCGGCGTCCGAGAGGTATTGATAGCGGGGGTGGCGGGTGATGTCGTATTTCTCACTGAAAAACGGCCTCACGCCGCGCACCTGCAAAATACACTTGCCTCCGTCCATCGTTGCAATTTCGTCTTGGCTCATCAGCTCCTTTCCGAGTTTTTGGTAATTCAGTCCGTGGGAGGTCTGCGCGCCCCGGTTCTCGCTCTGGTTGTAGCTGTCAATGGTTTCCTTGCCCAGCACCTCCGCAATCTCCTTGGCGTTCTTGCCCCGGCCACTAAGGAACAGCGTACAGTCGCAGTTGTCGGAAATGATTTCCGCCGCGTCCTTGTAAATGGCCTTTAGCTGCGACTGGCTCTGCAAAATAATAGAAGCCGAGATTTCCCGGCTTCGTATGGTGGCAATCAGCTTGTCAAAGTTTGGAATCTGGCCGATGTTGGCGAACTCGTCCAGAATCAGCCGCACATGGACGGGCAGCCGCCCGCCGTATTTGTCGTCGGCCCGGTCGCACAAAAGGTTGATAAGCTGGCTTTGCACCATTGCCAGAATGAAATTAAAGGTCGTGTCCGTGTCCGACATAATCAGGAACAGGGCCGTTTTTTTATCCCCGATGGTATCAAGTTCCAGTTCGTCGTCCTCCATCAGCTCCCGCACCTCCCTGATGTCAAAAGGCGCTAATCTGGCTCCGCAGCTTATCAAGATGGAGCTGCGGGTCTTGCCTGCCGACAGCAGGAATTTACGGTACTGGCGCACCGCAAAATGTTCCGGGTCTTTTTCTTCCAGCCGTTCAAACATCTGGTCTACCGGGGATTGAAATTCTGGGTCGTCCTCGCGGGCTTCACTGGCATTTATCATTTCAAGCAGCGTAGTGAAATTCATTTCATCGTCCGGCGCTTCGTACCAGATATAGCCAATGAGGGCCGAATACAGCAGGCGTTCCGATTTGATCCAAAAATCTTCGGCGCTCTTTTCGCCCTCGCCCTTGGTGTTGCAGATCAGCGTGTTTACCAGCTTCAAAATGTCCTTTTCCGAATGGATGTAGCGAAACGGGTTATAGCGCATACTCTTGGAAAAGTTAATGGTATTCAGCACTTTTACCCGGTAGCCGCACCGCACAAGGAGCTGGCCCACTTCGCCGATCAGACTTCCTTTCGGGTCAGTAATCACGAATGAGGTCGGGTAGTCCTTGGACACGCACTGCATAAGGTTAGGCTTCACAAAGAACCGGGTCTTGCCGCTGCCGGAACCGCCGATCACCAGCACATTTTTGTTCCGGGCGGTCTTGGGGTCTTTGGGCCGGTTGTTCATGGTGAGGCGTTCCGTCTGGGTCAGGAGAATGTTGTTGTCAAACACCGGGTCGATGTACGGGGCTATATCTTTGGGGCCTCCCCAACGGGCGCTGCCGTACTCGACGCCCCGGCGGTATTTCTTGGCGTTCTTGCTCTTGCAGTACACCATCAGCCGCAGTGCCACCGCACCGGCCACGCCCACCGCCAGATCGAACAGGTGGAAGCTGGGGGCGGCGCTTTCAAAGGCAAGGGAAAAGCCGTCCGCAAGGTGCAGCAGCTTTTCCGACAAGTCCGCCCCAGCCGCCAGCCGGTAGGTCTGTCCCAGCTTGCCGAACAGGTACACAAACAGCAGATAGGGCAGGTTGGCGATTATCAGCTTTTTCATTTCCGGCTTCATCGTGACAGCCCCCTTTCCTTGATTTTCTCCTTGGCCTGCTGGCTGCTTCTGGCCGCTGCCTTTTCTTTCAGGACGGCAAGGGTTTTTCGGATGGAGGGGCGTTCCTGCTGTTGGAGCTTCTTGGCTGTAAACTCCTTAAACGCCTGTTCCAGATTGTCCGCCTGCTTGGATTTGAAGATCACGATATACCGGGGCGGATGGGTAGTGCGGTCTTTCCGCAGGGTAAAATCAATGTCGTATTTCTTGGCGCAGGGCTTAAACAGGCCAATGTTGGCGTCGGTGATCTCAATGTTGGACAGGGCGGAACCGTCCTTTTTGAGCTGCCGTAAGCTCTGCTGGCCGTGATGGGCCTTACCCGTCCCTTTCTGCCGGGCGGACAGATATTTTCGGATGGCCGCTTGCAGCACTTGGGCGGTGAGCTTGCCCGTCTTAACCGCTAACGCTATGGTTTTCTGGTCTACTTCTTCCTGCAACTGCTATCCCTCCTTTGGAAAGTCAGCAGGCAGGCGGATGGCTTAAATCCGCACCCGCAGGCCGGAGAGGTCGTCGGCATGGATTCCTACCAGATACCAGTTCTCGGCCATCTCAATGCGGGTCGGCCTCCATCTGCCGCCCACCATCACATCAAAAGTTTCTCCGCAGTGCAGGCCGCCGTAATAGTTCGCAAGGTCAAAGCGGATGTCGTAGCGGTCTGTCTGCTCGTCAAAAATCAAAGCACCCTGTTTCATAGGGCCGTCCTCCTTTCAGATTTTGCCAGTGTTCATGTCATGGGCCACCAGCGCCGTGTAATAGCCGTTGATGGTGCTTGGGGCGTTGAACAGAACCGCCAGCAGGTATTTTTTGATGTTCCGTATTTCCGTGGTGTTTTTGCTGATACAGTCAAAGACAAACTCAATGTGAGAGCTGTTCAGCTTCATCAGCTTGGATTTCACCAGCTCGGCGGGGTAATCGTCCCCGGCAATGCGGATGGTCTTTCGGGCGCTGCATACGGTTTCCACCAGCAAGTCCACGATCTCGTCCAGCATATCCCGGTCAATCCCCTTGGCGTACTGGCAAAGGTGTTCATACTCGATGTTGTCCTTGATGATCTCCCGGTAAATCTCTACGGCGCTCTGTGACTTCGCTCCCGTTCCTTTCCGTTCCGGCGGCGCAGCCGCTTCTTCCCCCAAAGGAGAGGGAGGGGAAAGGATAGGAATGGAATCGGTATTTGATCCATCTGTAATTGATTTCTCTTTACTTGATCTATCTTTATTTAATTGCGTTGGTTTTTCCTGCGTAGGCTTTTCCTGCGTTGGATTATCCAATGTTGGATTTTCCAATGTAGGTGAATCCGGCACAGGCTGGGGCTGTTCGTAAATGATGTAATCCGCCCCGCGCAGGCGGCCTTGGCTGTCACGCTCACGGGAACGCACGATATAGCCCGCCTGTTCCAGCTCCCGGACAGCCGCCCGGATCGCGTCGATCTGCTCCCGGTTGATAAGGGACAAGCCTTTCAGCGTAAAGTCCCAATCCTCCGGCAAGGACAGCATTTGCGACAGCAGGCCCTTGGCTTTCAGGGACAAGTCCTTGTTCCGCAGGTGGTGGTTGGACATCACTGTGTAGCCCCGGTTTTTCTCCACTCGAAAAACTGCCATCTCGTCGTCCACTCCTTTCACTTGAAATTTCACCGCGCCGTCAAGGGCGGTGAGCTTGCCCGGCTGGTAGGGACATTCCTCATACACACAAAACTGGTACTTCCAGTGCGGGCGGTAGAAACGGCAGGTACCGCAATCCTCCGGCGCTCCGGCCTCGCCGCTGTCAAAATGATCTGCGCCCGGCCTCGTCTGCATGAGCTGTTCAAAGGCCCGGTCGCTGCCGGAAGTAAAGTACATAGGCGGTCGCCTCCTTTCTGGTTTTGGGCGCAAAAAAGCGGCGTCCTGATCTCCCCAAAGGGGAAAAGAGAACGCCGCTGTCTGCGGTGTCGTATTCAATTTTCGATGTGTCACTATTTGGGCGGTGGGCTTCACGGGAGGAAGAAGCGTGTCAAAGCTCAATCCGAAAGTAGTAAATCGGTAGTAAATTCAGTTCTTATATCCCGTGAAATGCCCGTATTTCCGGGCTTTTTGGAGATAATCAGAGTTGTTTGCAGAACAATTTGGACAGTCCAACCCTTTTAATAGAAATATGCGTTTCATGATAATCTCCTTATAATTTGTTTAATTGTTCAATTACTCACTTAAACTTCCCACATAAATAGTGGGATTTGTACCTTGAAAACTCTATATTTCAGATCCTAAAAATACCACTTACGCCACCCGGAAGTCTTCACTTAGGGCGTTCTGCATGAATTCTGGCAGTCTGTTGAAGAAGTCGATATAGATTTTTTCAATCAGCTCGTCAGAAACGTGTAAGATTGCCTTGATAAACGCTCCATAGCAAGTACCTTGCCAGCCCCCAAGTGCTGCAACATGGTTTTGCAAGCAATAATCCGCAACGTTCGCTCCCCCAGTATTCACCTGTAATCTCCATACCGCCATCTTCTCATCTCCCCGCTTTCTTCTTTAGTGCTTATCCACCTTCCGCTTCGGGAACCATCCTTTTGCCACTCTTTTTTCCTGTTCTTTCAGTTCCTTAATGCTCCAAAAGCAACTGACGCCCAAAACACCCAGGGAAACCGACCAAAGTATTTCCTGCATTCTTACGGATAGAATCATACACAAAATGCCCAACAGCAAAAATACCGGCCAACAGCGGCTTCCAAAGTAATACTCCGCATATATAACAATAGGATGGAACAATCCAATCAGAAAAAAGGTAAGCACACCAATCAATATACCACTAAAATTCATCATAACTCCTTGTCCTTTTCCTTATACAAACAGCACATTATCGCAGACCGGCGCAACTTATCTTCTGCGTGCAACAGTCGCCCTCAACAACATATCCAATATGCGCAAAGAAGAAGTATTGCAATATAGAACTACAACCTTCCTCTTCCATATTTTTTTAAATATCTGACACATTTTTACGGATTGCATTTTTACACGGATCATAACCTGCAGCAATCAGCGCATCCCTACTCTATAATTTGTTTAATTGTTCAATTACTCAACTATAATATTAAAAAATATTATTTCTGCCAAAGATGCTCAAATCCCTTGTCAATAATCTCTTTCACATGATCATCTGCCAGCGAGTAGTAAACTATCTGTGCTTCTTTACGGAATTTTACCAGATTCGCAAGACGCAATGCCTTTAACTGGTGTGAGATTGCGGATTTCGTTACCCCCAGTAGCACAGCAAGATCACATACACACATCTCACTCTGTTCCAGAGCGTGTAAGATTTGTACTCTGGTACCATCTCCAAATAGCTTAAATAAAGATGCTAACTGGATATAATCATCTTTGGGTTGCATCTTGGATTTCACATCATTCACAATATCCTCATGAATTACATCGCAATTACAAATATAAGACGGTTTAGGCATACACTTACCTCGTATAATTTTAGTTGAATAGTTGTTCAACTAAAATTATATTCATTTATTTTTCTATGTCAATAAGATTAGTAAATATCTTCTTGGATTTTTGTTTTTAACTGCTTAATACTTTTATACCGCATCAAAGAATGTGTAGATGAGTTTGAATATAAATTCAAGGACTCCGAAACAGGAAAAATTAAAAAGTTCAAGATAACAGAAAAAAGGATTGTTACTTTTAATCCCAAACTGGCCAAGAAGCAGATATATGAGATTAATAAAGAAGTTGAAAAAGCAAAACTACTGAAAGCTTCACAGGCAAAGTGCTCAGAATACGGCGACTCTGCAAAATATGTGATTTTTACCACTACAGGTGAACAGCGAATAAGTTTGTAAGGCTAAATTCCACACCCAACAGGAATTTACTTTTACAAATAATTGAACAGACGATTTCTACATTCATCTATTGACTTTACTGCACAGAACGACTACAATACAGCCATATAAGGAAGTGTATTACTATGCCACAAACTGCTTTTCGCCCCAACCACATGCACATTGCGTGGCACGATTACACATCACATGATGCTACTCTACCGATCTCTGCCGCGCCCTTGCGCGAGAAGGCCTCCGTCATCGGCCGCACCGGCTTGATGCTGCTCTCATGCGGCACCGGTGCATGGCGTGTCCGCAGTTCGATGAACACGCTCGCGGAGGAGCTGGGGCTGGTCTGTGCAGCCGACATTGGTCTGACCTCGATCGAATACACCTGCTTTGACGGTGAACAGGCCTTTTCGCAAACGCTCACGCTGACCAGCACAGGCGTCAACACCTCAAAGCTCAACCGACTCGAGCAGTTCGTCGCTGAGTTTGCCGACATCTGCTCCCGTATGAGCGGCGAGCAGATGCACACCCACCTTGACGAAATCGAGCAGGTGCACGGACTGTATTCGCCACTGATGCTCGGTCTGGCGGCTGCCCTCGCCTGCGGTGCATTTACGTTTCTGCTCGGCGGCGGCTGGGTCGAGATGATACTCGCATTCTTTGGCGCGGGTATCGGCAACGCCGTGCGCTGCAAGCTGTCCAAGCACCATCTGACGCTTGTGCTCTGCACGACTGTTTCGGTCGCAGCAGCCTGTCTGGTGTACGCGGGCTGTCTCAAGATTGCCGAGATGACCTGCGGCATCAATGTCCAGCACGAAGCCGGCTACATCTGCTCCATGCTGTTCATCATTCCCGGATTTCCGTTCATCACCAGCGGCATCGACATGGCCAAGCTGGATATGCGGTCAGGTCTCGAACGGCTCAGCTACGCGGTAATGATCGTATTGATTGCCACGATGGCCGCATGGCTGATGGCGCTCGCGCTGCACCTCAAACCGGTAGATTTTCTGCCGCTGAACCTCAGCATGCTGCAGTATATCGTATTCCGCCTGCTCACCAGCTTCTGCGGTGTGTTCGGCTTTTCGATCATGTTCAACAGCCCGGTACCACTGGCGATGTCCGCCGCGGTTATCGGCGCAATATCCAACACGCTGCGTCTGGAGCTGGTTGACCTTGCATCTTTGCCGCCTGCGGCTGCCGCATTTTTCGCGGCCATGATCGCCGGACTGCTGGCTTCTGCGTACAAAAAGCACTCCGGTTTTCCGCGCATCGCGATTACAGTGCCATCTATTGTGATTATGGTGCCCGGCCTGTATCTCTACCGCGCAATTTACAATCTCGGTATGATGAACCTGAGCATTTCCGCTTCGTGGTTCGCGTCTGCCACATTGATCATTCTCGCGCTTCCGCTCGGACTGATCTTCGCCCGCATTATGACGGATAAGATGTTCCGTTACTGCACCTGATTTTCTGCAGACAAGCCAAAACCGCTGCTGTGAGTTTTCCTCATAGCAGCGGTTTTGTTATTCGTTTTACAGCGGCAGCGAGTCCTTGCCAGCCTGATGGATCATCTCCTCACGACAGCGCAGCACAATGCCGTCCACCTGCTCGAGATGGTGCAGGATGTTATGTTCAAACTCCTTAAGCGGCAGCAGAACGCCCAGTTCATCGTGGCTTTTCTGCAACTTGTAGCCGGTGTCCTGACCGTAGAATACCATCGCGGTCGGACACCTCTGCTGGATTTCATTGAATGCGTCCCAGACGATGTTGTACGCCTGTGCTTCGGTCAGACCCTGCTCGACCGTATCCGGCAGCGCGTACAGCGTCAGCACGCCGCGGCGGGACGGCGAATACATCTCCCGCACCTGCATGTCCTTGGTATACTTGTGGCGCAGATGACTGCCATCGGCCAGGTAGAGCGCCGCACGCGGTACAGACAGGTGCTGACGGTAAATATCGTGGAACTTGCGCAGTTCTCGTGCCGAGACGGCATTGCGGTATTCCTCGCGCACCTCACCGTTCGCATCGGTCAGCAGTCTGGGATTCCCGCCGTTTTTGCCATGAAAGCGATACGGAATAAGATAGGCTGTGCGCAGCAGATCGAACATCGTGTTATTGCATAGCGCAATCGTCAGCGCGGAAATATCGCGGTTCTCGTAAGCCTGCAAAAGCGCTTTCGCAAAGCTGCACTCTGCACCGCCGCCATCCTCAAACGATGCATTCTCCTGCTCCATGCAGAAGGTTTCGTACAACTGCTGCTCTGCACCCGGATTGCTCAGAATTCTGTGGAACAGTGCTTCGGCGTGTTCCTCTCTTGGAAAAAGTGATGTCATGATAATTCCTCCTCATGCACTGTCAAGAGCTTGCTTTTTTGCAATACAAGCATAGCCCTGTTTATCTCGTATGTCAATCGTATTTTTCAAATTATAACGTAACCGTCAAACCTCCCGCATCTCCTGTGGCCAACTATTAGGGTAGCATTCACAAAAGAGTCTATGAATATGAACCGTCGTTTTTACTGAGAAATTACTGCCTTTCTCGGAAAGCACGCTTTCAATATCCACTTTCGCATTTCCCATATCCACTTTTTCTTCATTCAAAAGTCCACTTATATGTATTATGAAGCTCGTTCTTCTCGTTCAAAAGCAGATTTCTTAGGAACGCTTCCAGATACTCCGTTGTTTCGTGAATACCTTCCTGCAGGTTCGTATAGTTTGCACGGACAAGTGCATTTCTGAAATACCACGCATTTTCCGCAAATATATCATTGGTAGCAGAAAAACCAAGTGTCCTCAAACAGGATTTGAGTTGCATAATTCTACTTCAGCTTCATCTTTCCCTCCATTCGCATCATCTCATTCTGGTCTTGCGCTTTGGTCACGTTTGCATAAACGCGCATGGTTGTTTCGGCATTTGCGTGCCCCATAATAATCTGAACTGTTTTCAAGTCTATTCCGCCCAGAATCATCCTCGTACAGAACGTATGCCGCAACATATGACATGTGATCGGGGGAAGAGGATTTTCCTCTCGGCCTTCTTGTTCTGCCTCGGCGTGTTCCTCCTGATTGCATTTCGCCGTAATTCTTTTAAGCTGACGGTTGATTCGATGGTTGGAGTATACGCGACCATACAGATCACGAAAGACGAAATTAGTATAGCCATCAACGACAATCTGATTATCTGCATTGAAATCATTTCTTCTTTCATACAGCGCCAGCAGCGTGTCCCGCACTTCTGTCAGCATGGGGATTTCCCGCTTTCCCGTATTACTTTTCGGTACAGTCACAGTGTACTTACACGTTCCGTCCAGAGTAGCAGTATAGTTCATCGTATGATTGATGCTGATCGTATTCTTTTTGAAGTCAATATCATCCCAGGTAAGGCCCGCAAGTTCGCCGGAGCGAATACCGGTTCCAAGAAATACGGTCAAAACAGGCAGCAATTCACGATAATCCAGCGTATGAGCAACGTAAGAAAGCAACCTATCCTGTTCTTCCTCGGTTAAGGCATCTCTGTATTTCGGCTCCCAGTCCTTTCTTTTTTGGAACTCCTGATAAACACCATCAACCGGATTAGCGGCGATATAATGCTCTCGACAGGCCAGCTCAAACACCGGATGGATTACATTGTTCAGATTTCCAAGCGTAGAAAGGCTCAAGCCATGTTTGAGCCTGCTGATATAGAACTGCTTCACATCAGAATATCGAACAGATTGGATCGGTCTTTTTCCCCACTCGTTCTTTACATGCTTGTTATAAAGATAAATGTACCGGACCAGCGTTGTTTCCGCAATCTCGCATTTCATAGAAATATATTCTTGCCAAAACGCATTGACCGTTTTCGTCTTCTTAGGCATTGCTTTTGTGCGCCGGTCGGTAATCCTGTTCTCCATGTCACGCAAACATTCCGGATTTGTATCCCCTTTTGGGGGCGGATCTTCAGGGAGCAGTTTCCAGTTGGTTATGCTTTTGCGACCCCCGTTCTCGTCCGTGTATCGGAAGGTATAGCTGCCGTTTCTGATCTGAGCTTCTCCGGTCAGAAGCAGACGTCCCTTATTATCTCTTCGTTTCCTGGCCATCTCAGCACCTCACGATTCAGTGTTGTCATTACTGAACAGCTGAACCTCATTATTCAGATATTCTTCAAACATTTTTCGTTTGAAGAATACCCGTCCGCCGTTCCAGATCAGATACTTGGCGTACTTATCCTTCGCAATGATCTGTCGAAGTCTTCTTGTACCGATGTGGAAGTATTCAGCTGCTTCGGATAATGACAAAGCGTATTTCTCCCAGATTGGAACCTTCTTCATGTTGTAAGTGACATTTTCATGAGCGGAATACATATCGCCTCTCGCTTGCTTAAAATCCTCAGCCCGCTCCTCCTTCATGGTATCTTTCATTCTTTTCGTTTTTCCTCTGCTCTCAGCTGGGGCATAATCGATTCCATCCTCCCGCTCTGCTGCCCGTTCCTTTCTGGGGTGCTGCATTTCTGGTTCTACCTCCCTCAGCTCTTGTTCCAAAAGAATCCGCAACAACAATCTCATATCTTCGGTCATCTTAATTTTCTCCTCTTCAGCAAGTTATATTTCTCCCTGCACAGCGCAATATCGTCTGCCGCAGTTGTCTTAATATGTACATGATGCTCTTTCAAAATCGTTCGGATAAATGCTGCCGCATCTTCTGCCGACTTGAATGGCTTATACAGGATATAGCGAACATCTTGCAGCTCGCAAATATACCTCTTAACCTTCTGCTCATGATTTCGCTCATCGGTACTTCTTTCTTCGATAGCCAGATTCAACTCCGGGATATACATTTCCATGCGGATTCCCGTCAAGTCATCTGTGTCGAAATTCACTTTCAAATGGTTTTGTCCTGTATACAGCATGACAAGTAATCGAGGGAGTACATAAACAAACTCCTGCTCGCACTTTGGACATGGCACTTTTCGCATCGTTCGATCATAGATTTTTGCTTTCCATTCGTGACCGCAACTGCTTTTCCACCAGTATTCCTGCTTTGACAAGGCCGAAACCTGACCTGCTGTAACCGTTCCGTTCTTCTCGCAATTCCACTCTGCTGCTATTGCCGGGTGGGTCTTTGACAGGCTGTTCAGGTTTTCTTCTACCGCTCGTCCAGTGCAGTACGGGCATCTGCTGCCATCAGTTCTTGATGAAATCCACGCGCTGTACTCTCCTCCGCAGAATGGGCAATGCCACCAGAAAAGTCCCGCTTTGCTGGATGTAACTGCATCTGCTCCGACCTTATTCTTCTCTGACCACTCCTTAGCAAGCTGCGGGTACTGTGAAGCAAAGTCGTTAAAGCCTTTCAGCAGTTTATGATCCTCGCAGTAGGGACAGCCATGCCCATCCGATCTGCTGGAAATCAGAGCATACCATTCATGCCCACATTTTCCTTTCCACCACGCTTTCTTATTGCTGAATGCTGTTACCTCGTCCGGTCTTAGAGGATAATTCTTCTCCGACCATTCTGCCGCGATCTCCGGAAACCTCGATGCAAGGTCATTAAAACCGGCAAGCACACGGTTTCCGGAACAGTACGGACAACCGGGAGAATTTTTTCCGGTTCGGCTATGAGGACTTGCCTGCCATTCGTGTCCGCACTCTCCACGCCACCAAACCTTTTTATTGGAACCATAGCTGACATCCTTCGGCAGCAAAGGAAAATTGTGCGTTGACCACTGTTTTGCGACCTCTGGGAACATAATTTCCAGGCTGTTTTTCATTTTTCTCACCTCGCTTTCCTTTAACGAGATTCAGTATAGACGAAAAAATTCAATATGAGAAATGTGCGAATTTGAAAAAGGGACCTGTCAGGCGATTTTTCATCGTCCTGGCAGATCCCGTTTTGTGCTTATATATTTTGTACCTGTCGCTCTCCCGTCCGGATATAGTTACTGTAGGTTAAAATCTCCCTCTTTTTCATTTCGTTCGACA
Source organism: Butyricicoccus sp. OF27-2pH9A (assembly GCF_027693185.1). Classification (NCBI taxonomy): domain Bacteria; kingdom Bacillati; phylum Bacillota; class Clostridia; order Eubacteriales; family Butyricicoccaceae; genus Butyricicoccus; species Butyricicoccus sp. OF27-2pH9A. The sequence continues at coordinate 273,410 of NZ_JAQEXK010000001.1, forward strand.
CCGTAACATAAATCTGGAGAGTGGTGGTTACATCCGCATGGCCTAGCACTGATTGTACGACCTTTACATTCAGTCCAGACTCGCACATACGCGTTGCAAAAGTATGCCGCAGTACATGACAGCTGAAACATGGGAGGAGCACCGGCTCATCGTCAATGTCATTGTTTTCAAGGATTTCGCCATTACAATCGCGCATGATTCTGCGCAGTGCCTTATTCAGTGTTCCCTGATGCTGTACCTCTCCGAATCGGTTGACAAAGAAGTTATAAACGCAAAAACCGCCGCACCAGATCACTCTGATGCGACGGTAAAACCTTTGCAAATGTGTAATTTTACAGGCATTCTGCCGACTTCGACACAGATTGGCATACGCTTGGCACACGTTGGCATACAGCCCGGCTTTTCTGTATCATAATCATGCAGAAATTCCTGCAAAAACGGCAATTTTTCGAACTTTTTAGTCCAGCGGCTTCATTGTCGGGAACAGCAGAACGTCGCGAATGGATGCAGCGTCGGTCAGGAACATAACCAGACGGTCGATGCCCATGCCCATGCCGCCCGTGGGAGGCATACCGTATTCCAGAGCGTTGATGAAATCCTCGTCCATCATGCCGGCTTCCTCGTCGCCTGCGGCGCGCAGAGCAACCTGACGCTCGAAACGCTCCTTCTGGTCGATCGGGTCGTTCAGCTCGGAGAATGCATTGCACAGCTCGCGGCCGTAAACAAAGCACTCGAAGCGCTCGGTCAGACGCGGGTCGGACGGCTTGCGCTTTGCCAGCGGAGAAATCTCAACCGGGTAATCGGTGATGAAGGTCGGCTGCATGAGGTTCTCCTCAACGTACTCGTCGTAGCACAGGCTCATCAGGTCGCCCCAGCTCTCCTTGCCCTTTTCGATTTCGAGGCCCTTCGCCTTAACGGCTTCGAGCGCCTCCTCCGGAGTGAGCGCCATAAAGTCGATGCCGGCATACTCCTTGACAGCCTCGGCCATGGTCATGCGCTTCCAGCCCTTGGTGAAGTCGATCTCGGTGCCCTGGTACATCACCTTGGTGCCGCCCAGAACCTTTTCGCAGACATGGATTACCATGTCCTCGGTAATATCCATCATGCCGTGGTAATCGGTGTATGCCTGATACAGCTCGATGGTGGTGAACTCCGGATTGTGCTTGGTGTCCATGCCCTCGTTGCGGAAAATACGACCGATCTCGTATACGCGCTCCAGACCGCCTACGATCAGGCGCTTGAGGTGCAGCTCGGTCGCAATACGCAGATACATATCAATATCCAACGCGTTGTGATGGGTGATGAACGGACGAGCCGCAGCACCGCCCGGAATGGTGTTCAGACACGGGGTCTCAACCTCCATAAAGCCGCGGGAATCCATAAAGTTGCGGATCTCGCGCACGATAGCGGAGCGCTTCTCAAAGGTATCGCGTACCTCCGGGTTGACGATCAGGTCAACATAGCGCTGACGGTAACGCATATCGGTATCCTTCAGACCGTGCCACTTCTCCGGCAGCGGTGCAAGGTTTTTGGAAAGCAGCGTCAGCTCGGTTACAGAAACCGAAATCTCACCCTTCTGGGTACGGAATACCTCGCCCTCGATACCGATGATATCGCCGATATCGAACTTCTTGTAGCCCTTGTATACGTCCTCGCCTACGTTGTCGCGCTTGATGTAAAGCTGCAGACGGCCGTAGCGGTCGCGCATATCCGAGAAGGAAGCCTTGCCCATGATGCGCTTGGACATCATGCGGCCTGCCAGACGAACGGTCTTGCCTTCCAGCTCATCAAAATGCTCATGAATATCGGTGGTATAATGATCGCGCTCAAAGCGCACCTGCTGGAACGGGTCCTTGCCCGCAGCCTGCAGCTCTGCCAGCTTTTCGCGGCGAATGCGCTTCAGCTCGTGCAGTTCCTCCGCGGTCTGCTCGTGCTGATCCTGCGCCTGATGCTGTTCTGCCATATCTTCCCCATCTTTCATATAGATTTACATTTAACGTCCGTTAGGACGAATCGAATTACTTCTCGATCTTGATGATCTCGTACTTTACGATGCCGATCGGTGCCTCGACCTCAACAACATCGCCGACCTTCTTGCCCAGCATAGCCTTGCCGAACGGAGACTCGTCAGAGATCTTGCCGTCCATCGGATCGGCCTCCTGAGAGCCGACGAAGTGGTACTCCTCTTCCTCGTCCTCCTCGAGATCCTTAACAATAAAGCGGCAGCCGGGAGAAACCTCGTCTGCAGCGTAGCTGTCACCAGTTACAACGACTGCGTGCTTGATGATCTCCTCAAGCTCAGCAATGCGGGAATACAGCTTGCCCTGCTCGTTCTTGGCTTCATCGTACTCGGCGTTCTCGGACAGGTCGCCGAAGGAGCGTGCTTCCTTCAGCTGCTCTGCAACCTCATCCGCACGGGTAGTTTTCAGATATTCCAGTTCGTCCTTATATGCGTCCAGACTTTCCTGTGTCAGTTTAATTTCTTTTGCCATGTTTGCAAACCCTTCTTACTCAGTGTCATCGGCTTTCGAGCCGTACAGTACACTATATTATAAATTAAGCACCAATGCCATGTCAAGCGATTCGACCATTTTCTGTCCGATTTTCTGCCGGAGTGCTCGATTATCCCACAGTTTCTATCGCTTTTTGAAGCTGCGGATCGGTTTCCGGCGTCAGGAAGAAAAAGTTCTGCGTCTGCTCATCGGTCAGCTTCACCTCAATGTCCGGCGCAATGCCGACATCCGCAAGGCTTTTGCCCTTGGGCGTAAAGTATTCTTCGACAGACAGATTGACCGCCGAGCCGTCGCTCAGCTGGTAGGTGCGCTGAGCGCGTCCCTTGCCGGTGGTGTGCGTGCCGACGAGTGTTGCGCGGTCGTACTCCTGCAGCGCCGCCGCGAAAAATTCTGCTGCCGAAATGCTCTGGTCGTCAATGAGCACCGCGATTGGCAGGTCAATATGGTCTGCATCCGAGGTGTAAACAGTCTCCGAGCCGTTTTTCATGCGCAGCGTCATAATGGTGCCCTCGCCGAGCAGCGGGTCGAGTGCCGCGCTCATCTCCTTGACACGGCCGCCGCCGTTGTGGCGCACATCAATGACAAGCGACTCGGCGCCGCTGTCGGTCAGCGACTGCAGCGCCGTCTTGAACTGATCGGCACAGCCGTCGTGGAAATTCTCGATACGGATGTAGCCGATTTTATCATTCAGCATTTTTCCCCATGCCATCTTCTGCGTGACAACGGCACGCTGCATGGTCAGCTCCTTGGCGGAGCCGTCTGCCTTCTTGACCGTGACGGTCACATCGGTCCCCTCTTTGCCGGAAATCGCGCTGATAACCGCGCTCGAGCCGTCCTTTTCGGTCGTCAGATCTCCCGTACCGAGAATGTAATCGCCCTTTTCGATGCCGGCCTTCGCCGCAGGCGAATCATCGTACACGAGCGTAACGCGAATACTCGTCTCAGTGCTCGTCACCGAAACGCCGATGCCGCAGCCCTTGCCCTCACCGCTCATGCGGTAGGCTTCGTAGTTTTCCGCCGGAATATACGACGACCACTTGTCTCCCAGACCGGTAATGTAGCCTGCCGCAGCGTAATCCGCAACATTGTCCGCATCCAGCTCACCAACGTATTTATCCGACACCAGCCGGTCGATCTCGCGCAGCTTTTTTCCGACCTCGTTGGTGTTCCAGCCGGTGGAAATCAGGCAGATGACTGCCGTTATCGCGCCTGCCGCGGCACACATGGTCAGCGCCATCCGCAGAGAGACCTGTCTCTCCCGCAGTTTTTTCATGGTTTGTCCTCCTCCACGAGAAAAGGGAGAGCGTTACACTCTCCCCTTTTATATGATTGCGTTAGTTGAAGTAGCTCATCGGGTTCCGCGTCGAACCGTTTACATATACCTCAAAGTGCAGATGCGGACCGGTCGAGTTGCCGGTAGAGCCTACCAGACCGATGGTCTGACCGGCGGTTACCGTCTGGCCAACCGAAACATGGATGGCAGACTGATGGCCGTAAGCCGTCATGACGCCGCCGCCGTGATTGATAACGGTATAGTTGCCGTAGCCGGAAACCCAGCCTGCGGTGGTAACCGTGCCGGATGCAGCTGCTACGATCGGTGTGCCGGTCGGTGCCGGAATATCCTCGCCCTTGTGGAACTTGCGGGTACCGAAGATCGGATGTACACGCCAGCCATAGGCACTCGAATTATTGGTATAACCCGGAAGCGGCCAGGTGAACGTGCCGCTTGTCAGCGTTGCGCTGCTCAGATTGCCCGCCGAACTGCTGCTCGACGAGGACGAGCTGCCGCCATTCTTCTTTGCGGCCGCTGCCGCTGCTGCTGCCGCAGCAGCTTCCTTGCGGGACTGCTCTGCGATCTGGTCACTTACGGTGTCCATCTCGCTGGTGATGCGCTCGTACTCGGCCTTCTGCTCCTTCTGGTACGCCTGCAGGCTCTTCTGCAGTGCCTTCTGCTGCTCCTCGCTGGATTTCAGCTCCTCAGCCTTATACTTCAGGTTTTCCTGATACTGTACCTGCTCGTCCTGGGTAGCCTGCAGATCATCGCGCTTCTGCTGAATATCCTCCTTGGCAGCGGTGTACTCCGCTACGATCTTCTTATTATCGTCCATGATCGCGGAAACAATCTCCAGACGGCTGAGAAGATCAGAGAAGTTGGACGCGTTCAGCAGAACCTCCAGATAGCTGGTCTCGCCCTGCTCATACGTCGTGCGGACAGTCTCAGAAAAACGCTCCTTCTTGCTGTCCAGCGCCTTGATCGCAGCATCCAGCTCGGTCGTCTTGACGTCGATCTGGTCCTGCAGGCGGTCGATATACGCGGTTACCGTCGTAATTTCTTCCTTGGTGAGCTTGATCTCTTTCTGCAGGGCGGCACGGGTCTTTGCAACCTCATCCACCTTGCCTGCCAGACTATCCAGCTCCGCCTTGACCGATGTCTTCTGATCCTCCAAATCGGACAGCTTGCTTTTCAGTTCCTTACTGCTCACCGCACCGGCATAAACCAGACCGGAGGCGATCATCGAGAACACCATCGCTGCAACCAGGATGCCCGCAATAATGCAGGAAATCAGGCGCACGGTTTTCTTTTTCATCATATTGAAACATTCGCTCCTTTATGCAGTCGTTATACATCCATAAACTTGCGGATACTCGTTACCGAGCCGCCGATTCCGAACAGTGCGGCTGCACCTGCGTACACGCCCAGCACCCACCAGCGCAGCACGTCGAACGAGAGCAGATGGAACGAGGACAGAGAAACCGTACCTGCCACGTTGTACAGCTCAGTGTACAGACCCCATTCCGCGAGGAATGCCAGTCCGCCGGCAACCAGACCGAGCACCATGCCTTCGATGACAAACGGCCAGCGGATAAACCAGTTGGTCGCGCCGACCATCTTCTGGATGGAGATCTCCTCACGGCGGGCAAACATAGCCAGCTTTACCGTGTTGGAGATAATGAAGATCGAGATAACGGCCAGACCAACGATCATCGCCGCCGCGATCATGTTGAACACGCGCTGAATCTGAATCAGCTTGCGGATAACATCCTCATCCGCGCGTACGCTTGCAACCCCGTCAACCGCTTCGATTTCTTTGATCGTTGCGTCCGCCTGCGTAGAATCATTCAGGGTAAACACATAGCTGTTGCGCAGCGGATTGTTGTCCGCGTTGTAATCCTCGAGGATGTCTGCGTCGTCGCCCAGCTCCTTGCGGTACTGCTCCAGCGCGACATCGCGGTCCTCGAAGGCGATCGACGCAATGTTGTCGATCTTCTCGAACTGCGTCTGCAGCGTTTTCGCCTCACGCGTGGTGAGCGAATCGTCAATCCAGACTACGATCTGGTTGGACTGCTGCAGTCTCGTAATGTTATTCGTAATGTTGTAGGCCACCAGCGTAACCGTGCCCGTCAGCAGCAGGCTTACGACCATGATCACCACGGCCGCCACGGACATGAAGCCGTGCTTGAAAATGTTGCGCAGGCCTTCCTTCCAATAGTAAGCGATTGATCTCATATCTGATAATACCCACCTGTCTGATCACTGATGACTTCACCGTTGTCGATCACAACAACGCGCTTTTCAAATTCGTCTACCAGACCCTTTTCGTGCGTTACGATCAGCACGGTCGTGCCAAGCTCGTTGATCTTTTCAAACAGGGTCATCAGCTCCAGCGAACGCGCAGGATCAAGGTTGCCGGTCGGCTCGTCCGCGATGATGAGGCGCGGGTTGTTGACCAGCGCACGCGCGATTGCGACACGCTGCTGCTCACCGCCGGAAAGATTCATCGGCTTTTCGTGCGCCTTGTCGGCCAGGCCGACCAGATCGAGCACATACGGCACGCGCTGCTTGATGGCCTTGCCCTTGGCACCGATGGCGCGCATGGCAAATGCGACGTTCTCGTAAACGGTTTTGGTGTTGATCAGGCGGAAATCCTGATAGACAACGCCCAATGTACGGCGCAGATACGGAATCTGCCGCTTTTTCATTCTGCCGATATCGTAGTTGTTGACGATAACGCGGCCTTCGCTCGGCCGAACCTCACCGGTCAGCAGCTTGATGATCGTGGTTTTACCCGAGCCGGACGCGCCGACCAGAAAGACAAATTCTCCCTCGTCTACACGCAGACTCGCCTTGTTCACCGCCCGGGTTCCGTTTTCGTAAACCACGGTGGCTTCACTCATTCGTATCACAGGCAATCCTCCTCGGTGCCAACGCAGAAGGCGTGCGAATGCCCCGGATTGGGCATTTTCGCCTTCCAGCAAACAAAAAAGACAAAGGTGTAAACATATACACCTTTGTCTATTATAACAGATATCATGTTTATGTGCAAGCCGACAAACTGTGGCATTATTGCACAATTTACGCTTTTTCTGTGTAGATTTTATGAACAGACAGCGATTATCTGGTACCTTCTTCGCGGCTTGCAAGGTATTTTCGAACCATGAGCGCTACCTTAAATACGATCGCGTGATCGAACTCACGCAGGTCCAGACCGGTCAGCTTTTTGATTTTCTCAAGGCGATACACCAGCGTATTGCGGTGTACGAACAGCTTACGCGAGGTCTCGGATACGTTCAGGTTGTTCTCGAAGAACTTCTGAATCGTGAACAGCGTCTCCTGATCGAGCGAGTCGATCGAGCCCTTGCGGAATACTTCGGACAGGAACATCTCACACAGCGTGATCGGCAGCTGATAGATCAGACGGCCAATGCCCAGATTCTCGAAGCTGATGATGTTCTTCTCGGTGTCAAATACCGCACCGACCTCGATTGCAGTCGTAGCCTCCTTGAAGGACTTTGCGATATCCTTCATCTGGGAGGATACCGAGCCGATGCCGATCAGGCACTTGACCGACAGCTCACTGAGCAGCGTCTCCTCGATAGAGCCTGCCAGCTTGATCAGATCCTTGATCTCACTGCCTGCCTTGACCTCCTTGACAACAACGATGTCCGTCTCGGAGATATGCAGCACGAAATCCTTCTGCTTGTCCGGGAACATGCCGTTTACCACGTCGATCGCGGCAACATCGGCCGGCGCCTGCTGGCGCACGAGGAATACCACGCGCGGCACGTCGTTGCCGAAGTGCAGCTCGCGGGACTTGATATAAATATCGCCCGGCAGGATATTATCCAGAATGATATTCTTTACGAAGGTAGCCTTGTCGTGCTTTTCGTCATACAGCGTCTTGATATTGTTGATCGAAACCGCAACCAGCGAGCAGATACTGCGCGCCAGCTCGTCCTCGCCCTGTACGAATACAGCGTATTCCAGACGCGACGCACGGTCGCCCGTTGTATGATAAGTATAACCGCCGAAACGAACGATCTCGCCGGCGAAGCCCAGCTCAGTGATTGCTTCCTCCCGCATTTCACCGATACGAGGCAGATCGGTACATGCTACGACCGCACCGCTTGCGTCAACAATGCCGATCGTACGATCCACCGTATCCTTCATCTGCAAAACAATCGACTGGAACAATCTCGAAGCCATTTCCATCACCTTTCCCGTCTTTTTCACGCGCCCCGGCGCTTTACTCCGCATCCGTTCGCCGAAACGCTTACTCTTTATGGTGTTCTCACCGTTAATGGTGATTCTGCCTATGACATTCTTCACAAGAACGCCAAAAGTTCCCTATACATTTTAAGTCATTATATCACATGTCCGCGCATTTTTGTACAAAAAACTCAAAAAAATTTGTAGATTTTTTAAGTTTTTCAAGTTTTCGAGGTAAGTTTTTCCAATTCCTCCTGTGTCAGTTCCCGAAATTCGCCGGGCGCGAGTATTTTATCCAGCCAGAGACCACCCAGCCGCAGGCGTTTGAGCGCCGCTACCGTACCGCCGACTGCCGCGATCATGCGCTTGACCTGATGGTATTTGCCCTCTTTGAGCGTCACACGCACGCGCAGCTCCGGCTCGGTCTCGAGGATTTCCAGCTTCGCCGGCTTGCATTCCGTGCCGTCCCGCAGGGTCATGCCCTGCTCGAAGCGTGAGACTGCATCCGCTGCCAGCGCGCCGTCCACGACCGCCTCGTACTCTTTTTCGACATGGCGATTCGGACTCATCAGCGCATGGCTGAGCGCGCCGTCGTCCGTGATGAGCAGCAGTCCCTCGGTGTCCTTGTCCAGCCTTCCCACCGCAAACAGGCCGCGCCGCAGCTCGGCCGGAAACAGCTCAAGCACGGTATCGTGACGCTCATCGCGGCTTGCCGTGATAACACCCATCGGCTTGTTGAGCATATAGTACCGCTGTGCGCGGTAGCGCTGCACGGTGCCATCCACCGCCGTCTGCGACCGGTCAGGATCGACCTTAAACGCCGGATCCTTCTGCACGGTGCCGTCCACCGAGACGCGTCCCGCACGAATGAATGCCTGCACTTCCTTGCGGCTGCCGCAGTTCAGGTGGGACAGCAATTTGTCCAATCGCATCTGTGGCATTTTGTCCCCTCCGCCAATACATTTCTTTTATAAGGATAACACTTTTTCGCAAATTGCACAATAGCTAAATGCAAAAAAAGTGCAATCCCCCGAAAGTTACCAATAGATACCATAAACCTATGATAACTTTTTCGTTGAATTGCACAGTTATGCAATTTCCAGAAGTCATTGCCAGCTGCTGTCAGGTCTGCGGAATATCCAGCAGGCCATGCACAAATCCATCCGTCTGTGCGGATGTGATATCCGCTGCGATCAGGCGGTTTCTGCGTACCAAAAGGTTGGCGGTCACACCCTGCTCTCCGGTAGGATAGGCGGTCAGCGCGTAGGTATACAGCGTGGCGCGTTTGCCCTGATACGGCGTAAGATCCAGTCCCTGCGCCTGCTGGATAGCGTTGTACTGCTCATATACCTCGTCGAAGGTGTCGGGTATCTGCACCTCCTGTGTGCCGACCGGTTCGTTCTCCACCGACCAGCCGCAGGCGGTCAGCAGAGCCACCCGGTCCTCGTTCGTTTTCAGCTTTGCACTGAGCGCTGCACCTTCAGCGCTGACCGCGGTATCCGCCTCTGCCGTTTTCGGCAGCAGTGCTGCCGCGCCCACCAGCACCAGCCCGACCGCCAGCACGCCCACTACGATTTTCCTCACCGACACCTTTGCCGCAAAAACGATCATGGCATTGTCCCTCCTGCTTTTACTTTATCCTATGTGTACAGAAGGCAAAAAAGAACGCCTCCGAGTATTTCTCGGAAGCGCAGCTTGTATCAGTCCAGATTTTTCTTCTTCAGCATCCACCATGCAAAGAAGCAGCCGACCACCGTAATGGCCAACGGCATCCACCAGACCCAGTCGCCCGGTATCTGTCCTTCGCCGATATTCATACCGAAGAAGCCAAACACGATATTCGGAATCGTCATGATGATGGTCAGGATGGTCAAAACCTTCATGATGATATTCAGATTGTTGGAAACGACGGAAGCATAAGCATCCATCGTACCCGCCATAATGTTGGAATAGATATTCGCCATCTCGATGGCCTGACGGACCTCGATCAGCGCGTCCTCCAGAATGTCGCGGTCGTCCTCATACAGCTTGAGCACGCGGCCGCGCAGCACCTTTTCCATCGTAACCTCGTTGCCCTTGAGGGACGAGGAGAAGTAAACCAGCGATTTACTCAATCCGAGCAGCTGGATCAGCTCCTCGTTTTTGAGGGAGTCGTACAGACGCTTCTCGATGCGGGTAAAGTCACGCTCGATCATACGCAGATTTTTCAGGAATCGACCTGCAATGCGGAGCAGAATCTGGAACACAAAGCGCGTCTTGAGCGAGGTATGCACGCCCTTTACCGCACCTTCCGCGATGGAGCGCAGGATGATGCTGTCCTCCAGACAAACCGTGATGACCGCATTCTGCGCCACGACAATACCCATAGGAATGGTGGTGAACATCTGTCCGCCGTCCTCGACCGAGCTTTTCTCCACCATCGGGATATCGACGATCATGAGAAGCTGCTCGTCCTCGGTATCGACACGCGAGCTTTCCTCCGGGTCGAGCGCCGCGCGAACAAACTCTTCCTCAACCTGAGCCGCCTGCGCGATCTGCTCCAGCTCGTCCGAGCTGGGATGCACCATGTTGACCCAGCAGCCCTCGGTGAACTCGCTCACTTCTGTGATGCGGCCGTCCACCGTTTTGAAAAATTCAACCATATTATACCGCCTTTCAGCAGCGGCACTCCTCGAAAATGCCACCGCGAGTAATATTCATCTGTCTACTTCCAGGGTCCGTACTCACGGTGATCACTCTCCTTTAATATGGATTTCATTTAAGGCAATACCGCATAATTGAACAAGAGCGATTTGCGAATAAATTTTGCGTACTGATGAGGCGCGGTTTCGCAGCAATACTTGCCGTATTGCAAGAAATCGCAACAAAATCAGAATACAAAATTTCCGCAAAGCGCCGCTGCTTTAATTGTGCGGTGTTGCCTTAAAATTAACCTTCCCATACCTGACAAAACAGCCCTGTTACGGGCTGTTTTGAATAGCTATCAGTTAGATTATCGGTTGTCCTTATCGAAGATGCGCATCAGCACATCAAATGCAGCATCGTCAGAGCCAACATCGGACGACGGCTTGGAAGCGGTTGCACGAGCCGGCTTCTTGTCAGCCGCTGCGGTAGCAGCCTCGGTGAACAGGCCGGTGGAGCCGGAAGCCTTGTCCTTATTGCCGTCCATGCTCATCTTTGCGGAGTTCGGAACATTGTCGAAACCGGTTGCAATTACAACAACGCGGATCTCGTCGTCCATGTTCTCGTCGATGAATGCACCGAAGATGATGTGTGCATCCGGATGAGCCGCCTGCTGAACCATGGTAGCTGCAGTCTCAACCTCGTCGAGACCGATATCATCAGAGCCGATAACGGAAACGATAACGCCGTGTGCCATGTCGATCGAGGTCTCGAGCAGCGGGCTGGAAATTGCCTCGCGTGCAGCCTCTGCAGCCTTGTCCTTGCCTGCAGCGGAGCCGGTGCCGATGTGAGCGAAGCCTGCGTCCTTCATGACGGAGGTAACGTCCGCGAAGTCCAGGTTGATGAAGCCCGGAACGGTGATCAGCTCGGAAATGTTCTTAACTGCCTGACGCAGAACGCCGTCAGCAATCTCGAATGCGTTCTTGAAGGTGATCTTCTGCTCGGATACATACTTCAGACGCTCGTTTGGGATGATAACGAGGGAGTCTACATTCTTGTTCAGCTCTTCGATGCCGCTCAGCGCCTGCTCAAGACGCTTCTTGCCCTCGAATGCGAACGGACGGGTAACAACGCCGACCGTCAGGATGCCCAGTTCACGAGCGATCTGTGCAACAACCGGAGCTGCGCCGGTGCCGGTGCCGCCGCCCATGCCGGCAGTGATAAATACCATATTGGTGTTAGCGAGAGCTGCTGCGATCTGATCCTTGCTCTCCTCAGCAGCCTTGCGGCCGATCTCCGGATTTGCGCCTGCGCCCTGACCCTTGGTCAGCTTCTCGCCGATCTGGATCTTCGTGCTGGCCTGCGAATAATTCAGAGCCTGCATATCCGTGTTGATGGAAACGAACTCAACACCCTGTACACCGTTCTCGACCATGCGGTTTACAGCGTTGCCGCCGCCGCCGCCGACACCGATGACCTTAATGTTTACTACGTTATCCAAGCCCTGTTCAAACTCAAAACCCATTGTCGTTGTCCTCCGTTTTATGATAAAGAATCGTTCTTTGATTATCAATTACCGCGTTTGAGGGCACTTCGCCCCTATTGTTTTAATTTTACCTCGATTTATTCTATTTTGCAACAGGAATTAGCGAATTCCTCAAAAAAAACTTAATCTTTTCCGTGTCTTTCCCGCAAACCGGCGGGCGATACGGAAAAAGGCTGTATTTTTTCGCGTTTTCCCTTGTGTTTTCGGTTATTTTCGCCAGTATAGGCAGGAAAAACTCAGCCTTCGCCATCGTAGCTGTCGTCATAATAGCTGTCATCGTAATACGATTCGTCGTAGGAATCGTCGTAGCTGCCGTCATCGTAGGAATCGTCATAGGACGAATCGTCCGAGTAATCCGAATCATCGGAATAATCCGAGTTATCCGAACTGTCCGAGCTGTCGCTGCTCGAATCGGTCGAGTCATCGCCGTTCGTATTGTCGGTCGTGCCGACTTCGCCGTCCGGATTGGTGTACGCCGGCGAGGTCACCGGATTGTCTCCTGCCTGATCGGTACCGGAGCGTGCTACATCCTCCGCCGTCTCCGGCACAAAGTGCAGACGGTTCTGCGCATCCCAGTACAGCCGCCCGATATCCGATGCCGAAAGGCGATCGCTGATAACGGTCTGTGCAAACCGAATACGGTACGTCAGATCGTCCAGTGCGCCTGCACGAATGTCGAATCGCTTGTCATAGCCGATGCGTACATCGGTCAGGTCGTTCAGATTGAGGAAGCTCATCTTTTCGAGCAGACCGGCAGCATCCATGTTCTCCAGCACGTTCAGCATGGCGTCAACGTGTGCATCCGTGCCGGTAGCAAGGAAATCCCCCATCTGTGCATTCAGCGTAACGCCGAGCACGATCGGCAGACCGCCGTCTGCGGCGTTGTTCTCGAGCACCTTGCCGCCCGCACTGATATAAGTGAACGTGTTATCCTCATTCCTCACGGCAGCCGCCGCTGTGCATTCGGTGACAGTCAGCACCAGTCCGTCCGGCAGCCTGCGGCGCAGCTGTGCGCTTTCCAGATACGGGAAGCTGTGCATCAGGTCGGACAATACGCGATTTTTGTTCCACAGATAGAGATTATCGCCCTTTTGAACATCCATACCGGCGATCAGCTCCTCCGAGCCGTACTGCTTGGCGCCTTCCACCGAAATGGTCTTAACCTTGAAGAACACGGTCATCGCCACCACGGCAGCCGCCAGCACAATACCGGTCAGCAGCACGCGTCCCAGCACACGAAAGATTTTCCTGCCGCGGCGCTGCTGCTCCATCCGGTCGGGTGTGTGCTTTTTTCGCCTTCTGCGTCTCATCACAGCATCCCTTCTTTGTTACTTCTTGCCATGGTTTTCGATTGCCCAGAGGATCTCCTGATAGATCTTCTCGCTTGCATCGTGCGCCGCCAGCTTTGTCGCGTCGTGCCCCATCCGGTGCAGACGGTCGCGGTCGCTCAGCAGATTCTGAATCTCGTCGTACAGCACCTGCGGGTTGGCATCCTTCTCGAGCAGAACACGGCAGCCGCCCTCCTGTTCGAGCGCGCGCGCGTTCTTCTCCTGATGGTTCTCCGCCACATACGGAGACGGCACCAGCAGTGCCGGACGGCCGAGCATGCACAGCTCACCGAGAGTGGCCGCACCTGCGCGGCACACGATCAGGTCAGCCGCCGCCATGCGGTCGGCCATGTCGTAGATGTACTCGGTCACTTCGATGTTTGGGTGTTCATCAAAGTCGGCGCCTTGCTCCTTCGCCATTCTGGGCAGCCACTCACAGGCCGCCGCACCGGTTGCGTGAACATGGTGATAGGGCACGCCGTTTTTACATTCGAGCGCCAGCTCACCGGCCATGTGCTCGTTCATGTACTTTGCACCCATCGAGCCCCAGAAGGAGACGACCAGTTGGTCATCATCGGTCAGACCGAACTTCTCGCGTGCCTTTGCGCGGTCCGCCGCCAGAATCTCACCGCGCACCGGCGCACCGGTCAGAATGATCTTATCTCCGCCGCCGAGCAGCTCCTTTGCCTGTTCAAAGCAGACGAGCACGCGGTCCGCGTCCTTTGCGAGCATCTGCGTTACCTTGCCGGGCAGCGCATTGACCTCGAGCAGCACAGTCGGAATGCCGAGCTGCTGTGCCGCGCGCACCACCGCGAACGACGCATAGCCGCCGCAGCCGATCACACAGTCCGGCTTGGCCTGCTTCAGCAGCTTTTTCGCCTTGCTGACTGCCGAGACAGCCAGCTTTGCCGCCTTCAGATTGTGCAGAATGCCCTTCGGGCTCATCGAGCGCGACATGCCGATGATCTCGATGGTGTCCAGCGGGTATCCCTCACGCGGGACCAGCTTATTTTCAATGCCGCGTGCCGAACCGGCAAAACGCACCGTCGTCTGCGGCTGCTTTTTTTCAAAATAGCGTGCAATGGCAAGACCCGGTGTAACGTGACCGCCCGTGCCGCCTCCCGTGATGTACAGTTTCAAAACTGAGTTCCCCTCTCCTGTTTGTTACTTTTCAAATGCAAGGTAGGATCACATGGTCCGGCAAAGCCTGTTTACCGGATCATGTGGTACTGCCTGACAGCAATATCACAGTCATCGAGGCTGTTTGTATGCTGCAAACAGCCTCGATTTGCATAAGGCAACACCGCACAATTAAAGCAGCGGCTTCTTGCACAGGCTCCGGTCGCGCTGCCGCGGCGCTTTGCGAAAATTATGCGGTATTGCCATAACTTAATCCTGATTTCTTCCGTCAATCCGCATATACCGCGATATATTGAGCAGGATGCCCATCTCGCCGAGCTGCAGCAGCAACGCGGTGCCGCCATAGCTGAAAAACGGCAGAGCCGCGCCGGTTACCGGCATGATGCCGGTGACAACGAACAGGTTCATCAGCGTCTGGATCGCCAGCTTGGCGGTGATGCCGGTCGCCAGAAGACTGCCGAATTTATCCGGTGCATAGCGCGCCACACGGAATCCGCGGTAAATAAGGTACGCGAACAGCAGAATGACCAGCAGAGCGCCGATCAGACCCATCTCCTCGCACCAGGTGGCGAAGATGAAGTCATTATGCGGCTCCGGCAGGTACAGCTGCTTCTGCAGGCCGTTGCCGAGTCCGCGACCGAGCAGGCCGCCCGAGCCGATGGCAATCTGGCTCATCGAGCCTTGCAGACCTTTGTTCGCCATATCCGAAAACGGATTGAGCCAGACTTCAAAACGGTCTCGTACATGCTTAAACGCAACATAGAATGCCGCAACTACGCCTGCACCCAGTCCCAGAATCGGCGCAAAGTACCACAGGCGCATGCCGCCTGCCAGCAGGATGATAATGCCGATGCCGCAGATGATGATCATCGCCGAGGTATGTGGCTCCAGGTACAGCAGACCGATGTACAGCGCCAGCAGCAGACCGTACGGCTGCACCATGGTCTTGACGCTGCGCACGCTCTTCGGGTCATGCGCTACCCAGTAGGAAAAGCAGATGATGACGGTCAGCTTTGCGATCTCAGACGGCTGAAAGCCGAACAGCCAGCGTTGTGCATTATTAACCGTTGTACCGATGCCCGGTATCACAACCAGAACCAGCAGCGCGACCGATATCCACATGATGATGTTGTGAATGCCCGCGTACATGCGGTACGGAATCTTGGAAAGAACGATCATCGCCGCAAGACCGATCGCGGCGAAAATGCCCTGACGCATGATAAAGTATGTCGCGCTGCCCTTGTAGAACATCGCGTTGGTATAGCTTGCCGAGAACAGCGCGATCAGACCGGTGATCAGCAGCAGCAGCACCGAGAAGAACACACCGGTATCCCAGATATGCGCCTTCATGCTGCGCATGCGTCTGCGCTTCGGCTTTGCGGTGCCGGTATGGTAACGCTCCTTCGGCACCGGCTCCCGCGAAGGACGCGCCGGTTTGCCGCTCGGCGCATTCCGCGGCATGGGACGGCGCGATGCCGGCCGGTACTGCGGATTCGTCTTTCCAGTTGTCGAAGCCATAGGGTTACCTCCGAATTACGAATTAAAACAGCGGTGCGAGTGCCACATGGTAGGCCAGCAGGCACAGCACAACCGTGATGCCGGTGAATACCAGCACGATTTTCTTCTCGCACCAGCCGCACATTTCAAAGTGGTGGTGGATCGGCGCCATCTTGAACAGACGCTTGCCGTGGGTCGCCTTGAAGTAGGTGACCTGCAGGATAACAGACAGCGTTTCGATGATGTAGATCAGGCCGACCAGCAGCAGGATGAGCGGCATTTCACACGCAAATGCCAGACCGGCAACCGCACCGCCGAGGAACAGCGAGCCGGTATCGCCCATGAACACCTTGGCCGGATTGAAGTTATAGCGCAGGAAGCCCAGCAGCGCACCCGCGAGTGCCGCCGAGAAGATCACAACGCCCATGTCTCCGCGACGGAAGCCGACGAACACGAAGAAGATGGCAACCGGAAGTGTAACGCTTGCCGCCAGACCGTCGATGCCGTCGGTCAGATTGACGGCGTTGTCCGCGCCGACGATAACGAAGGCCGCGAACACGATGTACAGCGGCCACGGCCAGCTGAACGAAATGCCCGTGAACGGAATCCACAGCTGCGGCAGACCGCTCGACCCCAGGAACAGCACGAGCACAAACACGCCGGCAACCAGAATCTGGAGCACCAGCTTCTGCTTCGGGGTCAGACCCGCATTTTCCTTTTTCTTGATCTTAGCGTAGTCATCGACCAGACCGACCGCACCGTAGGCCACGGCAAGGCCGAGCACCGCAAGCGACGAGACCGAAATCTCACCCATCACGATATTGCCGATAATGACTGCCGCCGCAATACCGATAATGAACATAAAGCCGCCCATTGTCGGGATATTCTGTTTGTTCATGTGCCATTTCGGTCCGATTTCGAGAATCTTCTGACCGAATTTCATTTTTCGCAGATAATTGATGACCGCCGGACCGATAGCCAGCGTAATCACCAGTGCGATCGCGAAAACAAGCACAGCCTGTTTCATGCTTCAACTTCCTCCCCTAAAAACATTGCAAGTGCGCGTTCCATGCGCATGCCGCGGCTGCCCTTGAACAGCAGCGCGTCTCCTTTTTTCGCGTCCTCGCGCAGTGCCGCGACAAGCGCGGTCTGGTCGTCGAACGCATACGCATGCTCCATGCCCTTCTCCCTGGCACCGGCTACCATGGCCGCTGCATCCGGACCGTAGGCGTACAGGGCGTCCGCGTACTGCGCCGCCGCACGACCGGCACGGCGATGACCTTCCTCGGCGTAATCGCCAAGCTCGAGCATCGAGCCGAGAACCGCAAACCGGCGGCCGTCCCCGGCCATGCCGCCAAGCACGGACAGCGTAGCCTCCATCGCATCCGGACTTGCGTTGTAGCAGTCCGCGTAGATTTGGTAGCCATCCTGCTCATAGATGTTCTGGCGCATGCCGCTCGCCTGATAGCTGACAAGTCCCTGCGCGATCAGCTCGGGTGTTTCACCGAGCAGCAGACCGACGGCTGCCGCCGCCAGTGCATTGAGCACGTTATGCTTGCCCGGAATACTCAGCTTCGCGGTGAATTTCTCTCCGACCGGCAGGTGCGCCGCGGCAAGACCGTTATTTACTATATCAAATGTACCGTCGCTGTGCAAGTCCGCAGTAAGGTCGCAGGCGGAATTTTCGATGCCATAAGTTACCACCCTGCAGCCGAGGCTCTCGCGTTTGTCCCACAGAAGCGGCTCATCGCCGCAGAGAACAGCCGTGCCGCCCTCCTGCAGACCCTCGAGAATCTCCAGCTTGGCCTTGCAGATGCCCTCACGCGAGCCGAGGAACTCGATATGCGAGGTGCCGATATTGGTGATAACCGCCAGATTCGGTCTGGCAGCCGCCGTCATGCGGGAAAGCTCACCGAAATGGTTCATGCCCATCTCGGCTACCAGCACTTCAGTATCCCTGGTCATACGCATGAGCGTCAGCGGCAGACCGATCTCATTGTTCAGGTTGCCTTCTGTCTTCTGTGCGCGGAAGCCCTGCGAGAGAACGGCATACAGCAGCTCCTTGGTGGTGGTCTTGCCGACCGAGCCGGTCACGCCGACGACCTTGCCGCCGCACATCATGCGGTAGCCGCCCGCGAGGTCAAGCAGCGCCTGCGAGGTGTTCTCAACGTACAGCGCCGGCACCGGATACTCCTCATTCTCGCGGTGGCTCATCACGGCGGCCGCGCCGTTCTCGATCGCCTTGCCGATGAAATCGTGCGCGTCAAACCGCTCGCCCTTGATCGGCAGGAACAGCGCCTCCGGCGGAATCTGCCGCGAATCGGTCGTGACCGCCGTCAGAGCCGCCTCGCCTCTCGCTTCGCCCTTTGTCCATTCCGCCGCCTGCGCTAATGTAAATCGTTCCATGCCGTTTCCCCCAGTTTTCTTCCCATTTTACTTCTTTGTCCATTCAGGCGTATGGGCGCACAGTGTGCGCCCGTCTGCCGCTCTTACTTATTGAAAAAATCCGCTACGATCTCGCGTTCATCCATGTGGTGCTTCACATGGTTTACTTCCTGATAGGTCTCATGTCCCTTGCCCATCAGCACGATGATATCGTCCTTCTGTGCGTGTGCAAGTGCCCAGTGGATCGCCTCCGGACGATCGACAATGACCTGCATCGGCGTATCCGAATCCTTCATGCCCTCGAGAATATCATCGATGATGGCCTTCGGCTCCTCGGTGCGCGGATTATCGCTCGTTACAACGCAGAAATCCGCGAGATCCGCTGCAATTTTACCCATCTTCGGGCGCTTGGTGCGGTCGCGGTCGCCGCCGCAGCCGAACAGAGCAACGACACGGCCCTTTGCAAAGCCGCGAACGGCCTTGAGCACGTTCTCCACGCCGTCCGGCGAGTGTGCGTAGTCGATGAGCACGGTGTAATCCGTATCGGTCGGCACGACCTCAACACGGCCCTTGACGCCGGTTGCAGTTGCCATGGACTTCGCCGTATCCGCAAGCGGCATGCCGAGCTGCAGCACGATACCGAGCGCGGTCAGTGCATTCTCGACCGAGAAATGACCCGGAATCGGCAGCTTGACGTCTGCCTTTTCGCCCTGATACTGTGCGGTGAACTCCACGCCGTCCGCGTGCAGCTGCAGGTCGGTCGCTTCGAGATCGGCCTCCGGCTTGCCGCAGGAGAACGTCATGCACGGGCACTTTGCGTCCGCGAGCATCTTCTCCGCCGCAGCATCATCCAGATTGATAACGCCCTTCTTGCTGATGGAAAACAGCAGCGCCTTTGCCTTGCGGTACTCCTCCATGGTCTTGTGGAAATCGAGGTGATCCTGCGTCAGATTGGTGAACGCGCCTACCGCAAACGGAATGCCGTGCACGCGGTCAAGCACCAGGGAGTGCGAGGAAACCTCCATGATCACATGCGTGCAGCCTGCGTCTCTCATGCGGGCAAACAGCGCGTGCAGCTCGTAGGATTCCGGCGTGGTGCGCTCGGTCTCGATCACTTCATCACCGATGAGGTTCTGGTTGGTGCCGATCAGACCCACCTTGTGGCCTGTGTCCTCAAGCATGTGCTTGACGAGGTAGGTCGTGGTGGTCTTGCCGTTGGTGCCGGTCACACCGAGCATGACCATGCTCTCTGCCGGATGACCGAAGCGGTTTGCCGCAATCTCAGCCAGCGCGATACGGGAATTCTCCACAACGACTGCGGGGACGCCCTCCGGCGCCTCCTCGCAGACAACGGCTGCCGCGCCCTGCTCCATCGCCTTGGCGATGTACTTGTGGCCGTCGGTCGCGTAGCCGCGGATGGCTACAAACAGGTCGCCCGGCTGTACCGCGCGGGAGTCGTAACGCACTTCCTTGATCTCGATATCCTGTGCGGCAGTGCTGTTTTTCACTTCTACATCCTTCAAAAGTTCCTGTAATTTCATAATTTCCTCCTATCGGTCGTTGACCGTCGTTGTATCGGAAAATTCTACCGTGACAACCGCACCGAGGCTTACCTTGGTACCGGCCTCCGGACTCTGCTTGGTCGCGGTAGTATCGCCTGTGATCTGCGCGGACGAAACACCCTTCTGCTTGAGGTACAGACCGTACTCCTCCAGCGTATCGCGGCACTCATCCGGCAACATGCCGGACAGATCGGGCACTTCAACGGCCTCAGTCGGCTTTTCCTCGCCCATGTAGACGATAACCTTGCCGCTGGCCGCAATGCGCATGCCTGCACTCGGCACCTGATCGGTGACGGTATCGCCGTCGCCCTTGATGATGCAGTCAAAGCCTGCGTCGGACAGCGTGGAAATCGCATCGTCGCGCGTCTTGCCGGATACACTCGGCACGGTCAGCTCGCGGCGGTCGCTCTCGCTGTCGTCATAGACCGGCGTAATGCCGATATACGGCAGCACATCCTCCATGATGCGGCCGACGACCGGCGCGGCGATCGCGCCGCCGCCATGCGTTGCGGATTCCGGCAGGTCGTTGATGGCGACCAGAACCGCGATCTGCGGGTCGTCCATCGGCGCTACGCCGATGAAGGAGGCCGTGTAGCGGTCCTCGGTATCGAGCACCTTGCCGTCACTGTCGTATTCAGGCAGAATCTCGGAGGTCGCAGTCTTGCCGCCGACGCGGTAGCCGGGCACATACGCGTTCTTGCCGGTGCCGTTTGCGACAACCTGCTCCATCGCCTCGCGCATGTAAGCGGAGGTATCCTCGGAAATGACCTGTCGGACCACCTCGGTCTCGTTCGTAGACTTGACCGAGCCGTCTCCGCTCAGCACTTCCTTGACGACGTACGGCTTTTTCAGCTTGCCATCGTCCACGATCGCGCAGACCATGTTCAGCATCTGAATCGGCGTTACCGTGAAGCGCTGACCGAACGATGCGGTTGCCAGTGCGACTTCGTTCCAGTCACTGGCAACATCCAGTTTATGGAACTGACCCTTGCCCTCACCCGGCAGGTCGATGCCGGTCGGCTCGGTCAGGCCGAACGCCTTGTAAAAGTTATAAAACCGATCCATGCCGACGCTCTGGGCAATCTGCATCATCGCTACGTTGCAGGAATTCATCAAGGCTTCGGTCAGCGTCTGCATGCCGTGGCCGCTTGTGTTTGCACACTTGATCTCCCAGTTCTCCACCTGCAGGGAGCCGCCGCAGTAGTAGGTGTCCTCGGCATGGGTCGCACCCAGATCATACGCGGTGGAGACCGTCATCAGCTTGAAGGTGGAGCCCGGCTCGTAGTTATCCGCGATAACCGGATTGCGCCACGTTTTCATCAGGATATTGACGCGGGCGCTGCCCAGCTCATCCACCAGATCAGAATTGTCATGAATCGCCTCCGGCAGATTGTCCAGACCGCCCTTCTCATACCAGGCATCCGGAATTTCGACCTTTACGTTCTCTTCCTTGAGGATTTTCGCAACATTTTCCTTGAGTTCGTTGATATACTTGTCGCTCGTCAGCTTGTAGGCATCGTTCGGATCAAAGTCCGGCAGGTTCGCCATGGCGAGCACCTCACCGGTCTTGACGTCCATGACGATGCCGGAAACGCCGTCTCGCGCCTCCGGATTGTCGGCAAGTGCGGTCTCGAGGTGCTTTTCCAGATAGTTCTGGATATCGCTGTCGATGGTCAGCACAAGAGAGTTGCCGTCGGTCGCCGGAATATACTGCTGGGTTTCCGGCATAATGTCCTTGTTCTGCTGGTTCTGCACGCGCACCAGACGGCCCGCCGTGCCAGAAAGCTCGTCGTTATACTCGGATTCCAGGCCGTACGCGCCGTTGTTGTCGCTGCCGACGTATCCCAGAACCGCAGACAGGAAGGCGCCGTGCTGATAGTACCGCTTGGTATCCGGCTCAGAGTAGACGCCGGTGCAGTCTGCCGCTTCGAGCTTCTCATCCAGTTCCTTGGATACGTCCTTATCGACCTTCTGCGCGATAATTTCGTACTGCGAGTTCGTCTTCCGGAGCTTCTCCATCACGGTATCGTAATCCACATCCAGCGTTTCGGACAGGATGGTCGCAAGCGTCTGCTGCTGACTTTCCGCCGTGATGCCCTTCTTGACCTTGCTCTCGTCCACAACGGCCTTCGGATCGACCGTAATGCGCTCTACGGCGGCGGATTCAGCCAGAACCTGCATGTTCGCGTCGTAGATCTTGCCGCGGTTGGGCGTGATGAACGTGTCGCGCGTCTGCAGCGCTGTCGCCTGCTGCACATAGAAATCGTGATTGAATACCTGCATATACAGCAGCCGCACGCCTACCAGCCCGAAACCGATCAGTGCAAACAGCACGGTCAGTCCGCGGATACGCGTGCGCATTTGATGGTTGGGTCCCTTAACTGCCATTTAGTCAGCCTCCATATTGTTCCTGAAAAAGCGTAAGGAGTCAGAAGTTATCCACCTCTCACTCCCCTGTACGCATTGTATTCAACTGCTTATCGGATATATTCCACAAGTGCGGAAAAGCGCGCTGCCAGTGCGCTCCACAGACCGTGCAGCGTCATGCTGTCGTCTGCAACGGTGACAAGATCCGGATTGGTCAGCTCCACATATTCGATCTGCGAATTGTCCATCTTGACCATTCCGAGCGTGTCCGTGGCGTACTGCTCTACCTCATCCATGTTCATGCTGTTCATCTGCTTGGTCGTCAGAGAAACATTCTCCGACTGCAGCTCGCTGAGCAGGTCGCTCTGCTCACTCGCTTCCGCGGTAAGCTGGGTCAGCTGCATCTGGCAGAACAGGATAAACGCCGCCGTGATCGCCACCAGAAAAATGCACGGATACACGCCCTGCATCACAGCAGGCTTGCGGCGGTGCTTCTTTTTCTTGACCGGCGCTGCCGCTACCTGCAGATGGCGTTTCGGCTGTACCTCACGCTGCGCAGGAACCTGATCTTCATATTTTCTTGCCGCGTTGTTCCTGCCAGAAGCCATCTTGCGCTTTCCTTTCTTTTGAATTTGCTTTTTCGGTTTAGATTTTTTCACAAACCCGGAGCTTCGCGCTTCGGGCGCGCGGATTCTCCTCAATTTCCCTTTCATCCGGCAGGATCGGCTTGCGCGGCGTCAGCCGAACCTTCGGCTTTTTGCCGCAGATGCATACCGGAAAGTCCTTCGGACAGGTGCAGCCCTGTGCCGCCTGCTGAAAAGCCGCCTTGACGATGCGGTCCTCCAGGCTGTGGAATGTGATGACCGCCAGTCTGCCACCCGGATTGAGACAGTCGATGGCTTTTTCCATTGCTTCCCGCACCGCGCCCAGCTCATCGTTTACCGCAATGCGGATCGCCTGAAAGCTGCGCTTCGCCGGATGCTGCTTTTCCCGCAGCGCTTTCGCGGGCATGGCGCCCTTGATCACACGGACAAGCTCCAACGTGGTCTCAATCGGCTTGTCTGCGCGTTCGCGCTCGATCGCCGCTGCGATCAGCGGTGCGTAGCGCTCCTCGCCGTACTCAAACAGAATGCGGCGGATCTCCTCGCGGCTCCAGCCGTTTACCACATCATACGCGGTCAGCTTCTGCTGCCGATCCATGCGCATATCGAGCGGCGCATCCTGCATATAGGAAAAACCGCGCTCGGCATGGTCCAGCTGCGGAGAGGAAACGCCGAGGTCGAACAGAATGCCGTCCGCACCTGCAAGTCCCTGCCCTTCGAGCACCTTGTCGATATCGCGGAAGTCGCTCTTGACCGGTGTGACACGCTGCCACACATCCTTGAGGCGGTCCTTCGCGTTTTCGAGTGCTTCGTCATCTCTGTCAATGCAAATCAAACGACCGGTATCATGCAAACGCTCCGCAATGCGGAGCGAGTGACCGGCGCCGCCGGTCGTGGCGTCCACATAAACGCCGTCCGGCTTAATCTGCAGAGCCTCAAGGCAAGGCTCAAGCAAAATGGATACATGATGAAATTCCATAGTTCCCTGCCCTTTTGTTAAAAATCAATATCTTCTACGTCCGCGGCAACAACTTCCGCGTCGATCTCGTCATTGTAAGCGCGCCACTTGTCGCTGTTCCAGATTTCCGCGTGGTCGAGCTGACCGATCACGGTAACATCCTTCTGCAGCTCCGCAAAGGTACGCAGATTTGCGGGAATGAGGATGCGGCCCTGTGCGTCGAGCTGTGCATCGAACGCATTGGCGAAGTAGTAGCGCTTGACGCGTCTTGCCTTTTCGCCGTTGCCGAGCGTGCGGATCTTGTCCTCCAGACGCTTCCATTCCGCTTCCGGATAGACGGACAGACAGCCATCGAGGCCCTTGGTGACCGTGAAGTGCTCGCCGAGCTCCTCGCGCAGCTTGGCCGGCATTGCCAGACGACCCTTAGCGTCTATGGAATGCTTGTATTCGCCCTTCACTCATTCACACCTGCCCTTCCGCTTTGGTGGAATTTGTGACACTTTACCCCACAACTCTCCACCTTGATTTTATTATAGCGGTACGGAGAATAGATTGCAAGATATTTTTTGCATTATTGCACGAAAAATTCGGGCGTTTTTCTTGCAAATTTTATAGTTTTCGCAATTTTTACGAACAGTTGTTCGATTGTGTTCGTATGCGGTGTTTTCCTGCATTTTACTGCGAAGTGGAGAGTTATCCCAAAGCTTATCCACAGAGTGTGTATTTTTGTGCAATCTCAGCCGGACATTTTTCAGGTTGGTGGCACAAAGTGGGTGTGAGGTTCTCTTTTTCGGTGCCGGTGGTGAGGAGTGGGTGATGGCGTGGTGCAGACAAAGTGACGGTCGTTGTCAAATAGAATTCGCAGGTGCCGTCCGCAACAACGCGTAAGCGAATTGTGCGGCACTGTCATGCCGCACCCAACGTAGAGTTGCCGATATGTGTAGCAGTACGCTGTCTGTGAACTGCAAATTTTTCACGAAAGGCACGCAACGGTAACCCAACTGCCGTTCCTCTATTTCGCAGCGGTCGCCGCTCTCTGGTTTGCGCCAGACTCTCTTAGGAAAGGGGTGATTCACAAGAGGGTGGAAACCTTGGTGTCTACCCTCTTGTGCGCCCGCCGCGCAGGCAAGAACCGTTCGCCTATCCGGCGAAAAACTCCCGCCCGTTAGGGCGAACCCACTCACACAGTTCGTATGCCCGGTCAGCCGGTGCCGAGAAGGGCTGCGCAGAATTCCCGTTGTGCCGGTACCGCAAAGAACACGAAAAAGCAGCCACCCGAAGGTGACTGCCTGCATTTCGGTTTTACTTTGCGATGCTCTTGAAGCGCTGGCGTGCCTTGCGGACCTCCTCCAGACCGAGAGCCACTGCCTCCTCGGTACGCTTGAGGGTATCCTCGCAGTACTCATTTGCCACGCGGCGCAGCTCACGAGCCTGAATCTCGGCGTTGCCCTGTACTTCCTTGGCCTTGCGGCGTGCCGCTACGACGATCTCGGTCTCGGAGACCATCTGACGTGCATCCTCCTCAGCCTGACGGCGGATCGCCTCAGCCTCGCGCTTGCCGGATGCCAGCATCTCACTGCGCTTTGCAACAATTTCCTGTGCCTGCTGCAGATCGTTCGGCAGAGCCTCACGCAGCTCGTCCAGCATATCCAGCATGTGGTCACGCTCTACGATGCACTTCTCGCCTGCCAGCGGAATGCCCTTTGCGTCCTGCACCATATCATACATGCGGTTAATGAGTTCCTCTAAAGTTGCCATTTTACTCTCCCTTTCTAATTCGGCGCACAATGTCCTGCATAATCCCCTCGGGAACAAAATCGGCGACACCGCCGCCGTGTACCGCAATATCCTTCACGATCGAGGAAGAGAGGTACATATATTCCGCACTTGTCATCAAAAACACGGTATCCAGCTCAGGATTGAGCTTGCGGTTGGCAAGTGCCATTTGGAATTCGTATTCAAAATCCGAAACCGCACGCAGACCCTTTACGATGACGCATGCGTTTTTCTGCTTGGCGTAGTCTGCCAGCAGGCCGCCGAAGGATTCCACCTCGACGTTCGGCAGGTCAGCCGTTGTCCGCTTTAAGAATCCCACACGTTCCTCGGCGGAAAAAGCGGGTTTTTTGTTCTGGTTGTGCATTACCGCAACGATCAGCCGGTCAAACATGACCGACGCACGGCGGATGATATCCAGATGTCCCAGTGTAACAGGGTCAAAGCTGCCCGGATAAATCGCAATTTTCATTTATTTCATTCCGTTTCGCCACTCTGCCGCTGCAGAATGGTAATCATGGTAGCGCCGTAGCGGCGTTCCCGCACGACTGCGAAGCCGTGGGAGAATCTGTCCTCTACTGCACTTTCGCATATTATTATACCATTTACAGAGAGAATGTCAAACGTTTCTATCTGTTTCAGCGCATTTTCTAAGATCACGCCGCCGTACGGAGGATCCAGAAAGATCACGTCGTACCGTTCCCTGCCTGCTTTGGAAACAAATTCCGCTGCCTCCGTGCGGTGGAGCGCCGCCTTATCCTTCACACGCGCACTTTCGACGTTTTTGCTCACGATGCCGTAAGCTGCCTTGTTGTGCTCGACAAAATCGCAGTGAGCAGCGCCGCGCGAAAGCGCCTCAATGCCAAGCTGACCGGTGCCCGCAAACAGGTCGAGCACCTCGGCACCGCGCACATGATCCTGTATCAGATTGAATACGTTTTCTTTTACCCGATCGGTGGTCGGGCGGGTGTTCATGCCGGGCACGGGCTGCAATCTACAGCCCCGCGCAGTTCCGGATACAACTCTCATGGTAGCCTCCTGCTGAAATCTAACTGTTTGAAAATTAAGAATTAGTAGTTAGTAATTAGTAATTACCATATGATTTTATCTCTGCCGGGCGCACACTGTGTGCCCCTGCGATAAAGCCATAGGCTCAATACTGCCCGGCAGGGGTGAGCAGTGCTCGCTCACCACCAAGTCAAACCGTAACGCTAATAATTACTAATTACTCATTATGAAAAAATTCGTATACGCTCTGCGCGGCATTCCTCGGCAGAATTCTCGCCAGCTCCTGCTCGGACGCCTGCTTGATATTCTCAATGCTGCCGAAGTGCTTGAGCAGGTCGGTTCTGCGCTTATCGCCCACGCCGGGGATTTTATCCAGTGTGGAGCCGCGCACCTTTTTGCCGCCCAGCTTGCGGTTATACTCGATGGCGAACCGGTGGACCTCCTCCTGCATGCGGCCGATGAGCGCAAACAGCGCCGGAGTCGCCGAGATGCCGAACTCACGGCCGTCCGGCGCAACGAGGGCACGGGTACGGTGGCGGTCGTCCTTGACCATGCCGAAGCACGGAACCGACAGCCCGAACGAGTCGAGCACCTCCTTGCAGACGTGCACATGACCCAGACCGCCGTCGATCATGAACGCGTTCGGCAGCGGCGCAAACTTCTCGTCGCCGTCCACATAGCGCTGCACGCGGCGCGTGAGCATTTCGCGCATGGAGGCGTAGTCGTCCTGTCCGTTGGCGGCACACGCAATCTTAAACTTGCGGTAATCGCTCTTTTTCGGCTGACCCTCGACAAACACGATCATCGAGCCGACCGTATCCTGTCCGGCGAAGTTGGAAATGTCGTAGGCTTCCAGCCGAAGCGGCAATGCCGCCATTCCGGTGACATTCTGCAGCAGTTCAAGCGATTTATGCCGTCTCTCAGACTGCTTCTCTCTGCGTTCGATCTCCTCAAAGGCGTTTTTCTCCGCGAGGCGGGTCAGCACCCGGCGTTCGCCGCGCTGCGGCACGGCCAGCTCAACCTTGCGCTCTGCGATGGATGAAAGGTACTCGCCCACGGCGTCCTGCTCCTCGATTTCATGCGAGAGCAAAACGGTTTTCGCCACTGCATTGCGCTGCGCGTAATACTGCTTGATGAACGAGGAAAGCACCTCGGCAGGGTCGCTCTCGGTGACGTGGAAGAACGTGTATTCCTTATCCTGCAGCGTGCCGACGCTGTAATGCAGCACGCAGACGCACGCGCGGGTCTGTCCCTGCACAAAGGCGATAACGTCCAGCTCTGCGAACGCACCGGCAACCACATGCTGCTTGGTGCCCAGCTTCTGGATGGCACGCAGGCGGTCACGCAGGACGGCGGCACGCTCAAACTGCAGTTCCTCGGCGGCTTCGTTCATCTTCTCGGTGAGTTCACGCTCGAGCTTTTTTGCGTCGCCCTCGAACAGCGAGATCGCCTGTTCGATCAGCGCGTGATACTCCTCCGGACTGACCTTGCCGGTGCACGGCGCGCAGCAGCGGCCGAGGTGCAGATTCAGGCACGGACGGTCCTTGCCGATGTCCCGCGGAAAGGAACGCGCACAGCTTTTGAGGTGCAGTGCTTCACCGATCGTATCAATCGCTCGTCTTGCCGCACCGCGGCCCATGTACGGACCGAAGTACCGCGCTCCGTCATGTGCAGGCTTGGAGACAATTTTGAAATCCGGGTAGGGCAGCGTGGTGTCCAGCCGCACATAGGGATAGCCTTTGTCGTCCTTGAGCAGAATGTTATACTTGGGCTTGTACTTCTTTATCATCGAGTTCTCGAGCACGAGCGCTTCAAACTCGCTGTCCGTGACGATGATATCGAAGTCGTCGATATGGCTGACCAGCTGGCGCGTCTTGGCGTTCAGCCGTTCGGGCGGCTGGAAGTAGTTGGACACGCGGTTCTTCAGCAGCTTGGCCTTGCCGACGTAAATCACCTTGCCGGTCTTATCCTTGTGCATGTAAACGCCAGGCTGCATGGGCAGCTTGCGCACGCGCTCCTTCAGCTGTTCTCTTGTCATGCGAACTGCCCTCCTTCCCTCAATCGTCATTTGCAAAAATAAAAGCGCCGATCAAAACAACCGGCGCTTTTCCCTCAGGACGCGATAACTTAGTCAGTAAAATTGGATGTGATAAGCTCAACCAGTGCGGAAACAGCCTCTTCCTCATCCGGGCCATCAGCGATCAGGTTGATGGTAGTGCCCTTGGTGATACCCAGGGACAGAATGCCGAGCAGGCTCTTTGCGTTTACGCGGCGCTCTTCCTTCTCTACCAGGATGGTAGACTTGAACTCATTTGCCTTCTGAATGAAAAAAGTTGCCGGGCGGGCATATAAGCCTACCTGATTGGTAACCTGTACCTCTTTTGAATACATATCTGCATCGCTCCTATTTCTTCAAATCCGTTGTATATAGTCTATCGCTTTTTTGCATTTTCGTCAAGGACTATTTCCAGATGTGCCCTTTGCTTTTTAAATGAATTTTTCAAAAAACGTACTGATTTATAGGGCATTATGCCCTATTCGCCGGTTTCCGATTCCTAAAACAGGTATTTTTAGGGCAATACCACATAATTCATTAAAAGAAATCTATGCGTAAACTGTGCAGGATTGCCTCAGCGCAATTCGACGATCGTTACGCCCTGCTCTCCTTCGCCGTAAACACCGCTGCGGACGCTCTTGACGCGCTTGTTTTTCCGCAGATGCTGCTGCACAGCCGTGCGGAGCACGCCGGTTCCCTTGCCGTGGATGACCGTGACAGACGGCAGTCCGGCCATGATGGCGCGCGACAGGAAGTTGTCCACCTCAAAGAGAGCCTCCTCGGCGCTCATACCGCGCACATCGACTTCGCTTTCCGCCGAGCGGATGTTAAGTTCGCGTCTCGGCGCATCTCTTCTCGGCTGCGGCTTGGGCTTAGGCGCGTTCTTCTTCTCCTCCACGAGGCGCAGCTCGTTCTCCTTGACCGTCATCTTCATCGGACCGGCCTGCACCTGCACGCTGCCGTCCCTATCCGCCGGAGCGAGCACGGTCGCAATGACGCCGCCGACGTTGAGCAGGCGCACACGGTCGCCCTTCTGCACCGAACGAACCTCGTCAGCCTCGACAACGCGCTTCTGAATACCGCGGCGCTGTTCGTTCTCGGTCTGGGTGATGACACCGCGCAGCGCCGCCTTGGCTGCCGCAAGGTTCTGGTCGGCGTTCTTCTTCTGTGCCTTCTTTTTGAGCGTTTCCAGCTCGTCAAACACGGTTTCCGCCGTCATGCGGGCATTTTTGAGGATGTTGTCTGCCTGTCCGCGGGCGCTCTCCATCATCTTGTCCACACGATCCTCGGCGGCATCGCGCTCGGCACGCATCTTGTCGCGCTCGGACTGCGCGGCAGAGCGCATGCGCTGCGCTTCTTCCTTCATCTGCTCGACACGGCGGCGTTCGCGCTCAAGCTCCGCCAGAACGTCCTCAAAACGGGCGTCCTCAGTGGAGACCTGCTCCTTCGCCCGCTCGATGATGGTCGGCTGCAGACCCAGACGAGCCGCAATCGCGAACGCATTCGACTTGCCCGGAATACCGGTCAGCAAACGGTAGGTCGGCTGCAGGGATTTGACGTCAAACTCGCAGGAGGCGTTCTCTACACCGTCCGTGGTCAGCGCAAAGGTTTTCAGCTCGGCGTAGTGCGTGGTCGCGGCAACGCACGCGCCCATCTGGCGGGCATAGCCGATGACGGCAACCGCCAGTGCCGCGCCCTCGACCGGGTCGGTACCGGCACCCAATTCGTCGAACAGCACGAGGTCGCCCTGCCCGCAGCAGTCCATGATGGACACGATGGTCTTCATGTGCGCAGAGAACGTGGACAGGCTCTGCTCGATGCTCTGCTCGTCACCGATATCGGCGTAAACATGCTCAAACAGGCCGATTTCCGACTGTTCGTTCGCCGGGATATGCAGGCCGCTTGCCGCCATGAGCGACAGCAGGCCGAGCGTTTTGAGCGAAACCGTCTTGCCGCCGGTGTTCGGGCCGGTGACGACGAGCGTGTCGTAATCATAGCCGATGGCGATGTCAATCGGCACCGCCTTGTCCTTATCCAGCAGCGGATGACGCGCACGGAGCAGCTTGCAGCGGCTGCCGTCCTCGACCAGTACGGGCGCACAGGCGTTCATGTCGAACGACAGCTTGGCACGCGCAAAGATAAAGTCCAGCGTGGTCAGCGCATCGTAGTCCTGCTCGATGGCGCCCTTGTACATGGACACGCGCGACGACAGTTCCGCGAGAATGCGCTCGATCTCGTTTTCCTCGCGGCCCTCGAGCACCTTAATCTGGTTGTTGATTTCCACGACCTGCTGCGGCTCGACGAACACGGTTGCACCAGTGGACGAGGTATCGTGCACCAGACCGGGCACATCGCCGCGGTGCTCCACCTTGACCGGCACAACGAAGCGACCGTTTCTCTGGGTGATGATATTCTCCTGCAGGTACTTGGAGCGCTCGCCCGAGATCATGCGGTTGAGCGTTTCGCGCACCTTGCCGGACACGCGGCGCAGTTCTCGGCGGATGCTCAGCAGCTCGGGAGACGCGCCGTCTGCGATCTCCTCCTCGGAGATGATGGCGGTCGTGATAGATTCCTCCAGATCACGGTTGCCGGAGAGCAGACCGAAAATCGGCGTGAGCGTGGTCTTGGTTTCGTGCTCGGCATCGTACAGCAGAGCACGGCGCGCGGTCTGCAGCAGACTTGCCACCGCCAGCAGCTCGCGCGGGTTGAGCGTGCCGCCGCGATCCGCGCGGGACAGGATCGCGCCTACCTCTCGGATGCCGCCAAAGGCAGGACTGCCCTGACGAACCATCAGGTCCTTCGCGTCCGTGGTCTGCTGCAGCCACAGCTCGGCCTGCTCGTGGTCGTCCAGCGGACGAAGTGCACGGCATTTCTCCTTTGCCGCCTGGGATGCCGCCTGTCCGGCCAGTTTTTCCAGTATTTCGTAGTATTCCAGTGTTTTAAGGGATTTTTCGCCTAATTTGTTCATTTCAAACTCCCGTAAAATCTTCTTGTTATTTATTTGCTTTCGCAGGGTGCGCCGAGGTCGTCGCACCCTGCGATATAGCTGTGCATTATCTTATAACTGCGTTTACCCCATCCAAACCAGCACCGCCATGACCGCCAGCGACACGATGACAAGCACCATATTGCCGCGCCAGATGCGCAGCAGTGCTGCACCGGTCTCGCCGCTTTCCTCGGCAACGTACTGCCACTGCTTGCTTCGCATCCAGGTTCTTCCGAACACGATAAAGCCGAACTCGGCGGCAATGCGCTGATAGTCCTCATTCGGCAGATTGGCCCTGCAGTCGTTCAGGAAGCACCGTCCCAGCCACAGCATATATCCGATGGCGCACAGTACACCAAGCGGCAGCACGAGCATCTTTGCGCTCGGTATGAGCCAGAACAAGGCGATCACACAGACGTCTGTAAGAATCAGGTTTTTGGTTACCTTCCACATAGAAACTGCTTTGCGATCCATACCGCTGCTCCTTTCTCGGGATAGGTTTGCATATCTGATGATAGATCGTGCAGGCTCATCACTTCTACACTCTTTTACACAGTTATTTTATCGGCACCTGTAGCGATTGATAAAACTGCAGACTTTCGAACCCGCGTCCGAGGTGGTACTTGACATATTCCTCCGCCATATTGCAGAACTGCTCTCTGGCGGGTCCGTTGAGCGCGAACGCATAGACCTTGTTCGGCTCGGCTGTCAGCACATGAAGCATCGCCCGCAGGGTACTGTCCACAAGCTGTGCATAACCGCCGACTCTCCCCGCGCACTTTGCGTCCGCGGCTGTGCCCGCCCGAACGGAAAAGCACACCGGCGGGTTCTCTATCACCTCGCCGCACACGCCGCACGAGGTTAAATCCGGTGCGTAGCCGCTCTCGGCCATAATGCGCCACTCGAACGCCGCCTTGACAAGCTCCGGGTCGCGTTTGCCGCCCTCGAGTGCGTATAGCGCGTACAGCAGCAGACGGCACAAGGCCGGATTGTCAAAATCCGGCACAGTCAGAGCGGTTGTCAGCTCGTTTAAGTAGCACGACAGCGCGTACTTCTCAATATCGCCTGCCAGCGCGAAGAATGAGTGCACAAGGTCGGCGTCTCTTAACGTGTACCTGCCGCCTCTGTCCGACAGAATGAACTCCGAGTAGCACAGCTGCCGTGCCGCCGGATTCTGCTTTTTGCCGCGCCGCGCGTTCTTGCACAGGATTTCAATCCTGCGGCCGTCCTCGGTCAATGCGGTCAGATAGCGGTCAAAGTCACCGAAATCCACCTCGCGCAGACCGAGTGCCCGCAGCTTGACCTCGGCCATTTACTGATCCTCGTAGCCGAAGTTGCGCATCTGGTACTGGTTGTTGCGCCAGCCCTCCTTGACCTTGACCCACAGCTCAAGGAATACCTTGGCATCCAGCATGCGCTCGATGTCCGCGCGCGCCTGCTGGCCGATTTCTTTCAGCATCGCGCCGCGCTTGCCGATGATAATGCCCTTGTGGCTGGCCTTCTCGCAGTAGATCACCGCGTTAATCTCCACCAGACCGTCCTCGCGCTCGTTCCAGCGCTCAATGCCGACGGCTACACCGTGCGGAACCTCGCGGTCAAGCAGGCGCAGCATCTTCTCGCGGATAATTTCAGCGACAAGCTGACGCTCCGGCTGATCGGATACCATGTCCTCCGGGAACAGCTGCGGGCCCTCGATGGCATACTTGTCGATTTCGGTGAGCAGCTCCTCTACGCCCTCGCCGGTGCGTGCCGAGATAGGCACAACCGCGTCGAACTCATGTGCTGCCGCGTAGGTCGCAATGACGGCCAGCAGTTCTTCCTTCTTGACGGTGTCGATCTTATTGATGACGAGGATCGCCGGCATGTGATGCTGCTTGATCTGTGCGATCAGGGTTTCCTCGGCGGGACCGATGTTCGGGATCGGCTCTACCACCAGAACGGCAACGTCCACCTCGGAAACCGTGTCCGTCACCACCTTGCACATGTAGTCGCCCAGACGCGAGCGCGGCTTGTGCAGACCCGGCGTGTCCAGCAGAACATACTGCGTTTCACCGCGGCTGAGTACGCCCATGATGCGCGTGCGCGTCGTCTGCGGCTTGCTGGATACGATGGCCACCTTCTGACCGACCAGCTTGTTTGTCAGCGTGGATTTGCCCACGTTCGGCCGTCCTACAACGGATACGACCGCAGTTTTGGTAATCTTGCTCATTATTTATCTCCAGTACAGTAATTGAGAATTGAGAATGGAAAATTGAAAATGTCGCAATCCTTGCGCGAGTTCCGTCCGCGCTGCGACGAGCTATTCTTGCGCGAGTTCCGTCCGCGCTGCGACGAGCTATTCTTGCGCGAGTTCCGTCCGCGCTGCGACGAGCTATCCTTGTGCGAATTCTCCATTATTATTGAATTCTTCCAAAGTGGAACACGAACCAGACAGCAATCGGCACGGTGACCACAACCGCCATGCCGAGCCACAGCCTATACCACAAGAATTTGATGGCTGCCGCAAGCACGCCGTTTCCGATAAAGATACACGCGCCGACCGCGACGCACGCTGCCGCGCACACAAACACGCCTGCCGCCGCGATATCCTTCGCGTTGCGTACCATGCCGTCATACCCGCTCGCCTGCTTGTCGCACAGGCGCTCGATGGCGGTATTCAACAGCTCCGCGCCCATAGTAAGGCCGAAGCAGATACACAGGATGGCCGCTTCGGTCATGCTCACACCGCCGAACACGCC
Organism: Butyricicoccus sp. OF27-2pH9A; assembly: GCF_027693185.1. Lineage (NCBI taxonomy): Bacteria > Bacillati > Bacillota > Clostridia > Eubacteriales > Butyricicoccaceae > Butyricicoccus > Butyricicoccus sp. OF27-2pH9A. The sequence goes on from NZ_JAQEXK010000001.1 coordinate 307,979, forward strand.
GAACAGGATGACGTAGAACGCCGCCGTCATGTGCACGCGGAAGTTGCGCTCGTCATGGATACACAGCCGCAGGCCGCGGAAAGCGTGCAAAAAGCTCTCGCTCAGTTTTCGGATATTCTTTTTCATGGCTCAGTCCCGCGTCAGTCCGAGGAACGCAAGGTTGTCCTCTTCCTTGCTGCGCATCAGGCGGGTGTCCTCGTCATTGCGCTCGTGGTCGTAGCCGAGCAGGTGCAGCACGGAATGCGTGGTCAGGTAGCCGCACTCTCTTGCAGGCGAGTGCCCGAACTGCTCCGCCTGCTCGCAGGCGCGCGTGTAGCACAGGATCATATCACCGAGCATGACACAGCCGGAGTCCGGTTCGGCCTCCAGCTCCTCCTGCGGCTCGCCGTTGAGGAACTCGTACATCGGGAACGAAAGAACGTCGGTCACGGCGTCCTTATTTCGGTATTCGGCGTTCATTTCGCGGATGGCGTCGGCATCGACAACGGTAACGTCGATTTCGGCGTCAAAGTCCACCTGCTCACTCTTCAGCACACGCTCCGCGCAGGTGCGGATCAGCTCACGCACGCTGTTTTCGTCTGCTACCTCGGTCTCAAAGCCAATATTGATCTGATGATTCATCATTTTCCCTCCTTGCGGCGGGTCGGAAGGCGCTTTCCTGCCGGTTTTGCGGCAGGCTTGCCCTTGCCCTTTTTGTTTTCGTACTCTGCATACGCCTTGACGATGCGCTGCACCAGCTCATGGCGCACAACGTCCTTTTCGGTCAGGAAGCACTGGGCGATGCCCTCTACGCCGTCCAGCACGCGCAGCGCCTCGCGCAGACCGGACTGCTTGCCGTCCGGCAGGTCGATCTGGGTAATATCGCCCGTAATGACTGCCTTGGAGCCGAAGCCCAGTCGGGTGAGGAACATTTTCATCTGCTCGGGCGTGGTGTTCTGCGCCTCATCGAGAATGATGAAGCTGTCGTCGAGCGTGCGTCCGCGCATATACGCGAGCGGGGCAACCTCGATGGAGCCGCGCTCCTGATACTTGGTGAAGTTTTCCGCACCGAGCATGTCAAACAGACCGTCGTACAGCGGGCGCAGATACGGGTCTACCTTGCTCTGCAGGTCGCCGGGCAGAAAGCCCAGCTTCTCGCCCGCCTCGACCGCCGGACGGGTCAGGATGATGCGGGAGACCTGCTTGTCCCGAAAGGCCGCAACCGCCGCCGCAACCGCAAGATAGGTCTTGCCGGTACCGGCAGGGCCAACGCCCATGACGATGGTGTTCTTGCGGATGGCCTCCATGTATTTCTTCTGGCCGAGCGTTTTCGCCTTGACCGGCTTGCCCTTTGCTGTGATGCACAGCACATCGCGGCTCATCGTGTGGACCTCGCTCTCGCGGCCGTCCTTCGCCAGACCGATGACGTACTGCACGGTCTGTGTGCCGATGGATTCTCCTCGGCCTGCCATCGCCAGCAGCGCCGTAATCGCGCGTGCAGCGATGGACACGCCTTCGTCCTCGCCGGTGATTTTCAGCTCGGCTCCGCGGCTGATGACCGAGACGTTCAGTTCCCGCTCGATCTGCTTGATGTTTTCGTCAAATGCACCGAATACTGCCATCAGCAGTTCGGTTTGTTCGATTTGCATTACCTGTTCTATGGTTACACCCTCTTATGTTTAATTAGTAATTAGGAATTATTGTTTGATATAGCTCTGCTCTAAGTCGCAGCCCCGGCGGTCATCATATCCGCACTCCTTACAGAAGAAGTGTAGGTAAGTGTGGGTAAGTGTGGGTGGTATGCTAAAATTATTTGTATATACCTACACTTCCCTACGCTTCCCCACACTTATTTAACCGGTATATCTTTACCGTAGGGCGGGGCGCACCCCAGTGCGGCTTCTCTTGCCCTTACCCCGCCGTGTAACAACTAACACCACGTTTACAACAACGGTTATAATGCGCCCACGCAACGTAAAATCACATATTTTTCCGATTATGAATCCAGAAACCCACCGCAAAACACAGCCACACCACCGAAACCGCCAGCGGCAGAAGCATTGCGGCAAATGCGGAAGCCATGAAATTCGTCACGCCGAAAAACGGCACGAGGAACACACTAAACGGCAGCAGCACCGAATTTGCCGGAAGGATATCCACCGTCATAAGCAAACCGGCTGCCGCACCAATCGCAATCAGCGCCGATGCAATCGTCAGCAGACACATTGCGGTATTGTGTTTCCGCCATGCGCACACCAGTAGCGATATCAGCACGATAAACACCGCGCTGACGCAGAATTTGCCTGCACTCGCGGAACCGCCGTGAAGCCAGTCCGAGCCGTTTACGGCAAATGCTGCTGCGGTGCTCAGTCCTGCGAGAATCGTCGCGGGTTTACGGTTCATAGGCGTCTCCTTTTCTGTCTCTACGGCACCTGCTCCATCTCCGCATTTTCCTCCGGAACGGTACTGTCATCCACGGCCTCGGTGCCGATCTGCTCCTCGGCGTGGACGGTGAGGTACAGCACTGCCGCGCCGTTCTGCTCGGTGAGCGTTTCGCTGTGGCTCGTCACCATGCCGTCGATATCCGCGGCGGTCTCGCCCAGTGCGCGCGAGAGCATATCCACCCGCACGTCCTCGGCGGTGCGCGTCGTCGGCTCCCGCTCGTAGAATGTATACGTTTGTGTGACCAGCGCCACCGGCAGCACCACGCTGTCCGACAGCCAAAAATGTCTGGTCGTTATTATTTTATCACAAGTACCCCCTGCAATTCCACTGCCAATATAGAAATTTAACCGTTTATTTCCCATCACCAGTGCATATTGATGACGAATTTTACCCGTATACCGCTTTCTCTGCTCGGTGAGCGGCCGCGCTGCCCGAACCGTATGCGTGGTGTACGCCTGTACGGTGCCGTGCGCATGCGCTGTGCGGTACTTTCCGCCTTCGCGTGTCGGCTCCACCAGACCGCTGATGAGCGTATCACCGGTCTGCACGGCATCTCCTGCCTGCACCATTGGCTGTCCCTCGAGCGCACGCACCTGCGTTACCACACCGTCCCGCGTGGCCACCACCTTGGTGACCGCGTGCTCGTCCAGTACCTCCGGCGGGTCGGTACTGCCGTAGGCGACCACGGTCAGGCTGTTGCCCCGCAGATTGAGCGAAAAAAACGTGATATTCGGCTGCAGCTGCATCATCTTCCACCGTATCTGACGGGTGTTCAGCTTCTTGATGGGCATGCCGATATGCACCCCCATTTCGCTCAGCTGCTGCATGACAGCCATCTCATCTATCGCCGGTGCGATCTCGGTCTGTATCGCCCATACATGCGTGCCGAGCAGCCAGCACAGCGCCGCGGCGAATACGGCTCCGCCCCAGAGCGCCGTACGCGGACGCAGACGCGCCGCAAGGAACGGCAGACCGCGTTTCCGGAGAATATGCACGCGGCATCCCGTGCGTCCCATGTGCCGCCTGAGCGTTCGGAAATCCCGGATGGACAGGGTTGCGTGCAGCTCATTCCATGCCGTGCGGTCCATCTGCCGCAGCGTGATACCCTGCGCCGCGCACAGGTTGAGAAACCGCGTCAGGCTTGCGCCTGTCACGCGCACGCGCACCTGCCCGCAAGCCAGCAGCCACAGCCGCCCGATCATTCGCGCTCCTCCTTCCTCACTCGGTCGTAATGTATTCCACCGACGAGATCACGCCGATCACCGCCAGTTCGTCCATGGAAAGCGCCGTCAGCTCCAGGTCTGCACCCAGAATGCGTACCTCGCACCCGCGGCATCTGACGCGCAGGATGCTGTCGTCGTATTCCTGTATGCCGCAGTGGTTCTCCACGATCACCCGGCTGTCTCCGAGGATTTCCACGCGCGGGCGGTTTGGGTGGAGGTCCTCCATGAGTTCGGCGTATAAGTTATCTTTCAGCATATCGCGCCACCTTCATATCGCATTTTACCTTCTCCGTAGGGCAGGTATAACGGTATATGTTATGTATCAGCGTACTGAAACTTTCCTGCTTCTCATACACTGTTCCGAGGTGACGCTATGAAGCTGTTCTTATCGCTGGCTCTTTTTGCCGCGTTTTTGCTTTGCCCGACTGCCTGCGCGGATGGTGTCCGCGAGGGGCTTTCTTTAGCCGCAGCGCAGGCTTTACCGGCTTTATTTCCGTTTTTCGTTGTCAGCGGACTGCTTGTCCGCTGTGATACCGCGCGGCTGTCGCCGCTGCTGGCGAAGCCGCTTGCCCGCTTATACGGCCTGCCGCCCGAGGCTGCGCCTGCTCTGGTGCTCGGACTCATCGGCGGGTATCCGGTCGGCGCCGCGACCGCGTGTGCGCTGCTCTCCGAGGGTGTGCTATCCCGCGAAGCGGCAGAGCGCGTGAACCGCTTCTGCAACTGCGCCAGTCCTGGCTTCTGCATCGGACTGGTAGGGCTCGGCGTGTTCGGCTCTGCGCAGGCAGGCGCGATGCTGTACGGGATACATATCGTTTCGGCACTGATCGTCGGATTGTTTTTCGCGCGTACCCCGTTATCTGCCTTGTCGCAGCGTATCCATAACCGGAACCGCACCTCATTCCCCTCGATTTTCTGCGCGTCCGTACAGCAGGCAGCATCCACGGCGCTGACGGTAACAGCATTTCTGACCATGTTTTCCATCCTGCTGCGGCTGCTTTCGCCGGTTTTTGCACTTTTTCCATACGGAAACGTACTGGACGGCATGATCGAGCTGACTAACGGCTTAGACGAGCTGGCCGTGCTGCCGCTGCCGCGCAGAGCGCGGCTGACGCTTGCGTCCTTCCTGCTGGGATTTGGCGGACTGGCTGTGCAGTTTCAGGTGCGCGCCCTCGCGGAAGCACACGATTTGCCGGTTCACGGCCTGTTTGCCGCAAAGCTGCTGCACGGTACGCTCGCAGCTGTGCTGACGGCTTTCCTGTTTTCCCTCTCGCCTGCCGTGCTGACGGTTTCCTCACCGGAGCTGACACCGATATCGGTACGGTTCCGGTATACGCTTGCTGTGCTGTTCGTTTCTGCTTTGTATCCAATTTGGGGGTGGAAAAAGCGCAGGAAATGATATATAATATTTTATATACGTCCTGTATTGACCGACACCACTCGACAGGACACTTTTACCACTGATTTTAACCGATTGGAGTGACCCTACGCATGAGGCTCAAAAAGCTGCTGCGAAAAAATATAGAACCGCGCTGTACCTACTGCGCGCACGGCTCTCCGCTGGCGGACGGCGAACGCATTGCCTGCCGCAAACGCGGTGTGGTAAACGGCACCGATCACTGCCGTTCCTTCCGCTACGATCCGCTGCGGCGCACCCCGCCCAAGCCGGCGGTTCTGCGCGGGCACTTCACCGATGCCGATTTTTCTTTAGGAGATACCGATGAAGAGCAATAATTTCAAAAACCGTCTTACCGCACTGGCGCTGTGCTTTACGCTGCTGCTCGGTGCGGCGCCGATCACCCGCGCCTATGCCGTAAATGACGAGAGCGATACCTCATCGAGCCAGTCGGATTCCGACAGCTCGGACACCTCGTCCACCGATTCGGGCAGCAAGGATTCCAAGGACACCAAGGACATGACCGCCGACAATGACAAGGATGTTATCGCAGCGGCAAGCGAAGCGCCGGCCGTAACGGCTACCGCCGCCCTGCTCATCAGCCCGGATTCCGACATGGTGCTGTATGAGAAAAATGCGGACAAAAAGCGTTATCCGGCGTCCACGACCAAAATTATGACCGCGCTGCTGACGCTTGAGAATGTCAAGGATCTGAACGAGACCGTCACGGCCGAACAGGGCGACTTCACCAAGGTTACAGCAGACAGCTCGAACGCAGACATCAAGGTCGGTGAGACCGTGCGCGTCATCGACCTGCTGTATGCGCTTATGCTGCCCTCCGCAAACGAGGCGGCGTACATGCTCGCGCGCCATGTCGGCGGCACGAGCGAGCACTTTGTGGACATGATGAACACCCGCGCTGAGGAGCTTGGCTGCACCGGAACGCATTTCTGCAACCCATGCGGCCTGCACGAAGAAGATCACTACACCACCGCCCGTGATCTGTACCTCATTGCCCGCGAGGCCATGAAGAACGACACGTTCACCAACATTATCGACACCGTGCAGTACCGCATGCCCAAGACCAACATGCACGAGGAACGCATCATCTTCACCACCAACCAGCTCATCTTCAGCTCGTTCAACCCGTGGTCATACCCGTACAACAAGGGCATCAAAACCGGACACACCTCGCAGGCGGGCAACTGCTTTGTCGGCTACGCGGAGTACGGCGATGCCAAGCTGTATTCGGTCGTGCTCGGCAGTGCCGCCTCGTCCAAGGAGTACCCGACGGTAGCGGCCAGCTTCACGGATACCAAATCGCTGTATCAGTGGGGCTTCACCCATTTTAAGACCAAGACCGTTGCGAAAAAGGGTGACACGCTCGCCCATGTCAAGGTAGACCTGTCCACGCAGACCGATCAGCTGGTGCTGACCGCAAAAAACGATCTGGTGGCGCTGCTCCCTGCCGATGTAGAGACCGATTCGCTGGAAGCGACACCCAATCTGCCGGAAGCCGTTGACGCGCCCATCAAGGCCGGTGATGTGGTCGGCAGCATGACATACAGCTACAACGGCACGTCCTACGGCACGGTCGAACTGGTCGCGCTCAGCGATGTGGAAATGAGCCGCGTACTCTATTACTCGGACAAGCTGAGCCATTTCTTCCAGAGCACCGTGTTCAAAATCGTGCTGATCGCAGCCGCAATCTTCATCGTGCTGTACATTCTGTTCAACATCACATTCGGCGGAATCCGGCGCCGCCGTCGCCGCAAGGCGATGCGCAAGCGCTACGATAACGATGATTATCCGCGCAGACACCGCCGATAAACAATCGCATACCGGCGGTTCAGCGAACTGCAAATACAGAGGCGGACCCATGTGTCCGCCTTTCATCTTACCCCCCCCAAAAAATCATACGTCAAAAGGAGCCTTTTCCCATGCAAATCATCGCAGACCTGCATACCCACACCAATGTAACTGATCATGCATTCAGCACGCTCACCGAAATGGTGCAGGCGGCCGAGGACCGCGGTCTTGCGGCTATCGCCATCACCAACCACGGCCCCACCAATCCGGACGGCCCGCACGAGTGGCATTTCTCCAACCTGGACCTTATCCCGCGCAAGATTGGCAAGGTAACGGTCATTCGCGGCATTGAATTCGACATCACCGCTCCGGCAGGCGGCATCAACGTCATTTCCAACAAGAGTCTCAAGCCCGTTGAGTTTGCGCTCGCATCCTTCCACGAATGCATGTTCCCGCCGGTGGACAGCAGCGTGCACACGGCGGCGCTCGAGGCCATCCTGTACAACCCGTATGTCAACGCGTTCGGCCACCTCGGCAACTCCAACTTCCCGTTCGACCACGAGTATATCATCAGCCGCTGCAACGACCACGGCAAGATTGTCGAGATCAACAACGCGTCTCTGTCCATCCGTAAGGGCAGCCATGACAACTGCATGGACATCGCCCGCCTGTGCATGAAATATGAGGTGCCTATCTCGGTGGACAGCGACAGCCATATCTGCTACCGCGTCGGTCATGTGGAGGGCGCACTGGAAATGCTCGAGGAAATTGGTTTCCCGGAGGAGCTGATCATCAACAGCAGTGTGGAGCGGCTGAACAACTATTTCAAGGGCCGCGGCCTGCATCTGTTCGACGAGGAGGATTTGCTGTGAGAATCGGTATTGATCTGGGCGGCACGACCGTCAAGGCGGCGCTCTGCACCGAGGACGGCACGCTGCTGTGCAAGGACAGCCTTCCGACCCGGACCGGCAACGCAGCCGGCCTGAAAGCAGATATGAAAACGCTGGCGCTCTCGCTGTGCAGGGCGCACAGCTGTGCGGTAGAGGACGTAACGGCGATCGGCATCGGCGTGCCCGGCTCGTTTGACAAGAAAACCTGCACCCTGCGGTTCGGCACCAATCTGGGTCTGAATAACGTCAGCTTTGCGGATGCGTTTTTGCCTGAGTTCGGCTGTCCGGTGCATCTGGATAACGACGCAAACTGCGCCGTGCTCGGCGAAGCGACTGCCGGTGCGGCCAAGGGCACGCGCAACATGCTGATGGTAACGCTCGGCACCGGCGTTGGCGGCGGCATTATCATTAACGGCCAGCTGTATACCGGCTGCAACGGCATTGCCGGTGAGATTGGGCACATGGTTATCCGAAAGGACGGCGAGCCGTGCAACTGCGGACGGCGCGGCTGTCTGGAGGCGTACTGCTCGGCGGCTTCGCTCGTGCGGTTTGCCGAGCGTGCGCTCGAGGACGGACGAAAGAGCGTGCTTGCCGTACACAAGGGGCAGCTGAACGCCAAGCAGATCTGCGACGCGGTGGACGCAGGAGATGCGCTCGCGCAGGAGCTGTTTGACGAATACTGCGGCAATCTGGCGAACGGTCTGGCGAGCTTTGTCAACCTGTTTCAGCCGGAGCGCATCGTGCTCGGCGGCGGACTGGCGGGCTACGGCGAAAAGCTGCTCGAGCCGCTGCGGCGGCTCACCTTCCCGCAGACCTTCCGCGGTGAGGACCGAAATACCGAGATCGTCTGTGCGTCGCTCGGCAATGACGCAGGTCTGGTGGGCGCAGCGATGCTTGTAGAGTAATCGCTTGCGAAGCGAACGAATCTTGCCTGCCCGGCAGGGGCACAAGAGGGTAGACACCAAGGTTTCCACCCTCTTGTGAATCACCCCTTTCCCTTTGGGATAGTCTGGCGAAAATCGGAGAGCGGCGACCGCTTCGAAAAGAAGAACGGCAGAGGATTTTTCTATTCGCAAGGACGGACCTATTGAGGTCCGTCCTTTTCTTTTACCTATTCGCAGTTCAGTTACCTTACTGCTACACATATGAGTTACTCTACGCAGGCGCGGCATGACAGTGCCGCGCAACTCGTTGGTCTGGTGACTACGGACGGCACCTGCGAATTTACCGATTGGTACCATCTACCCCGTAGAGGAGCACAGTGTGCTCCCACGCAATGGTAAACCGTCACGTCAATTTTCCATTCTCCATGATTCAACCGCATAGAAAAAGGGCTGACCCGACGGGTCAGCCCTTTTCTCTGTCCTGCTGTTTTGTCTGCCGTTACTTGATGATATTTTCGCACCAGCGCTGCATGATCGCTGCGATCTCGGCACGGGTGGCGGTGCCGGTCGGTGCCAGACGGCCGCCATTCTTACCGTTCAGCACGCCTGCGCCGACTGCCCACTGCAGAGCCGGAATCGCGTACTCACTGGCCTGCTGAACATCCACATAGCTGAGAATATTGGTATTCTCACCCACGCTTACGTCGATACCCTTGCTCTGGGCGTAGCGATACAGGATCGCTGCCGCCTGCTCGCGGGTGACGGCGGCATTCGGTCGGAAGGTACCGTCTGCATAGCCGGTTACGACCTTATTGGACGCTGCCCAGCCGACTGCCTCGGCATACCATGCGTCAGCCTGCACATCCGAGAAGTTCGCTGCTGTGCCCTTCGGCTTGCCTTCCAGGTTATACAGGATCTGCACGAGCATACCGCGCGTCAGGTTGGCATTCGGTGCAAATGCACGGCTCGATACGCCGTTCATCATTTTATGCGCGAGCACATAATCAACGGACAGATGATACCACTTTGCAGTATCTACATCCGTAAACGGTGCGGACGGACAATCCCTGCCGCCATCGCACGGCTGGTCTGCGGTGGTCTTGAAGCCCACGCTGACCTTAGCCGACGGCATCTTAAAGGTGTATTTGCCGCTGCCGAGGTCGGTCAGCGCAACGGACTTGCCGTTTGCGTCCGTGACAGTCAGCGTACCTTCTTCGGACGCAGTCAGCGTTACAGTGTCACCTGCGGCCGCCTTGGTCTTATCCGCCTTGACGATATTCGCCAGTGCGGACGGGATCACAACATCGTAGGTGGTCGGGGCAACGGCTCCGCCGCCGCCACCACCGCCGCCGCCCGTCGTCGGCGCGGTATACTTCGTCCAGCTTACGCCGAATGGAGACAGTCTGGTTACATGGAACCGCAGGCCATCGATCTCCTTAGTATGGTCAACCTTCTCGATCGTGCCCTCGGAGCCGGTCTTGGTCAGCATATGGACGATCTGGAAGGTATCCTTGCTGTCCGTACCGTTCGGATACGGCAGAACAACGTCTACACCGTCCGCCGGGAAGTTGTTTTCGTTTACCGGAATCCACTTGCCGCTGTCATAGTATTTAAGCGCGATGTCGTAGAACGCCACGCCATCCTTCCTGCCGGTCAGTTCCGCTGTCAGCTTTGCCTGAATCTTTTCGACCGTATCCAGTTCCGGAATATTTTTGAATTTCTCCGGAACGGTCAGACTGCCGATGATTACCTGATGCGCTTCTACGCTCATATCCGGCACTGCCGTTACGTTCTTGATCGTGACGGTGTAACTGCCGTTTGCGTTCTTCCTGGCTTCCACTGCGTCACAGCCGTGCAGCGTTGCATGTTCGACAAGTTTGCCGTTGATGCAGTCGTAGCCGTTGATGACCAGCTTGCTGATTACCGTGTAGTCGCTTGCCAGACCGACTGTGAATGTCAGATCGCCGTTCTTGCGGATTTCGCTCGTCGGCTGCGTATCATTCGGCACGCGCTTCACATCGGAGACCTTCCAGCCGATGCCGCCGGTCGGGATAGCGAAGCCTGCGTAGTCCACAAACTTGACGGCTACATCGGTCTTGCCGGTCAGGCTCGGGATCACCAGCTCGTTAGAGATGTTATTCTGATCTACACCGTTTACCGTCCACTGTGCGACCATCTGCTTGTTTCGTCCGTTTTCTACGGCAGGCGTTGCCGTGAATACGACCCTGCTGCCGCGGGTAACACTTGCCGGACTGTTCTTCTGCGGCGTAATGGCCTTGCCGTTTGCCGCTGCAGCAACCGTTGTACCGATATCTGCACCCTGAACATCCAAGGTTACATCGTAGTTGATCGCGCCGTCAAATACGGCCTTGACTGTGGTATTTCTGCGAATTTCCGTCAGTGCCAGCGTATTGCCGGAGGCAGCCTGTGCAGTACCACCGTTAACCGACCATTCCTTGAGATAGTAGCTATTGCTGCTCGGCACTGCCGTAACGGTCGTGCTGCCGCCGCGCTTGACGCTTGCCGGTTCTGCCGACGCCGTGCCGCTGCCCTCACTCGTTACCGTAATGGTGTATGTCGGGCGCTCAATCAGCGTTGCGGAAACCTCAGTCTTTGCGGTTACATTCTTGACCGTATAAGTGAGCGGTGCATCTGCCGTATCGGTCATCTCAGCGACTGTCGAGCCGTTCACCTGCCATGCCTGCACCATATCGTCTGTATTCTCCGGCGTTACGGTGAAGGTTACGTCCGAACCGGAGGAAACATAGCCGTCCGTGATCGTCTTGCCGTTTGCAGTGATGGCGATATTGCCGTTTCTGCCGTTCGGCACGGCGCTGACCGGAACCATTGCCTTGAAGGTGACTGCAACCGTGCTGTTTTCGGTTACGTTCAAGGTGTAGGTGCTGCTGCTGTTGGCAACCGAATGACCGTTTACCGTCCACTCGTCAATCTCGTAACCCTCATCGGGTTCTGCAGTGAAGGCAACCTTAGTGCCGCCGTTGACCTGTGTGTCGCTCTCAACGGAAGCCGTCAGTTTGCCGTTTGCCGGCTGGCTGTACGTTACTTTGTACTCGCCTGCGCTGAACTGTGCTTCAACATGATATGCCGTTACGTTCGGCTTCGTGAGACAGCCGTTCTCAACCGTCCAAGTCAGCGTATTGCCGCTGCCCTGTACAGCCTCGCCGTTTACCGTCCAGCCGGTCACGGTCTGACCTGCCGGTGGATTTGCGGTAAAGGTGAGCTGCTCGCCGCCGCGTGCGGTTGTGCGGTTCTGTCCGTTTACGGTGACGTTATCGCCTGTGGTGATGTCATACTCAACCTGCCGGAACTTCGGTGCAATGTAAATCGAGTTTACACTGGTCTTATTCGGATAGGTATAAGTTTTGCCTGTGCTCGCGCTGTCATCACGCACATTATTGACGTACCAGCCTTCGATTTCGTAACCAGGCTTTACCTCTGCCGTGAACTTGATCGGCACACCTGCCGCAATATTCGCGCCGGTAGCCGCATCACCGAGGATAGACGTTTCATTCGCCTCTGCCGCGCTGATATAGCCGCCTTCGCTGTTCTCGTCCGTCGGACCGAAGGTGATGCCGGTCACCAGCTTGACAAAGCGGACCTGAACCGTCGTTTCATCCTGCAGATTGTACAGCGTCTTGCTCGTTGCGGTATCCGCCGTGGTCGTACCGTTGATGGTCCAGTCCTGTACGCGGTAGCCTACGTTCGGCACCGCCGTGATCGTGATATTCGAGTCGCGGTAGAAGCTGTGGTGCGTGCCTGCTTCGAGGTTCTTCCGCTCGTATGCGAGCATACCCTTGCGAGTGATTTCTGCGGAAACCGTGCCGCCGTATCCCTCGTCACCGAGCGAATCAACGGACAGGGTGAAGTCGTACTGCGGGATCTCGGCTGCCGTAACAACGACGGTCTGATCTGCAGTAATTGGACCGGTCAGCTTGTAAAGCTGCTTCTCCTCCGGCTTCTGCTCAATCCCGCTCGTGATTGCATTGCCGTTCACCGTCCATGCGGTCAGTTCGTAGCCGAAATGCGGCGCCGCGAGGAATTCCAGCATCGGCGTGTGCATGAATACAAAGCTGCCGCTGTTCAGTGAACCGTTCTGCGCGGTAATATCCGCATATGTGCCGGAGAACACGATAACCGGTTCCTTGCCGAACACAGCCGTCACTGCGGTATCCGCCGTGATATTCTTTACGGTCTCCGTGCGAGTACCCGACTGATAGGTATTCTGAGAATCATAATCAAACGTCTTGCCGCCAACGGTAAGGCGCTTAACGTAGCAGCCTTCCTCCGGCTTCGCCGTGATGGTAATCGCGCTGTCATAATCGACGTGCGTGTTGGTACTGTCCTTTGTGATGGATACCTCGTTCACGCGCGTGCCCTTGACTGTAACCGCGCCGTTCTCAGCAGCAGCCACCGTCACCTGCGGCTTCTCCGCGATATGCGCGATAACCTCAGTGGGCGTTTCCAGACTTGCGATGGAGGCCTTTGCCGAATCCTTTGCATCCGCTTCCGCACCAGTCCATTTAGAAACGTAGTAATTCTCGTTTACCGCAGCAGCAAACTCAATCGTCGAATAATTGCCGACCGTACTGCCGCTGGTAATCGCATTGCCGTTTTGGATCTTTGCGGTAACGGAAGCGATGCCTGCGTCTGCGTTTATCGGGTCACCCTTTGCATCCACTGCCTTGAAGGTCAGCGTTACCTCCTGCGCCGCATTGATCACAGCCGTAACCGTATGCGCTGCAGTGATATTGCGCAGTGTAAACTGCTTCTGCGTACCCGAATTTGCGGCTTCCTTACCATCCACCTTCCACGTCTTGACCGTGTAGTTGCTTCCCAGATTTTCCAGTGCAAACGTTACTGCCGCACCGTCCGGAACCGCATTCAGATCTGCCGCTGTGCCGTCTGCCAGCTTCGCCGAGGTCTGCACGGACGGCAAAAAAGTGTTGCCGGTTTCCGACTCGATGTTGAAGGTGAGCTTATGCTTGCCTGCGCTGCTGAATTCTACCTTTACATTGCGATCCTTCTGCACATTTTCCAGTGTCAGCGTGGACTCACGGTACAAATCGGTCGTACCCGGCCAGCAATACGGCTTGTCGTCCACCATCCAGCGTGCTACCGACATACCGGTGATCGGCGCAGCCGTGAACGTCACATTTGCGCCTTCCGCAATCTTCTGTCCGGTCGTGACTGCACCGCCGTCCTTTAGTGCTGCGGTCAGCTCACCGCCTTGGCCGCTGCTGAAGATAATCGTGTGCGAATCACTGCTGAAGGCTACTTCTACGTCCAGCTTTTCCGTCAGCGCCGCTACCGTCAGTCGTTCGCCGACCTTTTTGCCGTTCGACAGAATATCCGTCACCTTGTACTTTGTATTACCGGTAATGGACTGACCGTTGACCTTCCATTCCTTTACAAGGAAACCGTCGTTGCTCTTGGCATCAAACATCAGCTTGGTGTTCTTAGCGATGTTCTTACCGCTTTCAAACTTCTGGTCGAGGTCGCCGCTTTTGTAGCTTGCACTGAGTGAGCCGCCTTCACCGGCGTGATAGGTTACGCTCAGGGTATCTTGCTTGACAACCAGCATGCGCTTGGTCAGATTCAGCTCGTACTTCTCGAGCAGCGACTTCACAGCCGGGTCCTCACCGTTGACCGCAATCGTTACCTCAAAGCGGCCGCTGACGTTCTTTCGATTGCCCTTGTCATCATACAGCGCACATGCGGCTGTAATTGCCGACGGCAGGGTGTCACCCGACTCCAGAGCATCCGACTTAACCTCAAATGCGCTCTTGCTGTCCGGTGCCTCGGTCGAAGTGTGAGTGTCGTTATCCTTATCCCAGGTAACATACAGCTCCAGCGGCTTGCGCTTTACTGTAATGGTCGTGGACGCCAGCTTGGTGCGCTTGGAAGTATCACTATCATCCTGATATGCCGTAATGATATAGGTTCCCGCCTTCTCCGGTCGGAAAGTGCTGCCGGTGATAGCCGTTTCCGGACTCTCACTCTGACCGGACTGACGCCATGTGTAGGTGATATTTCCCTGAACCTCTGTTTTGCTGCCTGCGGTAACATTGTTTCCGTTTTTCGTTACAGTCTGCTGCTGCACGGTCAGATCAATCGGCGTACCGTATACGCTCGTAATCTTGTTTTCGTTGCCAACAGTGCTTTTAAGCGTGTAAACGGTCTCCGTTGTGCTGGTATCGTCGTCCTTTACGCTCTGCACGCCTGCCAGATAATATACCGTCTCACTTGTCAAGCCGCCGGTTGCGGTGGTTGTGATGGCATACAGACCGGCTGTCGGTGCGGTCCACGTTTTGCTGTCTGTGCCATTGCTGTTTGTTCTGCCGACAATCGTGCTGACCGTGCCGTCCGACGTGTTCGTAATCGTCAGCGTGTACTCCACATTACCGAGTGCTGAGCCGTTCTTTTCCGCCGTTTTCGTTGTCAGGGTCAGTGCCGTACCGGAACCCGGCGTAGAGGTCGTAACATTATTGTAAAACGTAGTTTCCTCTGTTACCAGTGTGAACGAAGGATTCGTATATTCGCCCAGCTTCGTCTGCTGTGTGCAGGTCAGCTCGATCAGTTCATAGCTGTTATTTGCCTTCGTCAGAAGCTGATAATACTTGACGGTATAGGTGTCCTCTGCGGCACTACTGTTTTCATCCTTGGTCGTCTTATCCATCGTGCTGAGGATATAGCTCTCCGTCACGGTATCCATACCGTGAATCAGGTACTGCTCGCCGTTCCGGTACTTGCTTTCGTCGTATTCCGCGGCTGTCGGTACATACGTTGTACTGTCCAGCGTAAACGCTTTTGCTTTTGCGTTTTCGTTTTCGTTTTTGTCTATCACCACGGTTTCCGGCGTAATTGTGCTCGGCACTGCTGCGTCTGCATCACCTTTCTTCCACTGATAGGTGGTATTCATGGTGAGTTTCTCACCTGCGGTATACGTCTCGCCATTCTTTGTTACGGCGTAGTATACGGTCGATACCAAACCGTCATCTTCCTTCTTTTCACCGATGCCGACATATTTTTCCGCTTGACCGTTTACCTTGTAAACATTCAGCGTCAAGTTGCCGACTTTCACGGTGCACGGAACGGTTGTCTGTACGGATTCTGTCGTGGTTTTAACCGTGTTGAAATTGCTCTGACCGATATACGGGGTATCCTGAGTGCCGCTGCCCTTCAAGGTATCGGGTACCGTACCGGATACCGTCAAATCGGCGGTTGCCTGCGGTGTACCAACCGTCAGCGTTGCCGCATCACTGTAGAACGAAATCGGCGTTCTTGCACCGTCATAACATGTTACCACGCAGCGGTACATCGCACCGTTCAGGTCACTCGTTACCGACTTTACAGTATAGCTGTCCCTAGTTGCCCCTGCAATATTGCCCCACTTTTTGCCCGGCAGACGCTGCTGCCACTGATATCTCGTGCTGCTGTACTCAGCAGGTACAGAAGCCAGTACCTCGAAGGTTGCCGAGCCGTTCATCTGAACGGTTGCGTTATGCGGTCCGTTGATGTTCGGACGGCTCTTATCATTTGCCAGAGTTGTACCGGCAATAATCTCGCTTTCAACCGATTCTTCCTGACTGGTGTAATATCCCGAGGTAATCGCATACTGATACTTCGTATTAGGTGCAAGATCCTTCAGCGTGTACTCATACTGACCACTCGAAGATTCAGCCGCATCCACAGTATCGATCAATACGAACGGTTCTTCCTTATTATCTTCAAGATAGCGGTAAATCTTGTAATACTCTGCCGGACGGTCGCCGGATTCCCACGACAGCACCATGCTGTTGGTGGTCTGCTCACTCAGCGACAGATCCTGCGCCGGAGACGGCGGTGCCGTCACATTGCTGACAACATAGCCCAGTACCGGTACTTCATCGCCGTTGAACGGTACCGTCCATGTGCCGAAGCTCCAGTCAAAGTTATAGCGCGAATCACCGCCGCCGGTAACAGCGCCCAGCTTGGTAATCGTCTCAGTGTTTACCTTTTCGGTTCCGGCGCTTGCTCCCCAGTGATAGCCGCCGCCAGCCTTGAAGCCGCCAACTACACCATACATCTGCACCGAACCCTCATAGGAGTACTCAAAGTTTACGCCGCTGCTGGTTGCAGCCGTAAAACTCTGCAGCTGTGTACCCGAATCTTTGTAATGACCAACTTTACCGGATTGCTCCGAATGTTTACCGCTCGGCAGACTGGAACGATACGTATTCGGCTGACCAGACGTGCCCAGATGCAGGTTGCTGCCAATCTGCTGCATACCCTCGTACGCCGAAGCAGCCTTATTATAAGTATCTACCGAAACCATGTTCATCGAAGGATTACCCGGAACCGCCAGCGTCATAGAACTGGTCAGCTTCGGCGAATTGCCCTTCTTTGTGTCATCCGGATACTTCACCTGATACTCGTAATATGTCATCGGTGTTGCATACATGAGCACCATATTGTCGTTCGTATCATTAGAATACTCGACCGTTATTTCCTTGCTTGTAGATTTTGTTGCACCAACAGTAAAAGTATGACTGGTATTAAATTCAACACCGCCGCCGGTCTCAATCAGCGGTGCAACATATTCAAAGCCCGCCATGATATCAAAACCAAACGAACCGGATGCCGTTACTGCTACAGTATTATCCTTACTGTATCCGATTCCGGTCTGCGAGTTTCCGATATCGCCGTCATTCACCTCCGCAAAATGCGGCGACGCCTCCAGAATCGCCATTACCTTCGGGTCGGTATAGCCGGTGCTGACGCTTTGGATCTTCGCGAGCATGGCATCGTTGTTCACATCTGCCGTTGTAAGCGCCAGATTGCAGTTGCTCTTGTCATAGTATGTCCAGTCATCCTCCCAGCGCGTGAACGTGCTGCCAGTCGAGCCTTTGTAAAGCTGACCAATCTTCAAAAACTGCTTGTCGAAGGTCTCCTGCTTGCGGTACTCAACGTAGTATACCTGTTCCATGCCCTGCTTGTTGCCGTCAAAATTGCCGACGGCATAGTCCAGAATACCGCTGTTGTTAATGAGTCGGCCGCCCAGCCAGCGGTCATGGCCCTTATCCGAGCCTTCCAGGATAGACAGCTGACTGCCGTTCGCCGTGCCGACTTTATACATACTGCCGGAAATGAACAGATATTCCTGGGTGTTCACGCCGTCCGCTGCAACAGCCGCTACTGCGATCGGATTCTGCACATCGTCACCCTTGGTGCCGGTATTGGTAAAGCCGTTGGTGACAACTTCGGTTGCCTTGAATTTCGGTGTCCACGAATTATCCTTCGTGCTGTACTGATAGCTGTATGCCAGCAGCTTGCTCTTATTAAAGTCGCAGTCCCGATAATTATCATTCTGATCGTAGTAGCCTACCGCAACAACTTCCGGCGGCATACTGCCGATCGGCTTATCGCTGACATAACCGATGGTTACGCCTGCAAAACGGGCACGGCCTTTTGCATCGCCATTGCTGTTCAGCAGTGTTTGCTTCGTCATCTGCGACCATTTATTGCTGTTGTTATAGTCGTAGACCGTCAGATAAGACTTTTCAAAGTTGGTATATGTTTTACCATCCAGCTCGTATTCGCTCTTTTTCAGATCGTTGACGTTGACCGTCATTGCCAGCTCGTCGATACCGTCCATATCCACGTCGCCGACTTCCATATCAACGCTCAGATGCGCACGCAGCTCGTTATCGCCGTTGCCGTCGTGGTACAGCATGGCCTTCAGCGCGTCTCGGCCGCCGTCGATGACGTCACCGAGGTTAATTACGCGACCCTTGTCAGTCAGTGTGTCGCCGCTGAACGTATACTCCTTAATGCTGTCTACAGTAGCCGTATCCTCGTTGTTGCCCGGCGTGTAGACCATCAGGGTGTCCTTGCCGTCGCCGTCAAAGTCGCCCGCGGTCAGACACAGCATAGCGCGGGTCTGGTAGAATTTCAGTTTCTTGATGTATTCACTGTCGTTTCCATCACCAATCTGGACAACGTCCGATACTCTGCGGTCCTTGTTCGTCACATACAGGCGAAGCCGTGCCGAACTTTTATCAAATACCAGATTCGCAATGTACTCGTCCTTGCCTGTGCCGTTCGGATCAAACGCCACAGTCGCAATACGCTCGGCATTGCCGACATCGGTCGAGTTGCTCCACCGGAATGTGGACATCTGTCCACCCTTGCCGTTGACTGCACCCTCGTATGTCGTCTGGAACTCATCCGAGTCCACACCGGCTACAACCAGCTCGTGGTTCTGGAACAGCGGAACCCATCCCAGCGTGCCGTATGGGTTATTACGAAGTGTGGCTTTGTCTGTTATGCCCGTTTTTTCTTCCGTGGGCAGACCAAAGCCGTCTTTTGCTGCTGCAGTATCCGCTGCCGCCGCCTGCGACAGCACGATCTGCGGCAGCAGACCTGCCAGCATACTGCATATCAGCAGCAAACTGCAAATTCGTTTTTTCATTTTTCTTCCTCCTTGCCTTATGAAATAAACGGTTTCCACGGCTTTCCCCTTGCTTTACTGCGGAGCACCGTCCGAGGATACAGGTATTTCACCCTACTTTCAGTATAAAGGCAAAAAGACAGCGGACGGCGAAGGTATCAAATTTGTTACCTTCGCCGTCCGCTGTTCAATTATTGCTCCTCGAGCCGATAGCCACTGCTGCGGTACGAATTGACCGTGACCCTCGCATCCTCTCCGCCGAGCTTCTGCTTAAGCCGCGAGATCGTCATGCGCACGGCATGCGGGTCGTCTCCCATCGGCTGCTGCCAGACCGCCTCGTACAGCTCCTGCGCGCTGACGCTGCGGTTCGGGTGCCGCGCCAGATACAGCAGCGCCGCAAACTCCTTCTGCGTCAGATTCAGGTCGGTCTCTCCGATGTACGCGCGTCCGCTCAGCAGATTCATCCGCAGCGGGCCAAGCCGTACTGCGCGTTCCTTCGGGTGCGCCGCACGCAGACGCGCTTCCACGCGGGCCATGAACACCTCCAGATCATACGGCTTTGTCAGATAATCGTCTCCGCCTGCGGTCAGTCCCTTGACGATATCCTCGTTTTCGCCCATAGCGGTCAGGAACAGGATCGGCACGTCATATTCCTGCTTGATCTCGCGGCACAGCGCCACGCCGTCGCCGTCCGGCAGAAGAATATCCAGCACGATCAAGTCCACCGCGTGAAAGCACAGCAGCTCCCGGCACTTGTGCGCGGTTTCTGCCTGCAGGGTGCGGTAACCGCGCATGTGCAATGCCGCGTCGTTGATCGCCATGATGTGCGGATTGTCCTCGACCAGCAAAATCAGTTTATCTTCCACAATCGTTCTCTCCTTGTGTTTTGAGCGGCTTTTTCGGCAGTTCGAGCCGGAACACCGTGCCGTCTGCATCGGTATGCTCCACCTCGAGCGAGCCGTGGTGAATCTTCATCGCGTCCGCGCAGATCGTCAGACCGATACCGCTGCCGCCATCGCCGCTGCAGCCCTTCTCAAAAATATGCGGCAGCAGGTCGGGCGCAATGCCGCTGCCGGTGTCGCTCACGCGCAGGCACACCCGCTCGCCCTCGTCCGTAATGCGGTAGGCGATCACGCCGTTCTCTGTGTGGCGATTGGCATTGACCGTCAGGTTGATGAGCACCTGCAGCAGCATTTCCGGATTGCCCCAGAGCACAATACCGTCTCCGCTGTCGCTTTCCAACCGGTTGTGCTTTTTTTCCAGCATGGGACGGCATACATCCGCCGCACCGGACAGCAGCTGCGCCGCGTCAATGACGCCCATCTCAATATCGGGTGAACCGCCGTTGGCGAGATCGATCAGCCGCGATACGAGCGCAGAAAGCCGCTGCGCTTCGGACGAAATGGTCTGCATGTGTTCATGCGCGCTCGCGCCGACCGCTCCGGTGCCAAGCTGCCAGTCGGTCAGCTGCGCGTAGCCGCTCATAACCGTGAGCGGCGTTTTCAGTTCGTGCGCCATCTGGTGCAGAAATTCGCTTTTCAGCCGGTTGAGCTGGGTCAGCACCTCGCGCTGACGGCGGCTCTCGGACAGCTCCTGTTCCCGGCGGTTGATCTTCAGGCTGATGGCTCCCGCAATCAGGAACACGAACACCAGCAGATACGGCGGCGCTGCTCCGTGGCGCGTGATGGTCGTCACGATGCGGCCAAATACCGCCTCGTACACGTTCGAGCCGAACAGCAGCAGATAGCCGAGCAGAACAAGCACATCGTCCCATTCAAACCGCCGGATACGCCAGAACCGCCGAATCAGCTGTACAACCAGATACAGGAAAAACGGTATCGAGAGATAGTACCCGATTTTACTCAGCGGTGCGATATCCTGCGTCGGCAGGATAAAATGCGCCGCCGCCAGCACAGCATACAGCGCCGTATAGCACCGCACAACGATTGGCTTCGCCAGTTTTTCGTACAGGCTTTGCAGCAAAAGCAGCAGAAAACACGGCTGCAGCGTAATCATCAGCACCAGAAACCGATATGCGACTGCCCAGTTGTAGTTTGCAGGCAGCAGATGCAGCACATAGAAATTCTGGTCGCGCAGACCGAGCAGCACACAGATGACCGCGAGGAAAACATACTTGCTCTCGCCCTGAAAGACCGCAAACAGCAGAAAATACATGCCGAACAGGCACAGCGAACCGCCAAGCACCAGTGAATACAGATTCCGGCTTCGGCGCATGCGGTCGATGTTCTCCGCGGTGGACAGGTGCATCTGCGTCAGACCGCCGCCTTCGCGGTGCACGAAATTCGCGTACTGGCAGACCACCTCGACCGTGCCATCCTCGCCGGTGTAAATCGGTATGAGCATATAGTCGATGCGCGGCTCAGACTCCGCCGCAGACGCCCCCACCTTACCGATTTCGAGCACTTCACTGCCGTTTACCAGCACACGCGTGCTGTAATCGAATGAGTAGCCGCCGAGTGTCAGGTATTGTTTCGGCTGCGCGTGTATTTTCAGCCGGTATGAGCCGTATGGAATGGATTCATTGCGTTCTCCCGGTTGGGCAGTGTTCAGCTCTGCGCCGCTGCCGAGTACCTCAGGATAGAACGCCCATTCACCGTCTATCTCATATACCGCCGACGAAAAGTCCGCTGATGTTGCATCCAGTACGCCGTTCTGCGCTTCCATTGCGCTGAAATCGCCCGATCGGTTGGAAAACAGCAGCATCAGCAGCACAAAAACCAGCAGGATAGCCGCCGTTATCGATATATAGCGCATTCGTTTGTTCTTCATGGGCAGCTCCCCCTTCAAATCTCATTATAGGAGAAATCTTCAGTTTCTGCAAGATAGGAGTTAGGAGTGAGGAAGCAGGCGTTTTTTAGAGAGGAGAGAGGGTAGAGAATATCAGATAAAGCGTATTCATACAGGTATATTCGCAGATGCCATCCATAACAACACGCAATCGAGTTGTGCAACACTGTTAGCCCCCTTGAAACCTTCTCTTGCCCTTCGGGCAATTCACCTTGTGCCGCGCCTGCGGAGATGAAACCGCCTGTGTAACAGCAAAGTATCTGGCACTGCGTAGAGGTAAAGAAATGGGAGCACACTGTGCTCCCCTACGATAGAAAAAATCCTCTGCCGTTCCCCTTTTTCGCAGCGGTCGCCGCTCTCTGATTTTCGCCATGCCCTCTTGTGCCCCTGCCGGGTAAGCAAGTTTCGTTCGCTTCGCAAGCGTCAAACACCCATTCCTAACCGGTTAAGCAAAGAAAAACCGGCCGCTCACGCAGCCGGTTTCAATTTCACAAAATGCAGGGAATGTTATTCCTTGTTCAGCGCCTCCAGACGAGCCTTATTCGCTGCGATAACCTTTTCCTGTACCGGAACCGGTGCCTCATCGTAGCGCTCGAACTGGGAAACAAACGAGCCTCTGCCCTGCGTCATGGAGCGCAGCTTGATCGCGTAATCGCCAAGCTCTGCCATCGGGCACTCGGCTACGATTTCCTGCTTGCCGCCGTCGAGCGGATTCATGCCCATGATGCGGCCGCGGCGCTTGTTCAGATCGCCGATAACATCGCCCATGTAGGAATCCGGGATAACGACCTTGAGCGAGCATACCGGCTCGAGCAGTACCGGATTTGCCTCCGGGATACCGGCCTTGTATGCCAGACGTGCTGCCATCTTGAAGGACAGCTCGTTGGAGTCTACATCGTGGTAGGAGCCATCGAGCAGGGTTGCACGCAGGCCAACCATCGGGTAGCCGGCCAGAACGCCATGCTCCATCGCCTCGCGGATGCCCTTGTCAACTGCCGGATGGAAGTTCTTCGGCACGGAACCGCCGAAAATCTTCTCCTGGAACAGATAATCACCCTCGGCATACGGTGCAAATTCCATCTTAACGTGGCCGTACTGACCATGACCGCCGGACTGCTTCTTATGCTTGCCTTCTACCGTAACAGCCTTGCGGATCTTCTCGCGGTACGGAACGATCGGATCGGTCAGCGTAACCTCTACGCCAAACTTATCCTTCAGCTTGGAGCACAGAACGTCCAGATGAATATCGCCGGCACCGGAGATCAGATGCTGCTTAGTTTCCGGGTTAAACTCGGTATCGAAGGACGGATCCTCGTCACGCAGACGAGCAAGGCCGGTGGAGATCTTCTCCTCAACGCCCTTTACCTTAGGCGCGATTGCCTGCGTGTAGCACGGCGGCGCAATCTCGATCGACTCAAGCTCAACCTTGCGAACGCTCATCGAAAGCGTATCGCCGGTCTTGGTGGTAACCAGCTTGGAAACGGCACCGATGTCACCGCAGCCAATCACCGGAACCTCGGTTGTCTTTTTGCCGCATACGGTGAAGATGTGACCCATCTTCTCGTTTGCATCGGCACGCTTGTTGACCAGCGTCATATCCTGCTTAACCTCGCCGGACATAACCTTAAAGTAGGAGAAGCGGCCGTACTGGTCAGCGACCGTCTTAAATACAAATGCACAGGCAGAGCCGTTCGGGGTGCAGTTGATCTCGATCAGCTCGCCCTTTTCGTCCTCGCAGATCTCAACCGGCTTTTCGTCGGGAGACGGCATGTAGTCCGCAATGCCCTTAAGCAGTGCGTAGGAGCCGATACCGGTTGCAGCAGTGCCGCAGAATACCGGCGCGAGAACCAGATCCTTCACACCCTGACGGATGCCGGCGATCAGTTCTTCATCCGAGAACTCCTCACCTGCGAAGTAACGCTCCATCAGGTCCTCAGACAGCTCGGCGATGTTCTCGCACAGTGCTGCACGGTGCTGGTCGACACGGTCCTTCATATTGTCCGGGATCGGGATCTCGACACGCTTGTTGCCTTCCATGCGGTACGCCTTGCGGATAACGCAGTCCACAATACCAACGGTATCGCGGTTGCCTTCAAAAATCGGGACAACGATCGGCGCTACCGATACGCCGAACTGCTTCTGCAGCTTGTGCAGAGAGTTATAGTAATCCGAGTTTTCCTCGTCGATCTTGGAGATGTAGAACATACGCGGCATTGCGTGCTCCTCACAGTGAGCCCAAGCCTTTTCGGTGCCGACGCCCGGACCGGACTTGCCGGTTGCGACGATCAGCGCGGACTCCGCAACGCGCAGTGCGCACTGCACTTCACTTTCAAAATCAAAGAAACCCGGGGTATCGAGCAGATTGATCTTGCAGCCGTTCCACTCTACCGGCGCTACAGCCGTGGAAATGGAAAACCTGCGCTTGATCTCTTCGGGATCAAAGTCACAAACCGTGTTGCCGTCCGCGATCTTGCCAACGCGGTCGGTTACACCGGCGATATTGAGCAGGCTCTCGACCAGCGAGGTCTTGCCGTCGCCGCCGTGACCCATCAGACATACATTACGGATCTTGTTAACCGGATAATTCGCCATAGTTTATATTACACTCCCCTGCCCTAACCTGTTATCGTGCCCTGCCGGCACGTTATACTCCTGGGCGCTTTGTTTCGCGGGAGCGATCCTCTCTTTGTGGGATCGTTTCCCTTCTTCGTTATTATACACCACATAAGCCAGGTATGCAAGCTGTTTTTTGTGCAATTTTCATGTAGCATTTTTCACAACTCCGTCGAATAACAGCGGCGGCCACTTAGTGTACGTTTCGCACACATTCTGATAAAAAATCCGAATTTTCCTTTGTTTTTTGCATTTCCGAAAGATTTTCAGCGAAATCACTTGCTTTTGTTTATTTCTTACAAATAAAATGATATAATTTTAGTGCTACTTCACAAAGGAAGAAAAAAACACCCTTCGCACAATCTGACAAAGGGAAGCCTGTGACGGCATTTTGCACAGCTGGCCGTTCCGCCGATCTCAGGCAATATTCTGCCGCAGTTTTACAACACGATAGACGCATCTCCGGCGGTCAAGCATTTTTGCGGTATCTCGAATATCGCAGTAACTGAGAATGGAGAATTAACATAATGGTTTCATTCTCCATCCTCAATTCTCCGTTTTCCATAAAAAAGCCGCTTACCTGTCGGTAAGCGGCTTTGGGCTTCTTTAGTTCAGAAAATCCTTCAGCTTCTTGGAGCGCGACGGATGACGCAGCTTACGCAGCGCCTTTGCCTCGATCTGGCGGATACGCTCACGCGTTACGTTGAACTCCTTGCCGACTTCCTCAAGGGTGCGGGTATGACCGTCCTCGATGCCGAAGCGCAGGCGCAGAACCTTTTCCTCACGCGGCGTCAGAGTTTTGAGCACCTCGACGAGCTGCTCCTTGAGCAGCATAAAGGAGGCCGCCTCTGCCGGTTCCGGCGCGTCGTCGTCCGGGATGAAGTCGCCGAGGTGAGAATCCTCCTCCTCGCCGATCGGCGTCTCGAGCGATACCGGCTCCTGCGCGATCTTCAGGATGTCGCGCACACGGTCAACCGGCATGTTCATCTCCTTAGCGATCTCCTCCGGACTGGGATCGTGGCCCAGCTCCTGCAGCAGCTGACGGGATACGCGGATGACCTTGTTGATGGTTTCAACCATGTGTACCGGAATACGGATCGTACGCGCCTGATCCGCAATCGCACGGGTGATCGCCTGACGGATCCACCACGTTGCGTAGGTAGAGAACTTAAAGCCCTTGGTGCTGTCGAACTTCTCAACCGCCTTGATCAGACCGAGGTTGCCCTCCTGGATCAGATCAAGGAACAGCATGCCGCGGCCGACATAGCGCTTTGCAATGGAGACAACCAGTCGCAGGTTCGCCTCAGCCAGACGCTTCTTGGCACGGTCACCGAGCTTGATATCCTTCTCAAGCTGTGCGCGCTCCTCCGCCGGAATGGCATCGCCTTCGTTTGCGATGCGCTCTGCGGCCTCGTTGCCCTTCTGCATGCGCTCTGCGAGCGTTACCTCCTCCTCAGGAGACAGCAGATCGACCTTGCCGATCTCCTTCAGATACATACGGACCGGATCGTCAATGGCGAACGTTTCAGCCATGGCAGAGGTATCGACCAGTTCTTCCTCCGGAACCTCTTCCACTTCCTCCGGCTCAAAGGAGTCGTCATCGTCACCGATGACCTTCTCCAGCACACCGTTCGTCTCGACCTCGATGCCCATGGTCTCGAGCGTCTCGTACACCTTGTCGATGTCCTCGCTCGACAGCTCCAAATGGCTCAGTGCATCCGAGATCTCCTTGAGGGTCAGTCGGCCGTTCTTCTTGCCAAGCGCGAGCAGGTCGCGCAGGATCTGCTGCTGTGCTGCCTGCTGCTCCTGTGCGTTTGCGGCTGCATTTGCGTTTGCTTTCGTCATATCGTTTGTCCTCCCGCGTTTTGTTTTTTGATGCGTCCGAATGTAAGCAGCGGGTCCTCTCCCGCCTGCGTAATGGTTCCATCCTTGACGCGCTGCATTCGTATGGTGTTTATGTATTCCTGCAGTTCCCCTCGATGCTCTCCGGCCGGAATGCTGGGTTCGAGTATCGCGGACAGCAGGCTCATTTCGTTAGGCTCCAGCCATCCCTCAAAGGACAGCACATCGACCATCTGGTTGTTTCGGTTCAACTCGAGCACGCGCTCGTATATCTTACGCAGCACCGGTGCAGAAAACCACGCCGACTGCAAGTCTTTTTCGGCAACGGCAATCAATTTCTGGTCTGAGAACAGAAGTCTAAGCACGTTCTCCTCAGCCTTTGCGGATTTCATGTCGGTATACGCCAGCGACCTGTCCTTCGGCTGCGCCAGTCCGACCGGAGAGCGTATCTCACGCCGTTCGGCAGCCTTTCGCCGCTTGCGCTGGATGCCGAGTTCGCGCCGAACCTCAACGTTCATGGCTTCGGCGGTCACGCCTGCCATCTTGGCGGCACGTCCGGCGTAGACCTCACGTTCGATGGTGCTCTCGATGCCGGCGAGCATCCGCGCTGCATCTCTGAGGAACAGCACGCGTGCTTCATCGTCCTCAAGGTCGTACTTCGCGGCAATCTGCTCAATGCGGAACGCGTTGTGATCCTCACTGCGTTCAATCAGATTGCGGAACGCATCCGCGCCGCGTGCCTTGATGAATTCATCCGGGTCCTTGGCCCCCGGAATACGCAGCACCTTGACCTGCAGATCGCATTTTTTCAGGATGTCGATCGCGCGCTGTGCCGCCGCCTGACCGGCTCCGTCCGCGTCATACGAGATGACAATGCGGTCGGTATGACGCGCGATAATGCGCGCCTGCTCCTCGGTCAGCGAGGTGCCAAGCGATGCAACCGCAGAATCAAATCCCGCCTGATGCAGCGCGATGACATCCATATAGCCCTCGGCTAAGATAAAATAATCGTTCTTCGTGCTTTTTGACAGGTTGAGCGCAAACAGATTGCGGCTCTTGTGGAAGATCGGCGTTTCCGGCGAGTTCAGGTACTTCGGCTTGGAATCATCCAGCACACGGCCGCCGAATGCGATCACATGGCCGCGCACGTCGATGATCGGGAACATGACACGGTTGCGGAACCGGTCGTAAATATGTCCCTTTTCGCTGCGGCTGACCAGACCGGCGTCCATGAGTTCCTCGCGCGTGTATCCTTTGGCCGTCATCGCGTCGATGAGCGCGTGGAAGGAATCCGGTGCATAACCCAGTCCGAAACGGTTCATCGTCCTTCGGGACAGACCTCGGTTGATAAAATACTGCTGTGCGGTTCGGTTTTCCGGCCGCCAGAGTGTGTCATAATAATAGCGTCCGGCGTCCCTGCAGAGCGCGTACAGACGCTCTCTGTGGCGCGCCGCTTTGCGCTCGGCTTCACCCTGTTCGGGTATCTGCATGCCCGCCCGCTCGGCGAGATAGCGTACCGCGTCCGGGAAGGTCAGACCTTCCGCCTTCATAATAAAGGTGATGACACCGCCGCCTGCGCCGCAGCCGAAGCAGTGAAAGATCTGCTTGTCCGGAGAGACCGAAAACGAACCGGTTTTCTCGTTGTGGAAGGGGCACAGACCGAAATAGTTCGCGCCGCTCTTTTTCAGCTGCACATATTGCGAAACGATCTCTACAATGTCGTTCCGCGCGGACAGCTCGTCCAGAAATATACGGTCAAACGGCATTTCGTGCCCCTCCTTCCCTATTTATCGAACGAAAACGAATATATGATACCCATTTTCGTTAATCCTCAATCTTATTCCAGCTTTTCGGAATAAACAAATTCTTATAAACCGCTATCGAGTAGCGGTCGGTCATGCCTGCAACATAGTCGCACGCAATCCGCTCGAGCGCCTCCCCTCGGGCCTGCAGCACGAAGTAATCGTCCGGCAGCTCGTCAGGATGCTCGATAAAATATTCGTACAAACTGCGCAGCATGGATTTTGCGCGTTTTTCCTCACGCTGTGCGGCCGTGCCGTGGTACACATGATCGAACATGAACTGCCGCAGCTCCATCATGTCCTCGTGCATCTGCTCGTCCATGCCGATCTCCAGATACCGCTGACCGTACTCGATCATCGCCGTCACCAGTGTATCAATACGCTTGCCGTGCGTCCCACCCAGGCGTTTTCTCAAATGCTGCGGAATATCGCTCTCGCGGATAATGCCCGCGCGTACCGCATCGTCAATATCGTGGTTGATATAGGCAATGCGATCGGCAAAGTGGATAATGCGGCCTTCCGGCGTACTCGCCTTGCGCCTGCCGGTATGGCAGACAATGCCGTTGCGCACCTCACGCGTGAGATTCAAATCCTCGAGCACATCCACCACGCGCAGACTCTGCTCGTTGTGCCGAAAACCGAACGGACAAACCTCATCGAGTGCCGCCTCTCCGGCGTGACCGAACGGCGTGTGCCCGAGATCATGTCCGAGCGCAATCGCTTCGGTCAAATCCTCGTTGAGTCCGAGCGCCCGCGCGATGGTCCGCGCAATCTGCGCAACCTCGAGCGTATGCGTCAGCCGAGCACGGTAGTGGTCGCCCTCCGGCGAGATAAATACCTGCGTCTTGTTGCCCAGCCGCCGGAACGCCTTCGAGTGGATAATGCGGTCGCGGTCGCGCTGAAAGCAGGTGCGGTACGGACACGGTTCCATCGGGCGCAGCCTGCCTGCGGAGCTGTCCGCAAAGGTCGCCCACGGCTCAAGCACCGCGTGCTCGCGCTGTTCGTTCTGCTCTCGAATGGTCATATGTACCGCCTCCTCAGCCTCGGAGAATCCGTCACATAATAGTTATACGAAACGAAATCTGAAAATCCTCTTTTTTTCACAAAAATTTTTTCAGAATTTTGTGAGCCTTGCAAGCCGATATTTACTTGACACGCCGACCCATGAATCGGGTCTCCATGACCTCGGCGTAGACCTGCCCTGCCGTGGCTTCGGCGAGCGCCTGATTGAGCTTGTCCTCATGACCGGCGGGCAGCGTCACGGTCAGCGTTACATCCGCGCCGTAGTCGGTCTCCTCGACCGCACAGTCGTGGTCCGGCAGCAGGTGCAGAATAATCTCGTACAGATTGTACGGGCACGCGATGAGCGCCACCGTATACAGGCTCATTCTCTGCACACCGGCCGCCGCGACAGCCACCTGCGCGCCCTGCGTGTACGCGCGGACCAGTCCGCCCGTGCCGAGCAGAATACCGCCGAAATAGCGCGTGACAACGCAAACGCAGTCGGTCAGGTTCTCGTGGCGCAGCACCTCGAGGATTGGCATGCCTGCCGTGCCCTGCGGTTCTCCGTCATCCGAGTAGCGCATCACATTGCCTTCACGGAGAATGTAGGCGTAGCAGTTGTGTGTCGCGTCCCAGTAGGTCTCGCGCATTTCCTTTATCTTCGCTACCGCCTCCTCGGCGGTTTCAACATGCCACAGCCGTCCGGTGAACTTGGAGCGTTTTTCTTCAAATTTGTCCTCGCCGTAGCTGGCGAAAGGCACAAAGTAATCTTTTTCCATCAGCAAATCCTTAAATAATTAGGAATTAGTAATTACTCATTACCCATAATGTATGTCGAAACTCTGCCGTAGGTCTTATCATCCACAACCGCCTCAACAATCGTGCCTTCTGCGGCATAGTCGGTCGAGTCGATCTGCGCTTCACGGTGCAGCATATCGAGCACGGCGCCGTCGCTGTACGGAATGCACAGCTTTACCTTATGCTTGCCCTTGCCGAGCGCCTTTTCGATGGCAGTCAGCAGGTCGTCAATGCCCTCTCCACTCTTTGCGGAAATCTTCACACCCTCATCCGGTCGAATGAACGGAATGACGTCCGGGTCGCACTTATCCGCCTTGTTATACACCATCACGCGCGGAATATCCTGTGCGCCGAGCTGTGCCACAACCTTATCCACAGTCTGTGCATGAATCTGCCAGTTTTCATCCGAAACGTCCACAACGTGCAGCAGCAGATCGGCATACGCCAGTTCCTCGAGCGTTGCCTTGAACGCCGATACGAGATGATGCGGCAGCTTGCGAATAAAGCCTACGGTATCGGACAGGAGGATTTCCTGCGTATCCGAAATGCGTTTTTTACGCGTAGTCGGGTCGAGTGTATCGAACAGACGGTCGTTCGCCTCGATGCCCGCGCCGGTCAGCGTATTCAGCAGCGTGGACTTGCCCGCGTTCGTGTAGCCGACAATGGCAACCAGTGGCAGCTCGGCCTTTTTGCGCTGGCGGCGCTGCACAGAACGCACCTGCCGCACCTGCTCCAGATCACGGCGCAGCTTGTCGATGCGGCTGCGGATGTGACGGCGGTCGCTCTCCAGCTTGCTCTCACCGGGTCCGCGCGTGCCGATGCCGCCGCCGAGACGGCTCATCGCCTTGCCCATGCCCGCCAGACGCGGCAGAATGTACTGGTACTGCGCCAGCTCGACCTGCAGCTTGCCCTCGCCGGTGCGCGCACGCTGCGCGAAAATATCGAGGATGAGCGCCGAGCGGTCGAGTACCGTGCGGCCGGTCAGTTCCTCCAGATTGCTCATCTGCGACGGCGACAGCTCATTGTCGAACAGGATCAGACTTGCGTCGTTCATCTCGGCAAGCTGCTTGACCTCTTCCGCCTTGCCCTCACCGATAAACGTGCGGGCATCCGGTGCCGGACGGCGCTGCAGCGTCATCGCAACGGCCTCCGCACCGGCAGTCTCCGCCAGCGCGCGCAGCTCGTCCATCGTGCGCTCGTCCGCATCCTGATCGGTGTTGAAGCTCGGACACGACAGACCGACCAGAACCGCCCGTTCGATCTGCTTTTCTTCTGTTTGATTGGTAAACGGCATGGAAAATTCCTCCTTGCTGTTAAATTGTCCTCTATATTTATTACACCCAAACGCAAAACCGTACAAGACTTGATTTTCCGTCCGATTTGCGGTAATATGAAGGTAGACAAAGTGAATATTTTTCCGTCACGACCAGTCGTGGCGGATTTTTGTTATATAGAAAATGCCCTATCGTTGTAAGTCGGCGCACCCTGCGGTAACATTCGTTATCAAATAAAACTCGCAGGCGCCGTCCATAGCCACCAGACCAACGAGTTGCGCGGCACAGATATGCCGCGCCTGCGCAGAGTAAACCGTCTGTGTAGCAGTATGGTATCCGAGAACTGCGAATCGGTCGAGTAATGGACGCGCAATGCGCGCCCCTACAGACGGGTAACCCGACTGCCGTTCCCCTATTTCGGAGCGGTCGCCGGTCTCTGGTCTGCGCCAAGCTAAGAAACAAAGGGAAACGGGAGTTAAGAGGGTAGAAACCGCAGGTGTCTACCCTCTTGCCCACCGCCGTGGGTACGGCGACTCTCCTGCCGTCCGCAGACGGCAACTCTCCGCTGAGGTTCAGCGAAAAACTTTCCGCCCGGACAGGATGAACCGCCTGTACCGCAAACACCCTTCCGCAATCTGAAAACGGATAACGAAAAAGCCACCGAAAACACGTTTCGATGGCTTTTCACATTACTTGTCCAGATTGAAACGCTTCTTGAAGCGATCAACACGTCCGCCGGTGTCTACCAGCTTCTGCTTACCCGTGAAGAAGGGGTGGCACTTGGAGCAAACGTCAACGACGATGTTCTCCTTGGTGGAGCCGGTCTCAATGACATTGCCGCAGGCACAGCGGATCGTGGTCTGCTTGTAGTCGGGATGGATGCCCTGTTTCATGTTGTTTCACCTCTTTCCACGGATATGTTTACATATCTCCAACAGTCGTAAAATTATCTTACCACATGTTTTCCGAAAATGCAAGCATTATTTTTCATAAATCAGATTTTCTTCTTTCCAGCCCTCGAGCACGGGAATCATGGAAGCGGCAAGATGCTTTGCGCCTGCCAGATCGTGCAGCAGATAATTACCGCACTCAATGCGGCTCGCACCCGGAATCTCGCCCTCGTAAGCGGCGATAAACGCCATGCTCTCCTGCACGAGCGCAATCGCGTCCGACGGCTTCATATCGCGCACAAGGAAGTAGAAGCCGGTCTGACAGCCCATCGGACCGCAGTAGATGATCTGATCGGCAAACTTCGAGTTGCGCGCATACGTTGCAAACAGGTGTTCAAACGTGTGACCCGCCGCAGGCTGGATGTAAGTACCCGCATTCGGGTACACCATTCTGATATCATAGGTGGTGATGTCGCCGTCGATACGCGAGGTATACATACCCGGCTTCAGTTTATCATGGTTTACTTCAAAGCTGGCAATTCGTTTCATGCCTTTGCCTCCTTTTCTATATCAAGGAACCGCAGTTCCGAGCGGTATTCGCGCCAGAGCAGAATATACGAGATAAAGAATGCTGCGATTTCTGCAATCGGGAATGCATACCATACCGCATTCAGGCCAAACTGCTGACCCAGCAGCCATGCCGCCGGAAGGATAACGACCAGCTGACGGCAGACAGACACGATCAGGCTGTTCATGCCGCGTGCGGTTGCCTGAAACATTGTGGAATTAATGATACCGAACGCTGCACCGAGGAAGGACAGGCTGATGGTCTTGAGCGCCGGAACGCCGACCTCAATCATCTCCTGTGCTGCCGCTGCATCAGACTTGTCCACAAACAGCATAAGCATCTGCTCGGGCAGCAGCTGGAACAGCACCAGACCAAGCGCCATAATGACGACAGCCGCCGTCAGCGTGATCTTGTATGCCCCCATCAGACGCTTGCGGTTGCGTGCGCCGTAGTTGTAGCCCATAACCGGCAGCGCACCCTGATTGAGTCCGAATACCGGCATAAAGACGAAGGTCTGCAGCTTGAAATACACACCGAGTACGTTGACCGCCGTCTGCGAGAAGGCAATCAAAATGCCGTTCATGCCCGCCGTCATAACGGAAACGACACTCTGCATGACAATACCCGGCAGGCCGACACGGTAAATGTCCTTGATCGTCTGTCCGCGCCACTTGAACTCGCGCATGTTGACATTCAGCACCTTCTGTTGACGGAACACACCCCAAAGACCGAGCGCCATACCGAATATCTGGCCGATAACGGTCGCGAGCGCCGCACCGCGGATGCCCATCTCCGGGAACGGACCGATACCGAAGATCATCAGCGGGTCAAGGATGATGTTGATGATCGCACCGGTCAGACCCTGACACATCGGGATGATCATGTTGCCGCCGGACTGCTGGATCTTCTCGCACATCATCGAGATCATAACAAAAATACTCATGCCGACCGCAAGGTGCGAATACTGGATAGCGTAAGCCGAAACCGCCTCGCTCGCACCGAATGCGCCGACGAATACACCCGAAAATCCCCAGCCGAGGATGAAGAATGCGATGCCGCCAACAACCGCCAGCGCAACACCGTGCTCTGCCGCCGAGTCCGCGTGCTTCTGGCGCTTTTCACCCAGACGGCGCGCAATGAGTGAGTTTACGCCCACGCCTGTGCCGACACCGATCGCCACGACCAGCATCTGCAGCGGATATACGAGCGAAACCGCCGCCAGCGCATCCTGCGAATACTTGGCCACGAAGATACTGTCCACGATATTGTACAGCGCGTTGATGATCATGGAGATCATCGCCGGCAGTGCCATCGAAAAGATCAGCGGACCCATTTGGGCGGTTCCCATTTTATTCTGTTGTTCCAAAAATTTCAGCCTCCCAACGTAAAAGGAAGCCGCGTTAGGATTTCTAACGCAGCTCCATACTCTCTTTCCTATATATAATAGGATATGATGCGTTATATTGCAAGTGTTTTTTACAGTTTATCCGCAAGTTCGGCAAAGGAATGCTCGACGAACACATCGCTCACCTGCCGGAGCGTGTCTTCGCCCTCCGCGTAGGCGGGCTCTGCCATACCGCAGAGCGCAAAACCGGCTTTTTTCGCCGTTACGCCCGCATACGGCGCATCCTCAAACACCATGCACTCGCCTGCTGTCAGACTGAGACGCTTTGCGGCTTCGAGATAGATGTCCGGCTCGTACTTGGGCACGCCTACGTCCTCGATGGTGAGCATGAACTCGAAATATTTCATCATGTCGCGGTCGATGAGCGCCTTCTCCGCGTGGCGGCGTGCCGTCAGCGTAGCGATGGCCATTTTGATGCCGCGTGCGCGCAGACCTTCGAGAAAATCGATCACGCCGTCCTTCGGCCGGGCAATCGTCTCGTAGCGCGAGGTAATCATCTCGTCCATGCCGTCGAGCATCTGCTGCTGGGTCAGCGGCAGGTTCGGATAGCGTTTCAGAAAATACTCCGCGACCTGCGGCTGGGAAAAGCCCTCGCATACCGCGTAGTCCGCGTCTGTGATGTGAACGTCGAACTGCGCAAGGTAGCGCTGTGTCAGTCGTTTCCAGACCGGCATGGAGTCCAAAAGCGTGCCGTCCATGTCGAAAATTGCACCTTTGAAATTCTGCATTGGTTTTGTTCCTTTCGAGAACGTATATCGTAGGGCGTGACGACCTCGGCACGCCGCTTTTTCAGCAACTGCACATGATTTACACGGCGCGCCGAGTCGTCGCGCCCTACGGATGGTTGGTTATTTGGTTTTTCGGTCGATATATCTCGGCTGGAGCTTGGAATAGATGATCTTCTGCTCACTGTACAGGCCGTAGTAGCCGGAGAGCATGTACGCGATGGCGATGACCAGTGCAAACAGCGCAAGGCTCTGACCGCCGAACAGCTCATACGCCAGCAGGATGGATGTAAGCGGCGAATTTGTCACGCCGCAGAACACGGCCGTCATACCGAGACCGGCCGCAAAGGACGGCGCCAGACCGAAAAATCCGCCGTAGGCGGCGCCGAAGGTCGCGCCGATGAACAGCACGGGCACGATCTCACCGCCTTTATAGCCGACACCGATGGTAATCGCCGTCAGCACCAGCTTGAGGAAAAACGCCTCGTATGCCGCGTGACCGGCAATCGCGTGTTCAATGACCTGCATGCCTGCACCGTTGTAGTCGCGCGTGCCGAGCAGCAGGCTGATGAGCACCACGACCGCGCCGCCAACCGCAATGCAGGCGTACTGGTTCGGCAGAAAATGCTTGAACAGATGACCGATTTTATGGAAGATGACGCACACGAGCGCACTCAGTCCGGCGCAGACCATGCCGAACGCCACCAGCTTTACAATGAGCAGCACATCCGTATTTTCCGGCACACCGGAGAGCGTAAACGCGGTCGTGCCGCCGCCAAGCTGCAGCGCTACCTGATGCGCGATCACGCTCGCGAGGATGGACGGAAACAGCGCCGCGTAGTACATCACGCCCACGCTGATAACCTCCATTGCGAACACGCTCGCCGCAAGCGGTGTGCCGAACAGTGCCGAAAAGCACGCCGCCATACCGCACATGGTAATGGTGCGGGAATCCTTGTCGTCCAGGTGCATCAGATGTCCGATATTGCCCGAAATCGCACCGCCGAGCTGCAACGCCGCACCTTCTCGTCCGGCAGAGCCGCCGCACAGGTGGGTCAGCACCGAGGTGATAAAGATGCTCGGAGCAAGCCGCAGCCGCACCGGATGATCCTGCCGCACCGAGGTCAGGATGAAGTTGGTGCCGCGTTCAAGCGGCATATCCATTTTACTGTACCAGAGCGCGATAAACAGACCGACCAGCGGCAGAAAATACAGCGTCCAGCTGTATTCCTGACGGGTTTCGGTCGCCCATTCGAGGGCGTGCTCAAACGCCGCGCCGACTGCGCCCACCACCACGCCGATAATGACTGCAAACAGGCACCACCGCGCAAACGCGCTGATATTGCGCCGCACGCGGTACCACGAACCGTACAGCCGCCGCAGCAGACGGCGTCCCGGCTTATTATTCTGAGGCATAGCGCCCCTCCCCCTTCATGCAATCTCATTTCCGATAAGAATTGCCCCGCAGAGATAACCTGTGGGGCAATTTGTGAGTAAACTATGCTTATTTGCTCGTAGATGCGGTTTCCTTGAGCACAACATCGTGTGCGCCGCCCTCGACGATCGAGGTTGCGGATACCAGCGTGATCTTTGCCTTCTTCTGGAACTCCGGAATGGACAGAGAGCCGCAGTTGCACATGGTGGAACGGACCTTGCTCAGGGTCAGACCGAGGTTGTCCTTCAGCGAGCCTGCGTACGGAACGTAGGAGTCAACGCCTTCCTCGAAGGACAGCTTCTTGTCGCCGCCCATGTCGTAGCGCTGCCAGTTGCGGGCACGAGCAGAGCCCTCGCCCCAGTATTCCTTCATGTAGCTGCCATTGATGTTGACCTTGTTCGTCGGGGACTCGTCAAAACGAGAGAAGTAGCGGCCGAGCATGAGGAAGTCAGCGCCCATAGCCAGCGCCAGCGTGCAGTGATAATCGTGAACGATACCGCCGTCCGAGCAGATCGGAATGTAGATGCCGGTCTCCTCGAAATACTCGTCACGAGCGGCTGCAACCTCGATCAGAGCGGTAGCCTGACCGCGGCCGATGCCCTTCTGCTCACGAGTGATGCAGATGGAGCCGCCGCCGATGCCGACCTTGATGAAGTCCGCGCCGGCCTCAGCAAGGAAGCGGAAACCCTCGCGGTCAACAACGTTGCCCGCGCCGACCTTTACACTGTCGCCGTACTTTGCGCGTACCCAGGACAGAGTGCGGCTCTGCCACTCGGAGAAACCCTCGGAGGAGTCGATGCAGAGAACATCTGCGCCGGCCTCAACCAGTGCCGGAACACGCTCTGCGTAGTCGCGGGTGTTGATGCCTGCGCCGACCACATAACGCTTGTGCTCATCGAGCAGCTCAAGAGAGTTTGCCTTGTGGCTGTCGTAGTCCTTGCGGAATACCATATAAACCAGATGCTGCTTGTCGTCTACCAGCGGCAGAGAATTCAGCTTGTTGTCCCAGATGATGTCATTTGCAATCTTGAGGCTGGTATCTGCCGGAGCGGTGATCAGCTTGTCAAACGGCGTCATGAACTCCTCAACCTTAACGCTGCGCTCCATGCGGGAAACACGGTAGTCGCGGCTGGTGACAATACCGAGCAGCTTGCCGTTCGCGGTGCCGTCATCGGTAACAGCCATGGTGGAGTGACCGGTGCGCTCCTTCAGCTTGAGGACTTCCTCAAGGGTGGTGTCCGGCTTTACGTTGGAGTCGGATACGATGAAGCCTGCCTTGTAGCTCTTTACGCGGGAAACCATGGCAGCCTCACTCTCGATCGACTGCGAACCGAAGATAAAGGAGATGCCGCCCTCCTGCGCCAGTGCGATCGCCATACGATCATCCGATACCGCCTGCATGATTGCGGAAACCATCGGAATGTTGGCATACAGCGCGGATTCCTCGCCCTTTTTATACTTAACGATTGGTGTGCGCAGGCTTACGTTCGCCGGCATGCACTCCGCAGAGGAATACCCCGGTACCAGCAGATATTCGTTAAAGGTATGCGAAGGTTCACTGAAATAATACGCCATTTCGTCGTTCTCCTTTTCTCCAAATAGGTCGTTTTTGATAGTTAAGTTTATTATATCCTTTTTGCCCTGTAAAGTAAAGCGGGCATATGACGGTTTTTCACGATTTTTGCCGCATGCGTGTTATGCAATCCGTGCAAACGGCTGTCGCGAAACCAGCCTCTGACAGATAGAAAAATCCGCAGACGTTCCCGTCTGCGGATTTTTCATTTGGAAATGAGGAATGAATGATGGTGGCATATTGAGGTTCTGCGGAGCCGTCCGGTATTTTTCCGGTGCCCCTTTGCTTTTGTTGTACTCAATTTACCATCGTGCGGCCGCAATGTCAATGCGTGCAAATGAATCTTAACACACTCTTAACTGCTGTGCGGTCGAATGCCGTCAGGTCTCGTCGAGCGACACCCATTCGGTATCGCCGGTGTGGAAAAAGTACAGCACACACGCGCGGACCGGTCTGCCGTAAATCTCATGCACGGCACGCGCGTAGGCGGCCAGCTGCGGACGGTACTGCTCGGCTCTCTCGTCCGCACCGCCCTTCTTGATGCGGTCGGTCTTGAAATCAAGGATAACAAAGCCGTCCCTGGTTTCGATCAGGCAGTCGATAACACCCTGCAGGAGCACGTTTTCCTCGGGTGCGTCCGCCGCAACCGGAAAATACGCTTGCGCCGGAACAAGCACGGAGAACTTGAACTCACGCCGCACCTTGTTTTCCGCCATAAAGGTTTTGTACAGGTCGGAGGCGAAAAACCGTTCGATCTTGCGTTTATCCACAGCATGCGCCTGTTCTGTGGACAAAATCTTCTTTTCCGCCAGACGATTCAGCTCGTTTTCCACGCCGTTTGACGCACAGGCGGCGTCAAAGTCGCAGAACTGCATGAACAGGTGGTGCGCTGTGCCGATCTCGGCAGGCGTCAGCTTTTTTTCTCCCTGCTCGAACAGCGGTGCGCGCAGCTGCACTTCTTTCCGCGGCGGCGGTGTCTGCTCGGCGGCCTCGTCTGCTCGGTAGCCGCGGCCTACACCGGTGGCGGTCAGCTTGCTCGGCAGCTCCGCGAGGTAGGCATGCGGGTAGTCGAGGTGCGTCTGCACGGTGCAGTCGCCGGTCTCCCTGTCCTCGAAACGCAGGATTTCAGTTTCCTGCGGCTGCAGGTCGCTCGGATAATACACCTTGAGCATAAACGCATCATTGTCCGTGCCGTGCTCGGGCACCTCCGGCGCATACTCCTCGCGGAAGGCACGAGCACACGGATGCCGCAGCAGCGGTGTCA
The DNA here is from genome assembly GCF_027693185.1 of Butyricicoccus sp. OF27-2pH9A. Classification (NCBI taxonomy): domain Bacteria; kingdom Bacillati; phylum Bacillota; class Clostridia; order Eubacteriales; family Butyricicoccaceae; genus Butyricicoccus; species Butyricicoccus sp. OF27-2pH9A. The sequence continues at coordinate 347,051 of NZ_JAQEXK010000001.1, forward strand.
GAATCCACGCAAGCGGCGTGCGCGCCGCGCCCATGGCGTACTGCGGCAGGTCATCGAGCGATGCCAGCAGCGACCATTTTTTCAGCGAATTCCGCAGACTGCCGGTGGCTGCCGTCAGAATCAGTTTTTCCTTTGCACGCGTCATCGCTACATATAATACGCGCAGCTCTTCGGAAATCATTTCGCGGCGCATCTGCACCGAGACTGCAATGCGCTCGGCTGTGTCGTACTGCACACCGCGGTCACGGTCGCGGCACTTACTGCCGAAGCCGAGGTTCTGGTGCACGAGCACCGGCTCCTTGAGGTCGCTGTCGTTGAACTGCTTGGCGCAGTCCGCCACGATAACGACCGGAAATTCCAGTCCTTTGGACTTGTGGATGGACAGAATGCGAACCGCACCGCCGGTGGCCTCGGCACCGACCGTCTGGAAATCCTCGCCCTGCTCGAGCATGCCGCGCAGCAGGCGCACAAAGTCAAACAGGCCGCGGAAGCCCTGTCCCTCAAACGAGCGCGCCCGCTCGAAGAACGTCAGCAGGTTGCTCTGGCGCTGTGCGCCGTTCGGCAGAGCGCCGTACAGGCCGAGCGCGCCGGTCTGGTCGTAAATCTCCCACAGCAGGCGGTACACCGGCTGATCGCACGCAAAGGTGCGCAGAAAGTCCAGCCGCTGCAGGAAGGTTTCCACCTTGGGAAAATCCGTTCTCGCCTGCAGCAGCGCGTCATAATAGCTGATCTTGCGGTCCACAAGGCGAATATCCGCCAGTTCCTGCTCGGTGAATCCGAACAGCGGCGAACGCATCACGCCGATAAGGTCAACATCCTGCCGCGGGTTGTCAATGACGCTGAGCAGCGACACCATCGTGCCGACTTCGGCAGTCTCCAGCAGGCCGCCGCGCTGCTCGGCGCTGGCTGTTACGCCGATTCGCTCCAGCTCCGCAATGTAGGTCGGCGCCTTGCTTCTGGGCGAGCGCAGCAGGATTACGATGTCGCCCGGCGTGACCGGACGCAGCTTTCCGGTCTGCTTATCCATCACCGGAAAGCCTTCGTCGAGCAGCGCACGAATCCGCTTCGCGGCAAGCCGTGCTTCGAGTTCGGTCTTATCCGGCGCATCATCGTCCTCGCCGAGTCCGTCCGCATCCACGAGCAGGACTTCGGTCTTGTACCGCTCGTTTCCGGCCTCCGGATAGTAGTCCGCACCGAGGTGCAGCGCCTCCTTGTCCGTGTACACGAGATCGCCCACGGTCTCGCCCATGACGGCGGCAAACAGATAGTTGCACGCATCCAGCACGGCCGCTCGTGAACGGAAATTCTGCCCGAGCACGACACGGCGCGGCTGCCCGTCAGCGGCGTCCGCCACCTCACCGAAGCTGCGGTATTTCTCAAGGAAAATGGACGGGTCAGCCAGTCGAAAGCCGTAAATGCTCTGCTTGACGTCACCGACCATGAACAGGTTGGTCTCGTTTCTGGAGAGTGCACGGAAGATGGCATCCTGCACGGCGTTGGTGTCCTGATACTCGTCCACCGCAATTTCGGTGAACTGCTCGGACATGGTTTTCGCCAGTGCGGACGGCTTGCCGTCTGTATACAGCAGACGCACGGCAAAGTGCTCCAAATCGTTGAAATCCGCAGCATTTCTTGCACGTTTCGCTGCCGTAAAGGCATCGTCGAAGGCGTTTACCATGTCAATGAGCGCGAACAGCGCGGGGGCTGTCAGGCCGCGGTCGTACTCCGCTTCCTCTGCGGTGACGGTCAGCCATTTCTCCCGAATGTTATTGGCAACGCCCTTCCACTCCTCGCGCATGGCCTTGATCTGCTCGAGGAACGCCTTGTCCTCAAATTTCCTCGCGGCCTTCAGTCGGTCAAACGAGATCGACCGGGCAGCCTTCACGCAGTCGTCCCAGTTGCCGTTATACAGCGCATCGAGCAGACGCTCGGCCTGATTTAAGTCGCTCGTCAGCGCGGGCAGATAGTTGTCCGCCAGCTCATCAATGCCGGTCAATTCATCCACAGCCATGTGCAGAAATGCCGCACCGTGCTGTGCCGCCGACTTCGCCTGCTCGCGCAGAACACGGCCGTGCGGCGTGTCCATGCCGCGCGTGTACAATCCGGCGCGCACATCCTCGAGGAACGCCCGCGGATCAGGATGCGCCTGAATCTTCTCGTAGGTGCCGAGAATGACCTCGCCCAGCTTTTGGTCGTCGCGCCCCGCCGTCAGCAGATCACAGAGCGCAAAAAACTTCTCATCCGCCTGCTCGTAGGCCGTGTCAAGCACTTCTTCGAGCACCTCGGCGCGAAGCAGCTTGCCCTCGTTTTCGTCCATCAGGCGAAAGTCGGGTGCGATACCGAGCACCGCCGCCTGCTCGCGCGCGAGCGACAGACACAGCGCGTGCACGGTCGTGATTTTCGCGCGGTGCACGAGGAACAGCTGCCGCCGCAGACGGGTATCCCGCGGGTTTGCGGCTACGGCCGCACCGAGGGCCGCACCGATTCGCTCACGCATTTCGGCTGCCGCCGCGTTGGTAAACGTAACCAGCAGCAGGCGGTCGATATCGACCGGATCATTCTCGTCCGTCAGCCGACGAAGTACGCGCTCGGTCAGTACGGCGGTCTTGCCCGAGCCGGCTGCCGCCGAAACCAGCAGTGCGCCGCCGCGGTCGTCAATCGCGGTCTGCTGATCAGGTGTCCACTTCGGCATTGTCGTTCCCTCCTAACTGCTCCCAGAATTCCTTGTCCTTGATGTTTTTCAGCCAGCGCACCTTGTCTCCGGCGGTCTCATCGAACCGGCAGGCTGCCCGGAAATCGCACCATTCGCAGTAGCTGCGGTCGGTCTTGCGCGGGTCGGCTTCAATGCTGCCGTTTCGCAGAGCCTGTCCCATTTCGAGCAGCTTTTTCTGCGTATAGCGTGCCAGTCTGCCGAATTTCGCCAGATCAGCTACCGCAGACTTGGCGGCAAGCGTCGGCTCGTCCTCGCCCTTCCTTGTCTTGATAGAGACCGGAATAAACCGTCCGTCACCTTCCAGACCGTGCTCCATCGCCTCGAGCAGCGACATATCGTCGCTCAGCAGACCCGAACGCCGCAGCGCCTTGTCGCGCAGGATGCGCAGCCCGTCCTCGTCCGTGTCGCGCGCCGCATCCGGCAGCTCATCGCGTACCGGAACATACAGCACGCCTGCCGGTACGATTTCGTTCAGCTCGGCGGTCAGGCGGGCACGATAGCGGTCCAGACCCTCCTGCTGCAGCGTGTATAGATAGATGATAAGCTGCATGTTGAGTCCGTACCAGATGTCGGACAGCGAAAATGACTTTTTGCCGCTTTTGTAGTCCATAACGCGCAGATAGAGACGACCGTTTTTGATGTAGCCGTCCACGCGGTCCACCTTGCCGGAGAGTGAAACCGACACATCGCCGTCCTCGCACTGCACGGGCGGCAGGTCGCCGCTGCGCGAGAAGTCCAGCTCATAGTCAATCGGCGCAAAGTCGGATACGCGCAGTTCTTCGATCACGTTGTCGAGGATCTGCTCCACGGCGCGCACCAGTCGGCGGAACAGGTATTGGAAGCGCGCGGTTTTATTCTCCAGGCCGCCAAGCTCCTCCGCGACATACTGCCGTACCGCTTCACGGCAGGCTTTCCGCACGGTCGGCTGATCGGCATGGGCGGCGCCGCCCTCGCACTTTCCAAGGGTATCCAGCGCATGCTCGAGCACATAGTGGATGAACGTGCCGGTCGAGAGCGCATCAAACTTCGCCACGCGGCGCGGCTTGGCCTTCAAACCATACTGTATAAAGAATGCAAACCGGCAGGAATAGAACGTATCCACACGCGAAGCGGTCAGATTGAGGCTTTTTCCGTACAATCCGTCAATCGTGTGCGGACTGCTCAGCGGTCCTCTGCCGCGCCGCTGCGCCTGCGCGTTTTTGACTCGCTCATCATCCTTATAGTAGTCATAGGCAGCCCGCACGGCGGCTGTCCGGTCGCCCGAAAGATACGCACACGCAAGTTCGACCGCCGGTCGTTCCGCCTGCAGGCGGTCGCGCACGGTCTCCGTCCGGTGGGTGGAAAACGGCACATCCGGCAGCAGCTCCCGCACTGTGTTCACGAAGTAGGACGGCCGCGTTTCACCGCCGCCTGCGTCGATAGTGTGATACGTCAGCAGCAGCTCGTCTGTCGGGCACGCGAGTGCCCGATAGAGCGTTTCCTGCTCCATCAGCAGGCGTTCCTCGCCGTAGGCTTTGAGTTCCACGCCGAGCGCATCCATTTTGTCGCGGTCCATGTCACTCAGCAGCGAAGTCGAGGACGGGGTTTTCGGTATCAGGCCGTCGTTAACGCCCAGCAGGATGACATATTTCGCATTTTCCGTACACGCACGCTCGATGTTGCCGCAGGTCACGCGGTCGAGCGAAACCGGAATCGTACCCACATCATACTCGCCGAGCACCAGCCGGAACAGCTGCGCGAAACGGTCGAGCGTCAGCGGCATATCCCCGCACACCCACGCGAACTGCTCCATCGCAGAAACCAGGATTTCCCACAGCTGGCGGTACTCGTCGGCCAGCTGCAGACGGCCCGCCTGCTCGTGTCCAGCGGCGCGGTCGGTCATTCGCTGCGGCGCGTCTACCGCGAGAAGGAATGCATAGAGCGCACGCACGCAGTCACCTGCAGGCTGCTCACCTGCAAGTGCCTCGCGCAGTGCGGAGAACGGCGCGATTGCCCGTTTGCGGAGTGTGTTCAGTTCGGCAAGCTGCGTCTTCGCGTTCTCGTCGATGGGCAGACCATAGCCGTCCGGATGCTCGGTCCACTCGCGTTCCCATGCTCCGCCGCGGATGTTCCAGGTGAGCACATAATTCTCTAATTTGTCAATTTCGTCCCAATCCAAGCCCGCAAGTCCGGTCTTGAGACAGGAGAACAGATCTTCATATCGGAAGTGATTTCGCACCGCTTCCAGTGCATTCGTAACCAGCGCCATCGGCGGACGAGACAGCAGATCCGGCTTTTCCGCGAGGAACACCGGAATGTCGTACCGCGCCATCGCCATTGCGAGAAACGCGCTGTACGGCTCGATATCGCGTGCCGCAACCACAAAATCGCGGCAGCGCGCGCCTTCGTCCCGCACCTTGCGCCGAATGTAAGCCGCTGCGTGCTCACACTCGTCAAACGGTGAAGCCGCCTCGTACAAACGAACGCCGTCCGCACTCTCCTGTGGGGTGCGCACCGGCAGCAGGCTTTCGCGCTCGAGCGCAGCCAGTCCCGCCGGTCGGGCCACCTTGCTTTCGCCCAGTTCGATGCGCTCGACCGTCTGGTTATGATGCTTTGCCATTCGGGTTAATTTCTGCACTGTTTTACAGCCGGTAAGGAAAATCTCCGGGTAATCCGTATCGCAGGTTACCGCCGCAGAGAGCGGCACACCCGCTGCCAGCATGGCATCAACCACTGCACTTTCCTGCACGGTAAAGCCGAGAAATCCATCCAGATAGACCGCTGCGCCGTCCAGCGTGTGACTTTCTGCCAGACGGTCGCGCAGATGTGTCAGACGGTCTCTCGGGTCGGGCAGGGACTCCTCGCACAAACGCTCATAAGCTGTTAAAATCTGTGCAAGATCGGACAATTTTTCTGCAAGTACCGCGTCCTCACTCTCCTCGGCAGCCGCAAACAGCGTCTCCGGCGCGATGGCGCACGTTTTACATTCATCGATGAGCCGCAGCGCCTCCTGCAGCAGCTCCGGCTTGTCTGCCAAACCCTTCCACGCACTCAGCCCGCCCTGCACACGGCGTGCCGCCTCCTGCAAGGTCAAAAGCTGACCTGCCGGCGTCAGCATCTGCTGTGCCAGTCCGCCGACTTCAGAGAACACACGGTCAGCCAATCGTGAGAACGTCAGCACCTCGGCCGTGCGTGCGCCGTGGTTGTGCGTGGCTGCGGCAAGCCGCCGCTCCATCAGGTGCGAGTTCAGCTCGGGCACGAGCAGAATCTGCCGTCCCTCTCCCTTTTCACTCAGCGCCGCGATCTCCCGCAGGATGGCCGTTGTCTTGCCGCTCCCCGCTCGTCCGGTCCAGATCCGCATGGCACACTCTCCTTTCATTTCATAGCTATTTGATTATAGCACAACCGGAGCAAATTGAAAATTGGTAATGGAAAACGGAAAATTATCAATAACAACCGTATGGTCATTTTATATTTTTTGTGCGTTATCAGCGTATTTTCCAGTCTTTTTCGAACTTTTACGGCGTTTTGTTTGCATTCACATATTCTGTAAAATTATTTTTTCAAAAAACTCTTGCATTTTTCCCCGCTTGGGACTATACTTTCCTCAGGCGGAACAATAAAGGCTCTGCCCCGCAAAACCAAATATTTGATTCTTCAGGGCAGGGTGCAATTCCCTACCGGCGGTACAGCCCGCGAGCGGATGCCATTCGGCGGAAGCATGATTCGGTGAAATTCCGAGGCCGACAGTATAGTCTGGATAAAAGAAGAATGCGCGGAAAGATTTTCCGTTGTTTGCTGTTCTGAAATGCCGATTCGGTGTTTCAGACTTTTTATTTTCACAATGCTTTTTTCAGCGTCCCGAAGATTCTGTCTTTGGGACGTTTTTTTTGGCTGTCGCCAAACTATCGTGAAATTTTCTACAGAATTATTATATCAGGTGATTCTATGCAGGAGCAAAAACAGGAATATATGCGTCAGGCGTTGGCGCTGGCCCAGCGCGGAGCCGGTCACGTCAATCCGAATCCGATGGTCGGCTGCGTCATCGTCAAGGACGGAAAAATCATCGGTGAAGGCTGGCACGAGCACATCGGTGGCCTGCATGCCGAGCGCAACGCGTTCGCGCACTGCACCGAGGACTGCACAGGCGCAGACCTGTACGTCACGCTCGAGCCGTGCTGCCACTGGGGACGCACGCCGCCGTGCACAGACGCAGTCATCGAGCACAAGATCGGCCGCGTGTTCGTCGGCTGCCTCGACCCGAACCCGCTGGTAGCCGGCAAAGGCGCACAGATCCTGCGCGACGCAGGCATTGAAGTCGAGACCGGCGTGTGCGAGGACGAATGCCGCCGCGTGAATGAAGTTTTCTTTCACTACATCACGCACAAGACGCCGTTTGTGACGCTCAAGTACGCGATGACGCTGGACGGCAAAATTGCCGCACACACCGGCGACAGCCGCTGGGTTACCGGCGAGACCGCCCGCCGTCATGTGCACGAAACGCGCAACCGGCTGCCCGCCATCATGGTCGGCATCGGCACCGTGCTTGAGGACGATCCGCTGCTCACCTGCCGCATTGACGGCGGGCGCGATCCGATCCGCATAATCTGCGACAGCCGTGCACGCACGCCGATCGACAGCAGAATCGTACAGACGGCGAACAAAATCCCGACCTATATCGCGGCCGTCGGTCGAAATGAGCGCACTGCTGAACTGGAACGGCACGGTGTACACATTCTCGAATGCAAAACGAAAGACGAGCGTGTAGACCTTGCCGACCTGATGCGCCAGCTCGGCGCACTCGGCATCGACGGCATATTGCTTGAAGGCGGCTCGGCACTTGCGTTCTCCGCGCTGCAGGCCGGTGTGGTGCACCGCGTGCAGGCGTACATCGCCCCGAAAATCATCGGCGGTGCAGACGCAAAAAGTCCGGTCGGAGGTCTGGGATTTGACAAGATGGTGCAGGCGCTTCCGCTGAAGGACGTGACCTGCACGCCGATGGGCGAAGATTTCCTGCTTGAAGGGAGATTGTAATGTTTACTGGACTTATCGAAGAAATCGGTACGGTGCGGCGCATCGAGCGCGGCGCAAGGGGCGCTCGGCTGACGATTGCGGCGGATACCGTGCTCGAAAATACCAAAATCGGTGACAGCATTGCCACGAACGGCGTATGCCTGACCGTGGTCGCGCTGACGGACGACAGCTTCAGCGCCGACGTGATGGCGGAGAGCCTGCGGCGTTCCGCGCTCGGCAGTCTGCAGAGCGGCTCGCCGGTCAATCTGGAGCGCGCGATGCCTGCCGACGGACGGTTCGGCGGTCATATCGTATCCGGCCACATCGACGGCACCGGCTCGGTTCTCTCGCAGCGGCGCGAGGACAACGCCGTGTGGGTGACGATCAAAACACCGGCTCCCCTGCTCCGGTACATCGTCGAAAAAGGCTCGATCGCCATTGATGGCGTCAGCCTTACCGTGGCGGCTGTGACGGACACCGACTTTTCGGTCTCCATCATCCCGCACACCGGCGCACAGACCATTCTGCTCGGCAAAAAGCCGGGCGAGCCGGTCAACCTCGAATGCGATGTGATCGGCAAATACGTTGAAAAAATGCTGACACCACACAAATCCAGCGGTATTACGATGGATTTTCTTGCACAACACGGATTTTAACGGAGGTTTTCTTTTATGGAATATCAGTTCAATACAGTTGAAGAAGCGCTCGAAGAGCTTCGCGCCGGACACCTCATCCTCACCATCGACGACCCGGACCGCGAGAACGAAGGCGACCTCATCTGCGCGGCACAGTTTGCCACGACCGAGAACGTCAACTTCATGGCGACCCATGCCAAGGGCCTGATCTGCACGCCGATGAGTGAGCAGGTTGCACTCCGTCTCGGTCTCGAGCAGATGGTAAAGGTCAACACCGACAACCACCACACCGCATTCACGGTTTCCATCGACCATGTGGACACCACGACCGGCATTTCCGCTGAGGAACGCGGCTTTACCTGCCGCAAATGCGCGGATATCCACACCAAGCCGGAGGAACTCCGCCGTCCGGGACACGTTTTCCCGCTTGTTGCACGCCGCGGCGGTGTGCTGACCCGCAACGGCCACACCGAGGCGACTGTCGATCTGTGCCGTCTGGCCGGACTCGAGCAGTGCGGTCTGTGCTGTGAGATCATGCGCGATGACGGCACGATGATGCGCACGCCCGAGCTGATGGAGAAGGCCAAGGAATGGGGTCTCAAGATCATCACCATCAAGGACCTGCAGGACTACTGCCGCCGTCATGATAAGCACGTTGTCCGTGAAGCCTGTGCGAAAATGCCCACCCGTTTCGGTGAGTTCCGCATCTACGGCTACGTCAACGACCTGACCGGCGAGCACCATGTTGCGCTCGTCAAGGGCGAGATCGGCGATGGCAAGAACCTGCTCTGCCGCGTACACTCCGAGTGTCTGACCGGCGATGTGTTCGGTTCCCGCCGGTGCGACTGCGGTCAGCAGCTTGCGGCAGCCATGCAGCAGATCGACAAGGAGGGCCGCGGCGTGCTGCTCTATATGCGCCAGGAAGGCCGCGGCATCGGTCTGATCAACAAGCTGAAGGCGTATGAGCTGCAGGAAAAGGGCTTCGATACCGTCGAGGCAAACGTAAAGCTCGGCTTTGCGCCCGACCTGCGTGAATACTGGATCGGCGCTCAGATTCTGCAGGACCTCGGCGCAAAGGAGCTGCGCCTGCTGACCAATAATCCGGAGAAGATTTACGGTCTGGACGGCTTCGGCGTAGAGATCGCCGAGCGCGTGCCGATTGAGATTGCACCGCAGAAGGACGACGCATTCTACCTCAGAACCAAGAAGATTAAGATGGGACACCTCTTTAGTGAAACATTGTAATCAATCTATCCCGCAGGGCGGGATGACCTCACCTCGCCCTGCAATATATCTGTTCACCATATTGAAAGGAAGATTTTAAGATGAAGGTACTCGAAGGCAAGTTAGTAGCAACCAAGGGCAAGTTTGCAATCGTTGGTGCACGTTTCAACGAATTTATCGTTTCCAAGCTGATCTCCGGCGCGGAGGACACGCTGGTACGTCACGGTGTGGACACAGATGACATCACGCTCGTATGGGTTCCGGGTGCATTTGAGATTCCGCTGGCGGCGCAGAAGCTGGCGCAGAGCGGCAAGTATGATGCAGTTATATGCCTCGGCGCGGTTATCCGCGGCTCGACCAGCCACTACGACCTCGTGTGCAACGAGGCTGCCAAGGGCATTGCACAGGTCAACCTGCAGACCGGTGTGCCGGTGACCTTCGGCGTGGTTACCACCGAGAACATCGAGCAGGCCATCGAGCGCGCAGGCACCAAGGCCGGCAACAAGGGCGCCGATGCAGCGATTGCCGCTCTCGAGCTGGCAAACCTGCTGCCGCAGCTCTAAAATTGTGCAGAAAAATGCTCTCTGATGATTCAGAGAGCATTTTTATTTACCATCCTCAATTCTCCATTTTCCTCCTGCAGACGAAAAACCACCCGAGAAAATCCCGGGTGGTTTTCTTTATTCTACCGAGCTTTCTCCGCCCATGAGCGCGGTCAGCTTCTCAATCCGCTCCAACGGGAACGGTGGGAACGCCACCGGCTTCATGGCGATGGACATCAGCTTCATCGGGTTATCATCCGCCGCTGCGCGGTTAGAGTGCAGTACACCGCGCCTGCGGGCACGACCGGACGGCCGCACACCCTGCAGGTGAAGCTGTCGTCGCAGGCATGCGTTTTGTAATAACCCTTTTGATATTGCTTGCGTTTATTCTCCCGATTCATGGGAATTCCTCCTGAAAAGTCGATATTTTCGTCCTTTGGGGAGGTGGTTTACGGATTCCTGTACAGCCGACCTCCCGGTCAGCGCACAAGCTCCAGTTTACCGAATTTGTTCAAAAAGCAATGTTCCTTTAATTATTTATCCTTGAGTGCGTCCTTTACCTTATCCCAGAAGCTCTTGCGCTTTACCTGATTCTCGTCTGTGGACGTTTCCTCGAACTCGCGCAGCAGCTTTTTCTGCTTTTCGGACAGGTTCTTCGGCACCTCGATGTTTACCCGGACATACTGGTCGCCGCGACCGCGGCCGTTGACATTCTGAATGCCCTTGCCGCGCATGCGGAACGTCGTGCCGGTCTGCGTGCCTTCCGGAATCTTGTACTCGATGCGGCCGTCGATGGTCGGCACCTGCAGCGTATCGCCGAGTGCGGCCTGTGCGAACGAAATCGGAATATCGACATGTACATCCGAGCCGTTGCGGGTAAAGATCGGATGCGGACGGATGGCAACCGTTACGAACAGATCGCCTGCGGGACCGCCGTTCACGCCTGCATTGCCCTGACCGCGCTGCTGGATGGACTGACCATCGTCGATACCTGCCGGAATGTTGACCTTGAACTTGCGGGTCTTGCGGACACGGCCCTGACCGCCGCACTTCGGACACGGCTTCTTGATGATCTTGCCGGTGCCGCGGCAGTTCGGGCAGGCACCCTGCGTCTGGAACATGCCGAGCGGCGTGCGCTGGGTCTGCGTAACAACGCCGGTGCCGCGGCAGTTCGGACAGGTCTCCGCCGTGGTGCCCTTTGCGGCACCTGTGCCGCCGCAGTCATCACAGGATTCGATGCGCTCGACCGTGATCTCCTTCTCACAGCCGAATGCGGCTTCCTCGAAGGACAGGATCACCGTCTGACGGATGGATTCGCCGCGCTGCGGTGCATTGCGGCGCGAAGACCGTCCGCCGCCAAAGCCGCCGCCGAAGAACGAACCGAACAGGTCGCCCAGATCGCCCATGTCAAAGCCGCCGCCGTAGCCGCCCGCACCGGCGCCGCCGCCGTAGCTCGGGTCAACGCCGGCAAAGCCGAACTGGTCGTACTTGGCGCGCTTCTCCTTGTCAGAAAGCACCTCATACGCCTCATTCACTTCCTTGAACTTATCCGCAGCCTCCGGATTATCCTTGTTGAGGTCCGGGTGGTACTTGCGCGCCAGCTTGCGGTATGCCTTTTTCAGCTCATCATCACTTGCGCCCTTCTGTACGCCGAGCACTTCATAATAATCTCTTTTATCAGCCATAAAAAATCATCCTATACACAGGGATAGGCGCACCAAAGTGCGCCTCTCCATTAGAGTGGAGTGTGGAGAGTGAAGAGTGAGGAGTTTTTCTCTCCACTCTTCACTCTTCTATCTTCACTCTTGCTTATTACTTATTGTCGTCGTCCTTAACCTCGGTGAAGTCAGCGTCTACAAAGTCGCCCTGCTGACCGCCCTGTGCGCCTGCACCCTGAGCGCCGCCCATGTTCGGGTCGCCCTGCGGTGCCTGCTGCTGATAGATCTTGCCGGCCAGATCGGAGAACTTCTTGGACAGGCCCTCGGTTGCAGCCTTGATCATATCGGTATCGGTGCCCTTGAGCGCTTCCTTAACCTTTTCGATCTCAGCCTGAACGCCTGCCTTCTCATCTGCGGACAGCTTGTCGCCCAGATCGGTCAGTGCCTTCTCGGACTGGAATACCAGCTGCTCAGCGTTGTTGCGAACCTCAACTGCTTCCTTGTTCTTCTTATCCTGCTCAGCGTACTGCTCAGCCTCGTGCATTGCCTTGTCGATCTCGTCCTGAGACAGATTGGTGGATGCAGTGATAGTGATCTTCTGCTCCTTGCCGGTGCCGAGGTCCTTAGCGGATACGTTTACGATGCCGTTTGCGTCGATATCGAAGGTAACCTCGATCTGAGGAATGCCGCGCGGTGCCGGAGCGATGCCGTCGAGGGTGAAACGGCCGAGGGTCTTGTTACCTGCAGCCATCTCGCGCTCGCCCTGCAGAACGTGAATCTCAACGGACGGCTGGTTGTCAGCTGCGGTGGAGAAGATCTGGCTCTTCTTGGTCGGGATGGTGGTGTTGCGGTCGATCAGCTTGGTGCATACGCCGCCGAGGGTCTCAATACCGAGGGACAGCGGAGTTACGTCGAGCAGCAGCACGTCCTTGACCTCGCCGCCGAGAACGCCGCCCTGAATGGATGCGCCGATTGCTACGCACTCGTCCGGGTTGATGCCCTTGAAGCCTTCCTTGCCGGTGATACCCTTAACAGCCTCCTGTACAGCCGGGATACGGGTGGAACCGCCAACCAGCAGGACCTTGGACAGATCGGAAGCGGACAGACCAGCGTCGCTCATAGCCTGACGAACCGGACCCATGGTGCGCTCAACGAGGTCTGCGGTCAGCTCATTGAACTTTGCACGGGTCAGGGTCAGCTCGAGGTGCTTCGGACCGGTAGCGTCAGCCGTGATGTACGGCTGGTTGATGGAGGTCTGGCTCATGCCGGACAGCTCGATCTTCGCCTTCTCAGCAGCTTCCTTCAGGCGCTGCATAGCCATACGGTCGTTCGACAGGTCAATGCCGTTGGACTTCTTGAACTCGTCAACCATCCAGTCGATGATGCGCTGGTCGAAGTCATCACCGCCGAGGTGGGTATCACCTGCGGTGGACAGAACCTCCAGAACGCCCTCGCCGATGTCCAGAACGGATACATCGAACGTACCGCCGCCGAGGTCGTATACCATGATCTTCTGCTCGGATTCCTTATCTACGCCGTAAGCCAGTGCAGCAGCGGTCGGCTCGTTGATGATACGCAGAACTTCCAGACCTGCGATCTTGCCAGCATCCTTGGTAGCCTGACGCTGCGAGTCGGAGAAGTAAGCCGGAACGGTGATAACCGCCTGATTTACCGGCTGGCCGAGGTATGCTTCTGCGTCAGCCTTCAGCTTCTGCAGGATCATAGCGGAAATCTCCTGCGGGGAGTACGGCTTGCCGTCGATGTTTACGCGGTAGTCGGTGCCCATGTGGCGCTTGATGGAAATAATGGTGCGGTCTGCGTTGGTTACAGCCTGGCGCTTAGCGACCTGACCGATCATACGCTCGCCGTCCTTAGAAAATGCAACAACAGACGGAGTGGTGCGCGCACCCTCAGCGTTAGGGATGACTACGGCTTCGCCGCCCTCCATAACAGATACACAAGAGTTCGTCGTACCAAGGTCAATACCAATGATCTTACCCATAATAAATACACTCCTTAAATGATAGGATTTTGTTTACTTTAATTAGTAGTTAGTAATCAGTTTGCAACCTTCACCATCGCATGGCGAATAACCTTATCGCCAATCTGGAAGCCCTGCTGGAAGGTTTCTGCGATGACATTCTCACCGAGTTTTTCATCCTCAACGTGCATAACCGCGTTGTGGAAGTTCGGATCGAATGCGGTGCCTGCAGCAGCGTCAATGACGGTGACGTTAATGCCCTTGAGGCTTTCGGTCAGCTGCGTCATGGTCAGCTCGACACCCTTTTTATATTCGGTGTCGGCGGTCTCTGCCTTGAGCGCCCGCTCGAGGTTATCGTAGGTCGGCAGCAGTGCGGTTACGGCGCGGCTGACGGCATCGGTGTACGCCTGCTCGCGCTCACGCTGGCTGCGCTTGCGGAAATTATCGTATTCCGCCGCCATGCGGAGATAACGATCGTTCAGGTCGTTATACTTGGCTTCCCAGTCCGTCGCGGGCTTTGCTTCAGCCTTGGCGGTCTCCTCTGTAGGAGCCTCGGTCTTTACCTGCTCCTGCTCTTCCGCCTCCGGCTTTGTCTTTTTGCTCATGTCGTTTTGTGCCTCCGTTTACAGGAAATCAGTGATTTCCGTCTTTTTCATCTAAAAATGTCTCGGCGATCAGTTTGTTCAGCCCTTTTGCGAAGCGGCTGAGCTGTGCGGACAGCTTGGCGTAATCCATGCGGGTCGGGCCCACGATGCCGATCGCGCCCTGACCGATCTTGCCGATATCGTATTTTGCGTAGATCGCCGAGGTTTCACTCAGCGGGTTTTCGCCGTTTTCCGGTCCGATGAAGAACTGGATGCCGTCGATCTTGCGGGTGGCCGGCAGCAGGTGCTTGCGGTCGTCCTCCATGTAATCGAGCAGCGTCTGCGCCTTTTTCGTATCGCGGTACTCCGGAAAACGCAGCAGCTTGCTGGCACCGTCGAGGTAAACCTTCTGGTCGCTCAGCTCGGTGATCAGCTCTGCGATGTACTCGGCTACCGGAGCGAGCAGCGCGGTCAATCCCGCGGCGCGGCGCACAATGTCGAATCGCTCGGCGGTGATGCTCGAGAGCGGCAGTCCGGTCAGCGTCTGGTTGAGCACATAGGTGAGCAGCTCGGCCTCATCCTTGGAGACCTCAGCCACCGTGCGGACCATTTTGTTCTTGACCGTGCCCGAATCCGTAACTACTACGATTACGAAATTCATCTTATCGACTGCGATGATCTCAAACTGCCGGATGGCGATCTGCGTCATGGCCGGTGTGATAGCAACCGACGCGTAATTCGTCAGACTGGTGAGCAGCTTGCCGGCCTCCTGAATGAGGTGGTCAAGCTCCCGTACCTTGGTAAGCACGCTGTTCTGCAGTGCGTTTCCGTCCTCCGCATTGTCGGCCGGACGCTCCATCAGTTCATCCACATACAGTCGATAGCCCTGCGGTGAGGGGATTCGTCCCGCAGAGGTGTGCGGCTTTTCGAGATAGCCCATGTCCTCCAGCTCACTCATCTCATTGCGGATGGTGGCGGACGAGAACGGCAGCTCGTGTCCCTCGGTCAATGCCTTGGAGCCGACCGGCTCAGCCGTGCGGATGTAATCGCCGATAATGGCTTTGAGTATTTGCTTTTTACGTTCCGAAAGCTCCACCGAAGCAGACTCCTTTCTTTCGGTTGTTAGCACTCCATCTCCCTGAGTGCTAAACTTAATTTACCACCACATACGGGCAAAGTCAAGTGCTGTTTGTGAACAATTTATGAAATGATCATCGGAATTTTATCACACCCGCCTGCCGAGTGCTGAAATGCCAGTTTTCACCGTATAAAAAACGCTCTGATTTGGTCGTTTTTCCTTGCGTTCGCGTCCACGCAGTGATAGAATTAGTATGAGAGAGAGACAGGCAATCGTTCGATTGCCGTAGAGAGAAAATCCGCTCTATAAAAAGGAGAAAAAACATGAAGGAAATCAAAGTTGGCATCGTCGGTTTGGGCCGTCTCGGTTCGGTACACGCGCAGAATCTCGCGTTCAAGATTCCCGGCTGCAAGCTGGTCGCTGCCTGCTCGCTCGAGCAGAAGGAGCTGGACTGGGCGAAGGACTACCTCAAGGTAGAGTACACCACCACGGACTACAAGAAAATGGTTGACGAGGCAGACATCGAAGCTGTCGTTATCGTCTCCTCCTCTCCGGAGCACTGCTGGATGATCGAGTACGCGCTCGACGCAGGCAAGCACGTTTTCACCGACAAGCCGCTCGGCTGCTCGCTTGAGGAGTGCAAGCGCGCTGAGGCTGCTGTTGAACGTCACCCGGACAAGATCTTCTTCCTTGGCTTTATGCGCCGCTACGATCCGTCCTATGCGGATGCAAAGGCACAGATCAACGCAGGCCGCATCGGCAAGCCGTATCTGGTAAAGGCTACCGGCCTTGACCCGGAAGCTCTGGTCGAGAGCTGCATCAAGTTCTCCAAGACCTCGGGCGGCATCTTCATCGACGCGGCTTCGCACGACATTGACCTGATGCGCTGGTTCCTCGGCGGTGAGGTTACCGAGGTTTACGCCGCAGGCACCAACTTTAAGCACCCCGAGTTTGCCGAGAACGGTGACACCGAGACCGGCATGGCAATGCTCAAGTTTGACAATGGCACGGTCGCTTTCCTGCACGTTGGCCGTACTGCGCCGCACGGTTACCACACCGAGACCGAAATCGTCGGCACCGAAGCGCATATCCGCGTAGCCGGTGTACCGTGGAAGGACCGTGTAATGGTTTACGATCAGTACGGTGCCCGTCAGGAGATCGTCGAGAACTTCCCGCAGCGTTTCGCAGAGGCGTACCTGCTCGAAATGGTGGACTTCATCGACTGCATCCAGAAGGACCGCAAGCCCGAGCTGACCGTTTACGACGGCACCAAGGCAACCCTCGTTACCTACGCGATTACGGATTCGTTCCACTCCGGTAAGCCGGTTCAGGTACAGTATTAATATATTGTAAAATCGCACAAAAGCAGAGCCGAAAGGCTCTGCTTTTTCTTGCATATTTTCATCTTCTCTGCTATTATAATGGCAAGGAGGTAGAGATTATGAACAACAACATTCCCATTGCCCGCTGGCTTTCCATGTTCTGGCTGTGCAGCGCCGTTTCACTGGTGCTTGGACAACTCGGCGGCTCCGTCACTTTGAACGGTACAAACGGTGCAGTGCTCACCGTTACCGGCATTCTCGGTATATTCTGCACCCTCGTGCAGTTTTATCCGTTTTACCGGTTCAGCCGCGTGTCCGAGCGCCTGCAGCGTGCGTTCACAGCCACTGTGCTCAGCGTGGCGGCAACCGTTGTCGGCCTGCTGGCCATGACGCTCGTTCCGAGCGACACGCCGCCGTATACACCCAGCACGTTTTATCTGCTGTTCAGCCTGATCGCACTTGCCGGTGTGATCGCATCCTATGTCTCGCAGTTCTGGCTGTACACCGGACTGGACGATGTCTGTACAGAGCGCGGCTACGACTTTCCGCCCAAGCGTATTCGCTGGTGCTTTTATCTTTCCCTTATCAACATTTTGCTGCGCATGCTGCCAACTTCCATTCCGATTTTTCTCTCGCAGATTGCCAGCCTTGTGCTGCTTGCCCTGTTTATCCGTGCCGCATATCAAGCGGAAAAGCTGACCGTATAACCCAATATAAAAGAAAAAGGACCGTCCAAACGGTCCTTTTTCTTTTATATGAGAGATTATTTGTAGAGAGCAGGTTTATCCATCATCTCGATCGGCAGGAACTGATTCGTGCCGCGGGAACGGTTGAGCGTGTCTGCTGCGACGCAGGCAGCATAGCCGTCCCATGCGGACGGGCCATCCGGCTCACCCTTCTCCGCAAGGGTCTTGACCCAATGGGTCAGCTCAATGTCATAGGCTTCAATAAAGCGGTCCTTCCAGTCGGTCAGGATCGGGAACGAACGGGTTGCGTTCGAGCGCTTGACAACCGCATACGGATCAGGCAGGTTGACTGTGCCCTTCTCGCAGACGACCTGACACTGGATGTCGTAACCGTAAGCGTCCGCAACCTGAACCTCTACGTCAATGCGAGCACCGGACTGGGTTTCCAGCAGCACGATCTGCGGGTTGTCGTAACCCTTGGTAGAGCACGCGGACTGGCGCACCTTGAGCACCTGACCGCTCTTATACTCATCGCCGAGCAGCCAGCGGCATATGTCCAGCTCATGGATTGCAACGTTGGAAACGCCCATCTCGGTCTGGAAGCCGTCCGGCTGAGACACGTTGCGGTGGCACGCGTGAATCATCAGCGGCGCACCCAGCTCACCGGAGTCAATGATGCGCTTCATCTCGGCGTAGCCGCGGTCATAGTGGCGCATAAAGCCGACCTGTACCAAACGCTTGCCGTGTGCGGTCTCGGCCGCGATGATTTTCTCGCAGTCGGCGGCACTCTGTGCCAGCGGCTTCTCGCAGAACACCTGCTTGCCCGCTTTAAGAGCCTCGAGCACATAGCCTGCGTGGCTCGGGTCGGACGAGGTGATAACGACCGCCTGCACCTCCGGTGCTGCGATCAGCTCCTCGCCGGTCTTGTATGCCTTCATGCCTTCATACTGCGCTGCAATCTTAATCGCAGCTTCTTCAAAATAGTCTGCACAGGCAACAACCTGACAGCCCGGAACAATGTCCGTCAGGCGTCGAATGTGATCGCGGCCAATTGCGCCGCAGCCAATAACACCAATATTCAGCATGCTGATCCTCTCCTTTTAACAGCAAGAATAATCACTTAAAATCTCGTTAATACTCGCGGATTCCCGCGTTTTTTCACACTTTTTTCTTCATTACATACATTGTACCGCAATCCCGCCGTCACGGTCAACCATCCTACCAAAACATTGGTAGCCTGCCTAAAAAAGCACCGCAAATTTATGGCAAAATGAAGGCTCAAAAGCAGATGACAGTGCATTTTTGATTGTGCACTGTGCGTAGTTATACTTGACGTCAGCGCTGCTCTCCCCTATACTTTGAAGTAGAAAAGGAGAATGTGTCAATGGCAGTTACCATACAAAAAATCGCAGAGCTGTCCGGTGTGTCGCGCGGCACGGTGGACCGTGTGCTGCACGGACGCCCCAACGTCAATCCAATGATACGCGAAAAAGTTGTCCGTGCCGCAGAAAAACTCGGCTATCAGCCTCCAGTGCCGCTGAAATCGGCAGATTGCAGGCAAGCGGCTATTCTCATTCCGCAATGGACGGACGGGCACTTCAACCGGCAGATCGTCAGCGGCATTCGCAAGGCGCTGCGCTATATCGCCGATCCGGCGTTTATACTGACCGAGCAGCCGCTGCGCACCATGACCATGCAGGAGCTGCTCCGCGCGATGGACGAACAGATTCGTTCCGGCGTGGACGGACTCATCATCCGTGCCGAGAATACGCCGGAGGTCCGCGCCGCCATCGAGCAGGCAGTGCAGAACGGCGTGACCGTCATCACCTATGATGCCGATGTGCCGCACAGCGGCCGTCTGTGCCACGCCGGACAGGATCTTGTCCGCGCAGGCGCTATCGCCGCCGGTGTCATGGCGCGGCTCATCCGGCCGCCCGAGCACGTTCTCATTGTCACCGGCAACCTGCGTATGGAGGCCCACAAAGGCCGCGTGGACGGCTTTTGCCGCCGTCTGCTCGAGCTGGGTTTCTCCGAAGATGCCTACCGCGTGATCGAAACCAACGAAATGCCTGAACTCACCGGTGAACTCGTCGCGCAGGCGCTTCAGGCCGACAGCCGCCTGCACGCCGTCTATATGGCCTGCCAGCCGCTCTCCGGCTGCATCGCGGGCATCCGAAAAGCGCGGCGCACCACCCGTCCGCATATCGTCTGCAACGACCTCACGCCCACCGCGAAGCGGTATCTGCGCGAGGGAACGGTGGATTTCGTGATCGGTCAGTCATTCTCGCAGGAGTCGTTCCACGCGGTGTTGGCGATGTATCAAATGCTGCTGCGCGGCGTGAAGCCGAAGCGTGAGCTGTATTATACCGATCTGCGGTTGATCACGCAGGAAATGCTGTAGAGGGAGATTTCATTATCATGGTGCAAATCGGATAAACGGCGGGTGAGGGCACCTCGCCCTATGAATATACAATAAAGATGATACCAATGAGGATAAAATTCGCAGCGGAGATGAAACCGTATGTGCAGCAGTAATTTATCTGATACTGCGAATATGCCGTAGGGGAGCACACTGTGCTCCCCTACGGCATAAAAAATTCTCTGCCGTTCCCTATCCCCGCCCGGAAAGGGCGCAGCACTCTCTGCAAACTTCGTGCCGAATAAATCAATCCAAATTCACGCAAAAAAAGAGCCGCTTTACAGCGACTCTTTTTTGTTTGATATGCGCGGACTGATTACTTAGCAGCCAAACGGCGAGCCTTAGCAGCCATGCGCTCACGAGTAACGTCGAGCAGTACGGCGCCGATGATAACCAGGCCGAGTACGAGGTTCTGTACTGCCGAAGAAACGGACAGCAGGGAGAAGCCGTTACGCAGAACAGCGATGATCAGCGCGCCGAGCATGGTACCAACCATGGTGCCCTTGCCGCCCATGAAGGATGCGCCGCCGATGATGCAGGCTGCGATTGCGTCGGTATCGTACGGCTGAATAGCGTTAACGCCGTTGCAGATACCGGAACGACCGATGGATACGATACCAGCCAGAGCTGCCATGAAACCGGACAGGGTGTAGCAGAAGGTCAGCACGTTAGCGGAGTTGATACCGGACAGACGAGCTGCTTCCGGGTTGCCGCCTACACAGTAGATGGAACGGCCCAGAGCGGTCTTGGTGAGCAGGATGTGCATGATGATGTAGATAACGATTACTACGATGAAGGATACCGGGAAGCCGCCAAAGGTCTTGGAGCCCAGCCACATAACTGCATCGTTACCGGAGAAGGATACCATCTGAGAGTTGGTGATGATCAGCGCACCGCCCCACAGTACGTTCTTCATACCGAGGGTAGATACGAACGGATGCGGCAGGTGCAGACGGGTAAGAAGCATACCGTTGATCCAACCGATCAAGGTGCCGCCAACGATGGCAACAACCAGCAGCAGAACCGGGTTGTTCATGCCCTTGTTAACCAGCATACCGGCAAGGCAGGCAGCGAACGTTGCGTTCGCACCTACGGACAGGTCGATGCCGGCGGTGATCAGGCAGAGCAGCATACCGGTGGATACCAGTGCATTGAACGAGGTCTGCTTGAGAACAGACATCATGTTGGAATACTTAAAGAAGTTCGGCGAAGCGATCGCCAGAACTACACAAAGGATTACCAGTGCGCCAAAAGTACCAGCATAAGACATCAAACTGCTGGATTTCTTCGATTTAGTCATCTAATTTACCTCCCCAAGCTGCCTTCATAAGGTCTTCCTGATTGAAATGTTCGCTGTCACGGTCTACTTCGGCCATTACTTCGCCGCCGCGCATTACGATTACGCGATCGGACATGCCGAGGATCTCAGGCATTTCCGAAGATACCATGATAACGCACTTGCCCTGCTTGACAAGGCTGTTCATTACATTGTACACCTCGACCTTTGCGCCGACGTCGATACCACGGGTCGGTTCGTCAAAGATAAAGATCTCTGCATCCGTGTTGACCCACTTGCCGATTACGACCTTCTGCTGGTTACCACCGGACAGCTGGCCTACGATCTCGTCGATCGACGGGGTCTTGATGCGCAGCGACGCAATGTTCTGCTCGCCTGCCTCGAGAATCTTCTTTTCGTTGAGGAACAAGCCCGAAGAGAAGCCCTTCATGTTAGCAAGAATCAGGTTGGTGCGAATGGTCTGAGCCAGTACCAGACCCTGTCCCTTACGGTCCTCGGTGAGGAACGCGATGCCATGCTTGATAGCCTGACGCGGAGACTTAATCGATACTTCCTTGCCCTTGATCTTGATCTTGCCGCTGTCGATCGGATCTGCGCCGAAAATCGCGCGCATAATCTCGGTACGGCCAGCGCCGACCAGACCTGCAAAGCCCAGAATCTGTCCGCCGTATGCCTTGAAGGATACATTGTTCAGGACGCCTGCCTCAACAACGCTGTCAACCTCAAGCATCGGCTCCTTGGACTTGGTGCCGAATTCCTTCGGGAACTGGTTGTCCAGCGAACGACCTACCATTGCGGTGATCAGGGAGTCATTATCCCACTGATCGATCGGCTTGGTTGCGATGAACTCACCGTCACGGATAACCTCAACGCGGTCGCACAGCTCGAACAGCTCCTCCAGCTTATGGGATACAAAGACGATGCCGATGCCGCGTGCCTTCAGTTCACGGCACGTCTTCATCAGCTGCTCAACCTCTTTCTCGCCCAGAGAGGAGGTCGGCTCGTCCATAATAATCATTTTTGCGTTGATCAGAACCGCCTTTGCGATCTCGATCATCTGCTGTACGCCCATACCAAAGTTACCTGCCGGCTTGGTCGGATCTACGTCCTGACCGAGCGAAGCCATAACTTCCTTTGCCTTTTTGTGCATGGTCGGGTAATCCAGCAGAGTACCCTTTTTAATCCACTTGTTGATGAAAATGTTGTCAGTAATGCTCAGCAGCTTCTCAATATTAAGCTCCTGATATACGCACGCGATGCCAGCCGCTGCCGAATCGTTCGGGTCCTTAAAATGCTGCTCGACGCCGTCTACGAAAATCTGACCCTCATCTGCCTGATGTACACCAGTCAGCACCTTGATCAGCGTAGATTTACCTGCGCCGTTCTCACCGATCAGGCCGAGGATCTCGCCCGGCTTGACGGAAAGCTGCATGTTTTTCAGAGCCACTACGCCCGGAAAACGCTTGGTCGCGTTTTTCAGTTCTACTACGTATTCACTCATTTGCATATCACCTTTTCTTCTCCGAGATGAAGTGCGGGACAAAGTAAACTGTTCTCGGTTCAGTTTCCTAAGGAAAAGCCTGCCTAGTGCAAGCTCTTTACCATTTCTTGTCCGCGGGAGCATGTTTGAAAAGAGAACCCCTGCAGAGATTAAAATCGAGCAGGGGTTTCTTCTCGTTCACTTAAATGCTGGAACTAATGGAAAACCACAAGCGTGTGGGATGGATTGCTTAGCCGATGTAGCCCTTCAGGGTATCCAGACGCTCCTGAGCGTTATCCTTGTTGACAACGGAGCAACCGGAGTCGATGAACTTCTCCAGCTTCTCACCGTTAACAGCCTTTACAGCAGCCTCAACTGCCTTGTAGCCCATGTCGTATGCTTCCTGAGCAACGGACATGGTCTCCTCGCCAGACAGGATAGCGTTGCAAGCGGACTGGATGCCGTCGAAACCAACGAAGATGGTCTTCTCGTAAGCAGCGTTGCCCTTTGCAGCACGAGCAGCAGCCATAGCCATATCGTCGTTGTTGCAGACGATGATAGCGACGCCTTTCGGATGGTTCTGCATGATTGCTTCCATCGAGGTAGCAGCCTTATCAGCAACAGCGTCAGCGTACTGGATCTCGTCCTTCAGGAACTCGCCACCAGCCTCGGTAACGCCCTTCTCATAACCGGTCAGACGAGCGGTAGCAGTGCCGTCGCCCTGTACACCGGAAATTGCGATTGCCTGAACCTTATCCCAGCCAGCAGCCTTAGCAGCCTCAACAGCAGCCTTGCCGCCCATTGCAGCAGCATCCTCGTTGCCGGTGCCTACGAAGGACAGAACCTCAGGTGCGTCGATGTTGGTATCAACAGCAACGATCGGTGCGGTCTGGCCAGCGATCAGGGTCTTAACGAGGTCAGCCTGCAGCGGAGCGATAACGAATGCATCGTATGCGCCGGAGTTCAGGTCGGTCTCGATCATATTCTGCTGCTCGTCGTAAGCGGTCTCGGAGGTAGCGCCCTTAACCTCAACCTTTACGTCCGGGTTGTCCTTGGAGTAAGCCTCAGCGCCAGCCTTAACGTAGCTCCAGTACTCGGAAGCAGTCGTCTTCAGGATAACGTCAACAGAGCAGCCGGAACCGCTCTGCGCCTTATCGCCGCCGGTCTTGTCGTCCGTAGACGGGGTGGAAGAACCGCCGCCGCAAGCTGCAAGGCTTGCAACCATAGCACCGGTCATCAGCATAGCAAGTAATCTCTTCTTCATGATAAAACCTCTCTCCTTTTTCGTGCGGAGCGGGCGGGTTTCTCTGCCCTGCCGTTCCGCCTGTCGGTCCCCGCCTTGTGCGGGACTTAGGAACGCTCCAACGTTCTGGTAATATTTTAATGCAATCTTACTGGTTTGACAAGCCTTTCTTGTCATTTTTGTTGGAAGTGGTTAGTTCGACACCATCTTCCTTGTGCAGATTAACAGCTTTCCGCTTTGCCGTTCGAAAAACCCGTTATGTGCATTGTGCATTTTTGCAGTTTTTACGGCAATTTTCCCATAAATTCACGGTAAAATGCA
Organism: Butyricicoccus sp. OF27-2pH9A; assembly: GCF_027693185.1. Classification (NCBI taxonomy): domain Bacteria; kingdom Bacillati; phylum Bacillota; class Clostridia; order Eubacteriales; family Butyricicoccaceae; genus Butyricicoccus; species Butyricicoccus sp. OF27-2pH9A. Next base: position 371,226 of record NZ_JAQEXK010000001.1, read on the forward strand.
GGCGGATTTGGGCATATTTTGGATAGATGTCTTGCACGAAAAGGTTACAATGTGGTAAAATTACAGTACACCGAATAAAAAGTCACCGCACCATACAAGAGAGAAGGAATGTGAAAATGAAGCTTGCTATCAAAACCTGCACGCTGGATATGCCCTATGAGCAGATGCTCGACTTCTGCGTGGAGCAGAAAATTGCCGCTATTGAAATCGGCACCGGCAACTGGTCGGGTGCGCCGCACTGTGACCTCGACCTTCTGGTAAGCGACAAGACCGCCCGCGAAAAATGGTATGACGCCATGCGTAAAAAGGGGCTGGAGCTGTGCGCGCTCAACTGCTCGGGCAACCCGCTCGCGTATGAAAAGGACATGGATGTAACCAAGAAAACCTTCGAGCTGGCGCATCAGCTCGGAGTAAAGAAGATCGTTATGATGAGCGGTCTGCCGGTCGGCTGCGAGGGCGATAAAACGCCGGTGTGGATCACGACCTCGTGGCCGCCCGAGACGCAGGACATTCTGGATTACCAGTGGAATCAGGTTGCGATTCCCGCATGGAAAAACCTTGTTAAGCTGGCGGAGGATTGCGGAATCGAGCGAATTGCGCTCGAAAACCACGGTATGCAGCTGGTTTACAACCCGGAAACGCTGCTCCGTCTGCGTGAGGCTGTCGGTCCGATGATCGGCATGAACCTCGATCCGTCCCACCTGTTCTGGATGGGTGGCGATCCGATCGAAGCGGCCCGCGTGCTCGGTGAGCACGGCGCGATTTACCATATTCACGGCAAGGATTCGCGGCCGGAGCGCCGCTACTGGCAGCCGAACGGCATGCTGGATACCAAGCCGATCGACGCATTTGCCCGCCGCTCGTGGAACTATGTTGCCGTCGGCGCGGGACACGATGCCAAGTGGTGGAAGGAGTTTTTCTCGGTTGTCCGCATGTCGGGCTACAACGAGGAGATTTCCCTTGAAATGGAAGATTTGACACTCTCCATGCTCGACGGCCATCTCGCCAGTCTGCAGGTGCTGCGCGAAGCGCTCAATATTAATTAAATCTTATATCTATAATAACAGGTGCTGTAATTTACGCTTACAGCACCTGCTTTCTTTATTATATTAAGTCTTAGCGTTCCTTAAGAGAAATATAAGGCTCCGTAGGCTGCACGCAGCGGTACGCCGGACGGATGATCTTATCCGTGTTGATCAGCTCTTCCAAGCGGTGGGCGCTCCAGCCGACGATACGCGCCATCGCGAACACCGGCGTGTACAATTCCGGCGGCAAACCCAGCATGGAATACACAAAACCTGAGTAAAAATCAACATTTGCGGACACACCCTTATAGATGTGGCGTTCCTGCGCGATAACCCGAGGCGCCACCTCCTCGACCATGGTGTACAGCGCGAAATCCGCATCTCTGCCCTTCTCGTGCGCCAGCTGACCGACGAAGGATTTGAATACCTGCGCACGCGGGTCCGAGATCGAGTACACAGCGTGGCCCATGCCGTAGATGAGTCCCTTCTGGTCAAATGCCTCACGGCGCAGCAGCTTGACAAGATAGTCCGCGACTGCCTGCTCATCCGTGGTGTCCGACACGTTTTTCTTCATATCCTCGAACATCTGCACGACCTTGTAGTTCGCTCCGCCGTGCTTCGGGCCTTTCAGTGAACCGAGCGCCGCAGAAATAGCCGAATAGGTATCCGTGCCGGAGGACGTGACAACGTGTGTTGTGAACGACGAGTTGTTGCCGCCGCCGTGCTCCATGTGCAGCACAAGCGCCAGATCGAGCACGCTGGCCTCGAGCGGCGTGTACTGCATATCCGGGCGCAGCATGCGCAGGAAGTTGGACGCAGTAGACAGACTGTCCGACGGGTAGTGAATGTACATACTGCCGCCGCACTCGTAGTGATTGTATGCGTGATAGGAATACACAGCCAGCATCGGAAAGACCGAAATCAGCATCAGGCACTGCCGCAGCACGTTCGGCAGGCTGATATCATCCGCGTTGCTGTCGTAGGATGCCAGCGTGAGCACACTGCGCGACAGGCTGTTCATCATATCATGCGTCGGCGCCTTCATGATAACATCGCGCGTGAAATTGGTCGGCAGCGTGCGTCCCTGTGCCAGCAGAGCCTTGAAATCGCCCAGGCTCTTGGCATCCGGCAGCTCACCGAACAGCAGCAGATAGGCAACCTCCTCATACCCCTTGCGGCCGTCGCGGATAAAGCCCTGCACCAGATCCTGAATGCGAATGCCGCGGTAGTACAGCTCACCCTCACAGGGCACGATTTCGCCGCCTTTCTCCTTGCGGGAGATAATGTCCGAAATGTTGGTCAGACCGGCCAGTACGCCCTGTCCATTGATGTCGCGCAGACCGCGCTTGACATCGTACTTGCGGTACAGCGCCGGATCAATGCGGCTGTTCGAGCGGCAGAGCGCCGCCAGCGCTTCCACGCGCGGCGTGACCTGTAAAATATCGTGTTCCGGTGTCATGATGATTCCTCCCTTTTACTGCATTGTGTGATATATTTATTGTATCAGAATCCACTCGCGTTTACATGACATTTTTTGCACAGTTCCGTTAACAATTCGTGAATTTTTTCGCACATTCCAGCAGTTACACAGGATATGCCCACCAATTTGATAAATTTATGCACAAAAAGGCACAATGAGTTTCTCATTGTGCCTCAGCTTGTCTAAAAAGCAATATTCGATTTTTATGCTTCGTGCGGCAGCACGCATTCAATCGAATTTGCTTTGCAAATTCATAAATTCCGGGAGCATGTATCTCGGAATTTATACAAGGGAAGAAAAAATGTGTCCGTAGGACGCGGTTTTTCTTCGAGATTCGCTCGAAAGCGTGGTTTCGAGCGAGAGGCTGTTCGGAAAACGAAGTTTTTCGACAGCCTCAGGCACAATGAGTTTCTCATTGTGCCTTTTGGGACTCTGCAATTTTTGTTTAGCGGATAACCATACGGATCAGCGGATAAAGTTCATCATCGTGCGCGGATGGCTTTCCGGCGGCTCGATTCCGGCCTTGTCGATCACCTTGAGCATCCATGCGATATTGCGGCCCAGCTTTTCGATGACTTCAACGCCCTCGATATCCTGCACAGCCTCGCCCTTGTCTGCGCCGTGTACGGCGTTCCAGTAGTCCGAGGTGACAAGCACCATCTCCATGGTGTTGATCGTGCCGAGCAGCTGCTGGTAGGTCTCCATGCCGCCCGAACGGCGCAGCGTACACAGCGCCGCACCGACCTTGTGCTTCAGCTGATTATCGCCGCAGCCTGCCGCCAGAATCAGACGGTCGAGCACACACTTCATACCGCCCGCAATGCCGCCGTGGTACACCGGAGACGCGAGCACAATGCCGTCCGCCTCAATGCACTTGGCGATGATTTCATTTACACCGTCGTCGTCCTGCACGCAGCGCAGCGTGCCGTTGTCCAGGCAGTGATAGCACGCCATGCACGGATGCACCTTCGCCCCCGGCTGACATACCTCAAACTCGATGCCCTCCTGCTCGAGCACCTTGCCGAGCACCTCGAGCATCTGCGCACAGTTGCCGCCCTTGCGCGGCGAGCCGTTGATTGCTACAACTTTCATATCCTTTTCCTCCGTGTTTTCTCTATTTTCAGTGCGCGTCCGCACCGTTTTAAGGCAATACCACATAATTGAACAAGAGCGATTTACGAGTAAATTTTGTGTTCTGAATAGGCGTGGTTTTGCGGTAATGCTTTGTGCATTACCGTGAAGTCACAACGACGTCAGAGCGCAAAATTTCCGTAAAGCGCCGCAGCTTTAATTGTGTGGTGTTGCCGCATTTACAAATGCTTCTGATTTTCCAATCGATACAGGCGCATGACCACCAGCGTATGATTCAGCTGCGGACCCATCAGCAGGATCATGCTGACGATATACAGCCACAGCATCAGTACGATAATCGCCGCCAGAGAGCCGTACAGCACGGAATACCGCGCCATATTGTCCACATAGAACGAAAATCCAAGCGAGACCAGAATCCATGCTACCAGTGAAAACAGTGCACCCGGCCACACCTCGCGGAACCTAAGGTGCAGATTGGGCACAACCTTGTTGAACAGCATGAGAAACACGAAAATAAACGCGATCATCACCCAGAAGCTGGCATCATGCAGTCCGTCCATCACAGCCGGCGGCACCGGCAGATATTTCGGTACAACGCGGATGATGGTTCGTCCGGCGACGACAAGCACAAAGCTGCACACAACCGAAACAAGAAAGCCCGCCGTAATACCGAACGAAATGAGCACGTCCTTGACCATGCCGCGCGAGATTTCAACGTGGTAAATATCGTTGACCGTGCGCATCATTGAGCGCACCGCACGGGACAGGAAATACAGCGTCAGACCCAGACCGACGATCATCGGACTGAACGACGGCGTGCTGGTCAACTGCTGAATATAGCCGCCTATGAGCTGTTGCAGGCTTTTCGGCAGCATTTCCAGCACCGGCTGCATCCCCTCGATTGACAGGTCAAGCTGTGCGAGCATGGAGTTGACAAACATCAGCAGCGGGAACATGGAAAACAGCAGAAAATACGAAAGCTCTGCCGCAGACTGCGGAATGCCGTCATCAAAAAAGCGGTAAACCATGCGCTTGATCAGATATAGCCATCGGTTTTGACCGTTCATTGCGTCCCTCCCCTGTGTCGGTAGATTTTGCTGTACTTATCATATCAGCTTTTTATCAAATTTACAACTTGCGTTTTGGCTTCATCTATTGTATACTGATAAAAATAGAACATTTGTTCTGATTGGAGGGTGTGTCATGGCGGATCTGCGTCCGGTGACCTGCTGTTTTTCCGGCTACCGAATTGAAAAAATGCCGTTTCGGAACGAGGACTGTCCCGCTGCGCTCGAGTTGTTTACCGCACTCGATGCTGCGGTCGCGGAGGCCGCCGCTGACGGCTGTACACGTTTTCTCTCCGGCATGTCCACCGGCTTTGACCTGTGGGCCGCTGAGGCCGTCCTGCGCGCGCGTGTGGCGCTCCCGGTGCAGCTGTTGTGCGCCGTACCGTTCGACGGACAGGCCGATCGGTTTCCGCTCGAGTGGAAACGCCGGTTCAACCGCTGTCTGCTCGCCGCAGATAAGGTGTATGCGCTCTCGCGGAGCTATCACGCCGGGTGCTTTGCCGCACGCAACCGGTTCATGGTGGATGCATCGTCAAGGCTCATCTGTTACTATGATGGACGGTCGGGCGGTACCGCACAGACCGTGCATATGGCTGAGCAGAGCGGACTGAAAATTGTAAATCTCGCGGACGGACAGATGTCGCTGCTGTGAAAAGGACTGACCGATGGGTCAGTCCTTTTTGTTTTCTGTCAGCGATTACATAATTAAAAATAGCGAATTGAGGACGGAAAATTAGCGTGACGGTATGCCGTAATGCCATGCACGTTAAACCATCTGCAGACGCACAAAACATTATACCGTTACGTTAATTCTCAATTCTCCATTTCCAATTCTCAATTATTACAGATTTCATCCAGCTGATTGAGAATCTCACTGCCGTTTTTCAAATCATGTACCCAGCCGTTGCCGTTGTACACAAAATTCAGTTCACCAATGTCAAGGAAGGTCGGCGTATCGTTATACACCGCAATGATTTCGTAACTGACCTTATCCATCGAGAAGCTATGCTGCGAACGCGGAACACGTTTGGCCTGCACCTGTGTCAGCGCTTCGCGCAGAGCCGTTTGATTGACCTGCTCGGTCAGTTCGGTCATATCCGCGCCATTGACGCGCCAGATACGCACGTTCCAGAAGCCGTCCATATCCGGCATAGGTGCATACGGAATAAGCCAAATCACCGCTCCGACGCAAACCAGCACGCCCGCCAATACAAATGCGATTCGTTTTTTCATGCCGATCCCTCCCTTTTATTGTTCATCAAGCAGCGCGAGGAGTTTCTCGCCGCCGGACAGCTTATGTACCCACGGTGACATACTTTCTGTGACCTCATACGCATAGCTCGGTTCACCGAGGCTAAAACATACGGTTTTACCGCCGTATACCACCTGAATCTGATAGCAGTCTTCGCTGATGCCACGATGATAACTCGGCAGACGGCGCGCTCTGATTTGCGGCAGCAGTTCGCATACGGCGTTCGTATCGACCTGCCCGGTGATGTCCTCAGCCGTATCTCCCGCATGAACATGGAGTACCAGCACGTCCACAATCTCTGCTGTATCCGGCATTGGCGTGTACGGTACAAGCCAAACCGCTGCTCCCACACAAATCAGCACACTTATCAATGCAAATACTATCCTTCGTTTCATCGCTATCCCTCCCCTTTGTTGTAATAGCTGTCCGCCAGCAACGTGAGCAATTCCTCACCGCCGGACACCTTGTGCATCCACAGCGTAGGACGCAATATACCGTCATACACATAATCCGGTCCACCCGGTTCGCCGAGATTGATACACATAGTTTTATCCCAGTATTTCACCTCAACGACAAAACTGCCTTCCTGTATCCCCTCAAGCCGCAGACTCGGTATACGGCGTGCCCGAATATGCGTAAGCAGTTCGCGTACGGTATCTGTATCAACCCGCTCGGTGAAATCATCAGCGTATTCTCCCCTGTCAAGCTGATACACCCGCATTTCCGTGATATTCACCGTATCCGGTATCGGCGAATACGGCACAAGCCAATATGCCCATCCAAAAATCAGAATACCTGCAATAACAGCTATAATCTTCCGTTTCATACGCTTTCCCTCCCCACTGAAAAAGCAAAATCCGCCGACATGATTGAATTTTCACGTCGGCGGATCCCTTACTTATGCAATTATGTGTGTGCTGAAATTACTTCAGGCCAGCGGTGATGATCGCCATCTGGTAAACCTCGTCAGCGTTGCAGCCGCGGGACAGATCGTTGATCGGCGCATTCAGACCCTGCAGAATCGGGCCGTAAGCAGCGTAGCCGCCCAGACGCTGAGCGATCTTGTAGCCGATATTGCCGGCCTCGATAGACGGGAAGATAAAGGTGTTGGCCTGACCAGCGACCGGAGAGCCCTTGCACTTGGTAGCAGCAACGACCGGAGATACAGCAGCATCAAACTGCAGCTCGCCGTCGATCGCCAGCTCCGGGTTCATCTCCTTAGCGTACTCGGTAGCCTCGCGGGACAGAGCAACCGTGCCGCCCTTGCCGGAGCCCTTGGTGGAGAAGGACAGAACAGCAACCTTCGGGTCGATGCCGAAAGCCTTAGCGGTGTTTGCGGTCTCGATTGCAACCTCAGCCAGCTTCTGGCTGCCCTTCAGGGTTACGTTGCCTTCCTTGTCGACAGAATCCGGATAGTCGATGTTGATCGCGCAGTCGCCCATAGCCAGCTTCTCCTCTACGCCGTCCTTCTCGCGGACCAGAATAAAGCAGGAGCTTACGAGGTGTGCGCCCGGCTTGGTCTTGATCAGCTGCAGAGCCGGACGAACGGTGTCAGCGGTGGAGTAGGTAGCGCCGCCGAGCAGAGCGTCAGCCTTGCCCATCTTAACGAGCATGGTGCCGAAGTAGTTGCCCTTGGACAGTGCAGCGCGGCAGTCTTCCTCGCTCATCTTGCCCTTGCGGAGCTCTACCATCTTAGCTACCATAGCGTCCATCTCCGGGTAGGTAGCCGGATCGATGATCTCCATGCCCTCGATATCGAAGCCGCCCTTTGCAGCAGCAGCCTTTACCTCGTCAACATTGCCGACCAGGATGGAATCCATCAGGCCGTCCTTCTTCAGGCGTGCAGCCGCTTCGAGGATACGAGCGTCCGGGCCTTCGGTGAATACGATCTTGCGCTTGTCAGCCTTGAGTGCTGCAATCAGATTTTCAAACATATTGCATTCTCCTTCGTTTTCAGTCGTCTGTGTGCAGTATGACACCGCAAACAGGCATTCTCTTGAATTTATTATACACCCGTTCCCCCTATTCCCACAAGAGGGAATTTCTGATGGACGCAAAACGCTTTCTCGGTTCCATATCACAAGGCGAACGTGAAATTTGTCGAACCTCCGGCCCATGCAAAATATTTCGTCGGTATATTTGAACGGAACCGCGGGGAAAATCCAGATAGTATCCTCATAGTGACGACCAACAGGAGGGAATTTTATGCAGACAAAAGTTGAGATCTGCGGTGTGAATACATCGGGACTGCCGGTGCTCTCCGCAAAAAAGACGGACGAGCTTTTGAAAAAATCCGCTGCCGGAGACAAGCAGGCACGCGATGAGCTGATTCGCGGCAATCTGCGGCTGGTGCTCAGCGTTGTTCAGCGGTTTCAGGGGCGCGGCGAATCGCCGGACGACCTGTTTCAGGTCGGGTGCATCGGCCTGATGAAAGCCATCGACAATTTTAATACCGAACTCGGCGTGCGCTTCTCCACCTACGCCGTACCGATGATCATCGGCGAAATCCGCCGCTACCTGCGCGACAACAGTGCCATGCGGGTCTCGCGCAGCCTGCGCGACACGGCGTACCGCGCTCTGCAGGCCAAGGAGGCGTTCATCCGCGAGCACCAGCGCGAGCCGGACATCGTGGAACTGGCCAAGCTGATGGACGTGCCGAAAGAGGAGGTCGTGTTCGCGCTCGACGCCATACTCGACCCGGTATCGCTGTTCGAGCCGGTGTTCCACGACGGCACGGACACGGTCTGCGTGATGGACCAGGTCGGTGACACCAAAAACACGGACGACAACTGGCTGGCCGGTATTGCTCTGCGGGATGCCATGCGCAGCCTGAACGACCGCGAGCGCCGTATCATCCGGCTGCGGTTCTTCGAGGGACGCACCCAGATGGAGGTGGCACGCGAAATACACCTTTCGCCAAACAAAAGGAAGGAAGGTTCCGGTCCTTTTCTTACTATATAATAGGAGCGGCAGAAAACACGAGGATAGCATATCAAAATGGTATGAGGATTTCCCTTTTACCTATACTGCATACGCTGAATGCACTCAATCGATTGTGCCAGCTGACGGAATCGCTCTGAGAAGAATTTTTTGTATGCCGTACAGTAAATATTCTGCCCAATCACGCCGTTCGGCAGGATATCTCGGTCACGGCGGCAGCCGTTGCGGCATAAACCGAACCACTGACAGGTCTTGCACTCCTCCGGTACGGCAAGCGACTGCCGAACGAATCTTTTTGCAGTCTCGCTGTTCTGCATATCAGCCAGACCAGTTTCTCCGATGTTTCCCAGCCGCCATTCATCCAACACATAAAAATCACAAGGATACACACCGCCGTCGCCCTCCACAACGAACTGCACCGAGCAGCAGCCTGCCATATTACAGGCTTCCGGCCGCTCCCCCAGAAGGATGGACAGCCAGTTGTCCAGATGGCGGATGCTGATATACTCGCCGTGCCGAAGGTCGTCGAACCACAGGTCGAACAGCCGTACAAGGAAATCACCGTAACCGTCTGCGGTCAGCGTATAGCATGGCTCACCATCTGCCCGATCAAACGGATCGATGCACGGAATAAACTGCAGCCATCTGAAATTCTGTTTACGGTAAAACCGGTACAACTTTTCGACCGAACGTGCATTCTGTCCGGTTACGACACACAGAATATTAAACGCAACATTGTGTTTTTTCAGCAGCCGCACAGATTTCATAACTCGATTGAACGTATCCTTTCCCTGTACATCTGTGCGATTGCGGTTATGCAGCTCTGGCGGTCCGTCCAACGACACCCCCACCAGAAAATGATTTTCCGCAAAAAACGCGGCCCATTCCTCATCAATCGTGTATCCGTTGGTCTGTATGGCATTACGAATTTCCACACCCGGTTTGGCATACTGCTTTTGCAGTACCACCACCTGACGGTAAAAGTCCAGGCCTGCAAGCGTTGGCTCACCGCCTTGGAATGCAAAGGAGCAGATATGCTCGGCATATTCCATGCCCGCCTGTATCACCTTTTCGATTGATTCGATTGAAAGCATTCCCTCGAACTCCTGCTCCCGGTGTGCCGCAACGTCCTTGTAAAAGCAATACTGGCACGCCATGTTGCATGCAGACGATGCAGGCTTGATCAGAATATTGATCGGCGGCATAATCACCCCTCCTCAGCTTTTATTTTAACAGAAAACGATAAATATTGCACGCGCTGAGCACCATCACCAGCAGCATGGAGCCTTCAAACAGCAGGGTTGCCTGCCGGTCGCTCAGACGTTTGTTGATGCGTCCTCCGGCTTCACTGCCCAGTACGCCGCACAGCACCATACCGCACAGCAGAATAATAGATAATGTCGGAATACTGCCTGTCACCGCCGTGGTAATGATGCCGACGCTCTGGCTGATCAGAATGATGTACAGGCTGTTCTGTGCCGCCACCTTGGTCGGCATAGAGAAAAAGAAGAACAACACCGCCATATTAAACGGTCCGCCGCCAATACCGAGAAAGGTGCCCAGCATGCCCAATCCCAGTCCAATCAACACGCAGACCGCCGGATTACGCACTTGAAGCATGGTTAATCGGTCCTTGCGGATGGTATAGAGCAGCGTGGCAAACGTCGCGGTACACAACAGCGCCGCCTGTATACCGCCTGCGGTATCCGCATTTGCAAACAGACCGGCCACAGCAGAAAACAGCTGTTTTCCTGCCATACCGCCAACAGCCGCACCGATTGCCAACGGTGTTGAAATCGACAGATCAATCTGCGACTCGTGCTGCACCATCGATTTGCCAACCGACCAGCACGTCATGCCAAGAACCGTACACCCAGACAGAAAATTGATTTCTGTCACCTGCATAATACCGAGCGCATCCAGTGCAGGCTTGATGATCACGCCTCCGCCCATACCGCATATTTTACCGATGATACAAGCGCCGAACGCTACCAGAAAACAAATAATCTGCACCTGATCACACCCTTAGTCCTTCGCCGTCTGACGATTTTCCGCACAGGCAGTTGTCCACGTTTTCTGCGCCGGCGGATAATGATCCACCATGTACGACAGCCTACGGCGCGCCTGTTCGATCTGCTCTCGATAAGTTTCATCTGCAATGCGGTTTTCACGCTCCTGCGGATCGCGTTTCAGGTCGTAGAATTCCTCGTACGGCATCTCATCCAGCTTATAGCCGAGATATTTGATGTACTTGCTGTTCTCCGTGATGATGGTCTGCCACGCATTGCTTCGGCAGCCGTCTGCGCCGCGCCAATATGGTGTTGAAGTGATGGAAACGCCGTCGATACGCTCCTCGGTAAAGTCGCTTTCGCTAAAGCAAAAATCACGGATGCGCTCTTGTTCCCCGCGCAGCACCGGCAGCAGTGAACGGCTCGGAATAATGTTGTTATACGCCGGCCAGCTTCTGCTGAGCACCCGCTGTGTATCCAATCCTGCATAATCGAGTACAGTTGCTGCAATGTCGGAAATTTCAACCGGTGCGGTGTTTTCACCAACAGGTTCTGCACCCGGCAGACGCATTGCCAACGGAATACCAACCGACTGCTTCCACGGCACACCCTTCTGAATCATGAAGTGATCGCCCAGCATATCACCATGATCCGAGGTAAATACGATCAGCGTATCGTCCAGCATACCGCGCTCACGCAGCACATCCAGTGTTTCACCTATCTGATCGTCGATCAACCGAATCATCGCCTTTGCCGAACGGCGCTGACGATACAGGCTCTCCTTGTCCTCATCCGAAATAATCTGTCCTTCCGGCAGGATAAAATCGTCTTCCCGCTCGAGCGGAAACATATCCAGATACCGCTGCGGTGCGTCATACGGCTTGTGCGGTCCGCAGAAGGACACCATCATGTAGAACGGCAGCCCCGCCGGATGCGCGCGAAGCTGCTCGCGTGCCACACGGCCGGTAACCACATCAATGTAATCCTCCTCATCGAACGGCCACGGCAGCGCCTTATCATAGTTGTGATTCGCTACATCGCCGTTTTTGCCGCCGCTCTGCGAGAAAAAGTCTCGTACCTGCTCGAGCATGCCCTTCTTCGCCAGATAATCACCGTAGAAACAGTAGTTGGAAACCACCTGCTGCTTGCCTGCGGTCTCCCAGATGAAATCATAACCGTAAGACTTCTCGTCCTGTTCTCCTGCCACCGGATCCATGCCGCAGCCTCTCGGCGTAGACCACGGATAGGTCTGATTATAATGGAACTTGCCGATGCCGTAGGTCTTGTAGCCTGCACCCTGCAGAGCCTGCATAAATGTCGGTATCTGTGGGAACAGATCACCTGCCATGGTCAGCGTACCAATCTGGCGCGGATATCGTCCCGTGATAAGCGAGGTACGCGCCGGAGAACAGATAGGATTGGTTGTATTGCAGCAAGTAAAATGGGCATGCTGTGCAATCCAGTCGATATTCGGCGTGGAAACACAGCTGTCCGCGGCATAACCCACATAATCTGTGCGCTGCTGATCAGTCATAAACAACAGAATATTACGCGGCATATTTTACACTCCTTTACGGAAATATCCCCTCATACTGTTTTCCCCTTGATACCAAAACGATATCAAGGGGAAAGAAGAGAGATTGAGTGAATCGGTTTTTATTATGACATTACCACCATTTGATCAAGTCGGTGACCTTGTTGCGAAGCTCGACAAATTCCGGAGAAACGACATCACGCGGAAGCGGCAGCGGATTGTCCAGCACGGTTTTCACCGAGGTTGGCTTGTTGGTCAGCACCATAATCTTCTGGCTGAGGTATACAGCTTCCTCAATGTTGTGAGTGATAAACAGTACGGTCGTACCCGTCTTTTTCCACAGCTTGATCAGCTCGTCCTCCAGCTTGAAGCGCAGGTCTATATCCAACTGACCATACGGCTCATCCATCAGAAGCAGCTCCGGTTTGGTTGCAAATGCACGCGCGATAGCAACGCGCTGCAGCATACTGATGGAAAGCTGACTGGGATAGTAATTGCGGAATTTTGTCAAACCGACAATATCCAGCATTTCCTCTACATTGGCATCCGCCTCTGCCTTGGGCGTTTTCTTGATTTCCAGACCGAAGCGGATATTCTGCTCCACAGTCAGCCACGGGAAGGAGGAATACTCCTGAAAAATATAGGATATATTCTGCTTTTTCGGATTGACCGGAATGCCGTTTACCAGAATGTCGCCTGCCGTCGGCTCATACAGGCGGGTCAGACTGTTCAGAAAAGTAGTTTTGCCGCAGCCGGTCGGACCAACGATGCACAGGAACTCGCCTTCCTCTACTTCAAAGTTCAAATTATCCAGCACCAGAAGGTCACCGAACCTTTTGGTCAGGTTCTGCACTTTTACCTTAGGCTCTTTGTTTGCCATTGTCCGGCACCTCCTTTACAGCGTATGATCTACTACCGAATCGATCTCGCGGCGCAGCCGCAGAAATTCCGGATCGGTGTAATTACGGGGACGCGGCAGGTTGATCTCATACTCTGCCTTAACACCGGTTGGGCAGTTGCGCAGCACCAGAATGCGGTCTGCGAGGTACACTGCCTCCTCGATGTTGTTGGTTACAAAAATAACGGTGCGCTTTTCCGCCTGCCAGATGCGGGTCAGCTCATCCTGCATCAGATAGCGTGTCTGTGCATCCAGATGTCCGAACGGCTCATCGAGCAGCATCACGAGCGGCTCATTGCAGTATGCACGGGCAATGCCGACACGCTGCTGCATGCCGCCTGACAGCTTGACCGGGAACGAATTTTCAAATCCCTGCAGACCGACCAGATCAATGTAATGCTGTGCCCTCTGGCGGCGTTCTTCCTTCTTGATACCGCGTACCTTAGGACCGTATTCCACGTTTCCCATAACGGTAAGCCACGGAAACAATGCCGTATTCTGAAAGACCATGCCGCGATCCGGACCGGGCCCGGTGATATCCTTGCCCATGCAGAGAACGTGCCCCGACGAGGGCATCTCAAAGCCTGCAATCAGGTTCAGGATGGTACTCTTACCGCACTGTCCGGGGCCGAACAGCACAAGGAACTCATTTTCGCGCACCTTAATATTCAAATCTCCAACGACCTGATAGCGGCCTTCCTCCGGTTTGTCGAAAAACTTATCCACACCACGGAACTCGATCAACGGCTCGCCAGCAGCCGTTACTTTCCTCTCACTGTCCATGCGCATAGCTTGGATTCAACTCCTCTCATGATGGTAGTGATGAGCAGACCGGTCAGGGCAATCGCCAGAATGCCTACCATGATCTGCGTCATATTGCCTACGTCCTGACCGCTTACGATCAGCCAGCCGACGCCTTCGGACGAGCGAATCATCTCTGCCGCTACAATGGTGGCCCATGCAGAGCCGAGTGCTACCTGCAGACCGGAGAAAATGTACGGAACCGTCGTTGGCAGTACAATAGAAGTGAACAGCTGGTTATCTTTCGCACCCAGCATACGCGCCGCACGAACCAGTGTTTCATCGACCGAGTGCACGCCGTTGTAGGTAGTCAGTGCAATGGTAAAGAAGCATGCCAGAAAAATCAAGAAATACTTGGAACCTTCACCGAAGCCGAACCATACGATAGAAAGCGGAATCCATGCAATCGGCGGAATCGGGCGGAACATCTGAATGTACGGCATCAGAATAGAATCAGCAATCTTATACCAGCCCATCACGACACCGACCAGCACACCGAGCACGCCGCCGAACGCATACGGAATCAGCATGCGGCGCAGACTAATGAGGATGTGCATAATCATAGAATGCGTACCGATCGGTACAACAAATGCCTTGCAAAAGCCTGCAATAACCGTCACCGGATCGGGCATAACCTTGCCGAGTGAGGTAAACTTAGTCGCTGCGTACCAGATACACAGAAAAATGAAAATACCGAGCACGCCATAGGCGATACGCTTGTTGCGTTCTTTCATCCACGTCTACCTCCCTTGATGAGTTTTCTGCCGATAAACTGAATAATCGAGGACAGCACCGCACCGGTAATCGCAATGACGATCATACCGACGATGATGATATCCAGGCGAAAAATACCGCGTGCCTGCTGAATCATAAAGCCGAGACCCTTAGTGGAAGCCAGCAGTTCTGCTGCAACCAGCGTGGTCCATGCGGAGCCGAGAGCAACGTCCAGACCGGTGAAGATCATCGGCAGTGCAGACGGAATCGCTACTTTGGTCAGCAGCTCCCAGTTGCTTGCACCGAAGGTCTGACCGACCCACAGGTGCACGGTTTTTGTCTGCTTAATACCGGAATAACTGTTGATAACCATAGCGACCATCGCGGAAATAAAGATAACCAGCGCTTTGGACAGAAAACCGATGCCGACCAGTGTTACCATAACCGAAGTCCATGCAATGCCGGGAATGGTACGAACCAGATCGAATACCGGACGAACCAGCATATCCACCCTGTCGTTCCACGCCATGAAGATACCGAGCGGGATGCCGATGATCGCACCAATTAAATAGCCGCCGAGTGCAACCTGAAGGCTGGCACCAAGATGCTGCAGCAGCGTTGCGCCGTCCGGCTTGGTCTCAAACCATTTTTTCACAAACGTAGAGGCAACCTTTACCGGAGAAGGCAGTGCATTCGATCGGAAAATACCCAGTCCGTCCGTTACCAGCCACCATACAAAAATGCCTGCGCAGATCGACGCAATACTGATGAACAGGTACTTATTGATCTGCAGTTTTTTCTTTTCTTGCATATGCTCCTCTCCTTTAACCGCCTTATTTTTACCTTATTCTGTAATTTTCGCCCATTTCAGGGTACAGAAAAGGAAGCCCATGGAGCATGGGCTCCCTTTTCTGCCAGTATGTTATTTCAGGGTTGCTGCCTTTACGGTGATGCCGAGTGCATCCTGCAGCGGATTGACATTGATTGCTTCCTCAATATTGGCAACCTGATCCTCCTCAATCGTGCCGATGGAGGCGAAGAAATTGCCTACCTGCAACAGACCGGAACCGAGATAATAATCCGAAGCCTCATAATCGGACGGAACAACGAACGGACGAATTTCGGTCTCGGTCTTAACGTCGTTTTCGTCAGCCGGCTTGCCGTTCTCCGAATAGAACTTGAGTGCAAACTCGTTGCGCAGATCCGGATCAGCCTGCAGTTCTTCAGCTGCCTTGCACATGCCCTGCAGGAACAGCACCACATCATCGTAACGGTCTGCCAAAATGTCCTTGCGGGCCAGGAAACCGTTCTTGAACTCGGTGTCCGTTGCTTCCATGCAGTCTGCAACCTCTACCATGTTGTTCGATTCCATCATGTTGCAGTAGTCAACGTCGGTGGCAACAAATACGTCGCCTTCACCGGTCAGAATCGCCTGTGCAGCTGCTGCGCGATCCATGTTCAGATATTCGTAATCCGAACCCGCAGTCAGGCCAAACTGTGCAAAGTACGAGTTTGCAATCCACTGCTCCATCGTGGAGGTAGGACCGAGAACGGTCAGGCCCTTCAGTGTATCTGCACTGCCGTACATATCCGGCTTGCCGGAAATCTCGCCCTTGTGATTGAGCACCGGACTGTCCTTACGGACATAAACCTTTGCAGTGATCGAGCCGCTGTCCGACTCTGCGATCCAGTCGCACAGGCCGGAAGCCGTCGAGTAAACCGATGCCAGACCATTGGAAGCCACATCAAGCTGTTCTGCTGCCAGGCCCTCATTCTCCGGAGAGCCGTTCGGGAACATAATCAGGTTAACATCCAACCCCAGATCATCGAAATAACCCTTCTCCTCTGCATAAACTGTGGGAATAGAAATGATGTTGGACTGAACACCAACATTCAGGGTTTTGCCGGAAGCGGTAAACGTGCCGTCACCCGAGCCGCCGGGAGCGGAACCCGAGCCGCCGCCGGAGGAGGAACCGCCGCCGCACGCGGTCAGACCGGTCATTACAGTTGCTGCCAGAAGCATTGCGATCGCTCTTTTGTATCCGTGTTTCATTTTTTCAACCTCCCTTGATTTGAGTATAGTTTACCGTAAACCCTGCACAAAGTCTTTTTAATATTTGACTCGGTTTTTCACATTTATGACATTATCCGCTCTGCTTGTTCTTGCGCACATCATTCGGCTTGCAGCCGAACACCTTGTGGAAAACCGTCGAGAAGTAGCTCATGTTCGTGATACCGACACGAAGAGCCACTTCTGAAATGCGCAGACTGCTGTTTTCCAGCAAGCAGCGCGCCTGCTTCATGCGCACGCTCATCAAATACTCCGAAAAGTTAACGCCGACCTCCTTCTTGAACTGCCGCGACAGGTAATCCCGGTTGAGGAATACCACATCCGCAACCGTATTAAGTGAAAGATCCTCCGCATAATGCGCATTGATGTGATCGAGTGCCTTTCGTATTGCAGCAGAATATCCTACGCCGTGCTTGCGCTGCAGTACGGCAATGCCTTCGCGAACTGCTTCACACAACGCCGCAAATGTGCAGCAGGAGGCAACTGCATCCGCTGTATGCTGCAGCTCCGGCTCCAGCTTGACAGCCAGACCGGAAAACAGCTGCTGCACGGTTTCGCGTAAAAAGCTGCTGCGTACTTTATCTTTCTCTGCGCACTGCAGCAGACGCTCCAAATCGGCACAGCCGCCCTGAATATCTCCATCGGTCAGCTTAATCGTTGCACGCATGATACAGGTTTCCACTTCACTGACATGAATCTCATGCGGCAATTTCTGTGCTGACACCTGATAAAACCGCGCATCAAAGTCCCGCACGGCCTCTGCAAATGACTTTGGCAGATTGGTAAAATGATGATGTACGCCGCTGCATCCGATTCCGCCGTGCAGCCTCTCTGCACATTGATAGAAATATGTCGCCGCATCCTGCTCCTCCGCAAAGGCATTCCGCCTAATGTTGACCAGCAGGTACACCTCCTGCTCACTGTACGCATAAAACAGCGGATTTTCAAAATGCTCCTGCATGTTTTTCTGCATAATCTCCGCATTTTGACCTTGATTGAGAAAAAACACCGTCAGAAATGCGCGCTCGTTCAAATAAATGCTGTTTTCCTGCAGATCAACGGCACTGACCGGCGTCATGTCCTCGCTCTGCTCCACCATATTGCGCAGAAAGCGGCTGCGCCCGATCTGCTGTACCGCACTCTCAGAGATGCGCTGCTGCCGGCTGCTCTGCAGCTTATCCAGAACCGCACGAATCTTATCCGCACTGACCTCGGTTTTTAGAATATAATCCTTAGCACCGTTCTGCATGGCCGCACGAGCATATTCAAAATCATCGTGGCAGGTCAGCATGACGACCGCCGTGCCCGGATACTGCCGCCGAAGCTCCTGCAGCAGTTCAATACCATCCATTTTGGGCATGGTGATATCTGCAAATACCACATCGGCAGGGTTTGCCTTCATCTCCTGCAGCACCTTTGCACCTGAAGTCACCGCTGCGGTGATTTCATTTTCGCCGCCTGCATCGCGCACACACTGCACGATATACTGCTTGACCAGCGGTTCGTCGTCAACTACTATGATCTTCATTTACCTTGCCTCCCTGTTCCCGCTTCGGGATAGAACGGTAGTGATCCATCGTAATCGTTACTGTGGTGTATTTGCCGAATTCACTACGAACCGTCACATCCGACCGACCGCCATAGATAATCTGCAGACGCTTGCGCACATTGCGCAGACCGATGCCATGATGTAACCGCCCAGAGCGGTAATTTCCTGACTGTACCTGTTCTAACCGCTTCGGAGCAATACCTTCACCGTTGTCCGTTACCTCAATATACAGTGCATTACCGCGCAGACCTGCCCTCAAGCGAATTTCACAACCTTCCTCCATCTCAGCAAAGCCGTGAAAAAAGGCATTACCGATGATCGGCTGCACGATCATGCGCGGCACATAAATGCCGTACATCTTCTCCGGCACCTCGCAGATGAGAACCGTGTCCTTTTCCGTGCGGCAGTTCATGATAGACATATAGCTGCGCATCAAATGCAGCTCCTCCTCCAGCGGCACGAACTGTATCTCCGGCGTTGCCGGAATATGCAGCAGCTCGACCAGTTCATTCATCATTCGGTAGGCGCGTTCCGGCTGGTGCATGGCGATCAGGCTCTTGACCGACAGCAGCGTGTTGTTAAGGAAATGCGGATTGATCTGCGCCTGTAGAAAATCGTACTCCGTGCGCTGTTTTTCCTGCTCTCGGATACGGATATCATCAATCAATTCTTCAATTCGATGTATCATGCCGTTGAAGGTGGTACTGAGCACATAGGTTTCTTCGTATTCGTCCTTGACCGGCAGTTCACTCAGCTTTTCAACCGACATATCTCCGATCTCATCCGTAAAGTCGGACAGCACCTGCGTAATGCGTCTGCCGCGCCAGTACGCAATGCTTGCTGCAACAATACAGCCGAGCAATACAATCGTCAGACAATTTCGCACGGTTTTCAGTCCGTCCCTCAGCAGCTCGTCCATATTCTGTTCTTCGACAAACGTCCAACCGCTGGACGCATCATGGTAATTGACAATCAGTATCTTCTGTTTGGAGCGCTGGATAATCTTATAGGTATTTCTGCCGTATTCCTCCTGAAATGTCTTCATATCGAATGCCCAGTTGCCAACGCGGTTGGGATTGGTGTGTGAAATAATGATGCCGTTCCGGTCGAGAATGTACACCTTCACACCGTCGCTGACCAGCTTTTGAAACGTGCGGAACAGTGCCTCATACCGCGAGGTAAGTACAATCATTCCGACAACCTTGCCATCCTGAGCATATACGGTCTTGCCGTACGCCAGACCATAAGTAGAAATATCATCCACATCCCAGAAGCGCAGATTCCAGCTGGTATCGGTCTCACCACTGTAATGCTTGATGTACCAGTAGGTGTTTTTCAGGCTTTTCAGATTGTTTTCATCCGGGTCAGTCGAAAACATGCGGCGGTCGTTCATCAGAATATCGATCGTCATATCCATGCCGATCCGTTTGAACTGACGGTCGGTCTGCTCCAGCAGCATTTGGATGGCACTGCTGCTCTTTTCACTTTTCGGTGCCGTCAGATCATCGTAAAAATCCTCATACAGTGCATCCATCGCCTTCACCATGTTGGTGCGGTTGACCGAGTTGCTGTCGCTGATCTGCTGCAGTACATCTACGCGGGCCTTGCCTTTTTCGCCTACTACAAGCTGAAAGGTAAAATATCCGATCGCGCAGACCGCAATTGCTACCGAAATCAGCACGCACAGCAGACTGGTCGCTATCATGCTCTGCGACATTTTGCGGCGTTTGCTTCCGCAAAGCAGCATACGCCATACCCCATTTCTCTTTTCTCTCTGCAATGTGCTCGCTCCTCTGCCATATTCCTGTGCTGTCAAATTCCGTCGATTGCACCGCTTCTTTTATGATACAGGAAATATGGCAAAAATGCACACCCTTATCCTTCCAGCAAGAATGTGCATTTCGACCAGTTTTATCAGATACCCAAACGTTCGTACTGCTCCGGCAGTGCGTCGTGTGCCGCCATGCAGCGTTTCATCTGCTCGATGCAGTGCCGCTCCAGCGCTTCATCGTGCAGCGGATGCTCCTGTGCATAATCCGATTCGATATCGAACAGCAGTGTTTCCTCGTTATACGGCGAACGACCGACAAACTGCTGCGAATCATTGCCCCAGTGAATAATATCCGCCGGGAAACGGTATACCGGATAGTCCGTCCAAGGCAGGAAGCGACCCATCTCAATCCGCTTGTAATCCTCGGTGTTTACAGCATCGTTGCCGCCGTAGAACTGACGCAGAACGGTCGGCATAGCTGTGTAAACGTACAGCGGCTGGTTTTTCTCGTCCTTTGCGGCACGGAAATAGGTGTATTTGCCGTCCGTCCATGCCATCTGCTTGCCGAAATAGCCGAA
The DNA here is from genome assembly GCF_027693185.1 of Butyricicoccus sp. OF27-2pH9A. Classification (NCBI taxonomy): domain Bacteria; kingdom Bacillati; phylum Bacillota; class Clostridia; order Eubacteriales; family Butyricicoccaceae; genus Butyricicoccus; species Butyricicoccus sp. OF27-2pH9A. The sequence continues at coordinate 392,007 of NZ_JAQEXK010000001.1, forward strand.
GATCGCACCGTCACGAACCTTGTCGGTCTCACCGCGCAGCAGCGGCAGCAGGCTCTTACCGTGGATTGGATACTGCAGCACCTCCTGCGAAATCTCGTAATACTCCATCACGGTCGGCAGAACATCAATGTTCTGTGTTACTGCACTGCATCGTCCCGGCTGTACACCGGGTGCCGAAATCATCAGCGGGATGTGGAAAACCTCATTGTACGGTGCCATGTAGTTTTTCGCCATGTAGCCGTGCTCGCCGAGATGATAGCCGTGGTCCGTGGTAAACACCAGCATGGTGTCCTCCCACATGTTGTACTTGTCCATCACATCGAGAATTTCACCGAGGTGACGGTCAGTCATGGTCATGACAGCCTTGCAGCGTCTACGCAGATGCTCGGTCTCCGCCTCATTAAACTCGTTGGGCGCATAGGACGGATGCGTGAAGTCCGGTCCGTCATAGTCGCCTTCCTTCTCGTACAAATCGAGATAATACTTCGGGCAGTCATACGGCTCATGCGGGTCAAACGCCTCTACCCACAGAAAATAGTTATCCGCGTCATGATTGTCCTCCAGCCATTCCGCTGCATGCCACATGGTCTTTACGCTCGGATAATCATACTCTGTGTGAAAGTGCGAACGGTTTTCACATTCAGCTTCGGTCCACGAGCCTTTAAACCACTTCGGTGGTGTATCCGGACGAATACCGTCCTTACACGGACGCGTCCACACCGGATCACATTCCTGACCTCGGTTGACCTCCCATGCGGTAAACCCCTTGACATAATTTTCACCGCCGCAGATGATATAGTGCGCATGATCGGCAAACATCTGCGTATGCACATTCTTTTCACCTGAAAGAATGCTCTGCAGGCTCTGATCAAACGGCTCCATTGCTCCCCACGGTTTTTCAAGAAAGTTCAGCCGTCCGGTCATGATGTCGCGGCGTGCGGGCATGCACGGCGCAGAGCCGCACCAGTGGCTGTCAAACACGACAGATCGCCGCGCCAGCCGGTCAATATTTGGTGTGATGGCCGCGTCCTCGCCCGCCCCATACGCGGACAGCATGCGTCGATTGAGTGTATCGCACAGAATGAAGATGGTTTTCATGTTGTTCCTCCCTGTTATTCTTACGGATGTTGCAAGCCGATTCTCGCATATTGCTCTGCCGGTGCATCGTTTTCCTGCATCAAACGACGCATTAAATCGATCATGTGCTGCTCCTGTATCAGATCCTTTATCGGGTGTTCTTGCTTAGGATCGGTCTGCAGATCGAACAGTGCATCTCGGTTTTCCTCCGGCGCAGTGGACATGCATGGATAAAAATCCTTTGGCATAGCAATTTTCAGCGTTCTGCACCCTTTGGTAAAGGAAAACGGCTCTTGCAGCGTCAGTTTCTGCAGTTCTTCCGGTGCATACATGGCTCGCTGATGCAGCGGCAGCAGCGTATAATCATAGAGCGCTGTGCCCGGTCGATCGGCCCGCATATATACCCATCGACCATCTGTCACGCAGACATGCGCGCCGAACATGCCAAACAGCGCAGCATCACGAACTGGTATATCCTGCTGCAGAACGGTTTGCAGGTCGTGACCCTGCATATCCGGTGGAATAGGTACGCCAAAGTACGACAGCAGCGTCGGCGCAAGGTCGATAGTCTGCACCAGAGCTTTCCGGCGTTCTCCTGCTGCTCCGGTTCGCGGATCCCAAATGAACAGCGGTGTGTGCGACAGCTCCTCGTAAAACAGTGGACGATTTTTCGCCCACCATCCATGCTCTCCCAGCAAAAAGCCGTGGTCGGTCGCTACGATGAGCATGGTGTCCTGCCACATCTGATGTACATCCATGTAATCGAGCAGTTTTCCCAGATATACATCACACATGGTCAGCAGTGCACCGTACTGATTGCGGCAGTGCACCTGTGCAGCCAGAGGTTCCGTCACATGGTCATAAGGCGGCCAATCAAACCGCGTCCCATTATAGTCATCCGAATAGCGCTTCTGATACTCTTCCGGCACAAAAAACGGCTCATGCGGATCAAAGGGTTCGATATGCAGCAGCCAGTTATCCGCATCACGGTTTTCATTCAGGAATTCATACGCCAGACCGAACACCTTCTCCAGCGGCTGCTTTCCCAGTCCGCGGATATAGGCACGGTTAACTTCATCCTGTTTATTTGCCTGCCCCAAATGCGGCGGCAGTTCCACTGCACCGACATTAGCCTTCCACGGATCACCTTCCTGTCCTCGCACGCACTCCCATGAGTTGTAGCGCGTGTGATAGGTAGCACCGCCATCCTCCCAGTAGTGCTGATGATCCGAGATCAGATGCGTGTATACGCCGCTTTTCTTGAGCAGCTCCGGCATTGAGTCATCAAACGGCTCGATTGGTCCCCAGCTTCGGTGCAGAAAATTATACCGTCCGGTGTGCAGCTCCCGCCGAGCAGGCATGCATGGCAGTGAGCCGGCATAACAGCGGTCAAACATGACCGAATGCTTTGCCAGACGGCTGAAATTCGGCGTTTGCGTCCAGCCGCAGCCATACGGCTCCAGACAGTGCCGATTCAGTGAATCAAAAAGCAGTAAAATTACTCTCACCGATGCACTCTCCTTTCGTCCGAATACGACTTTCCCAGTGTATTGTTCTGTACGACTTCATTATAGCGACCAGAGACAAAATCCGTCTTTTGATTATTTGAGGGATTTTTTCACTTTTTTGTGTTTCGATGAGTAAACAGATAAACGACTCTGTAAACACAAAAAGACAGCTTTCGCTGTCTTTTTGTGCAGTCTGTCGATAAAGTCTTTTCGTGCGGCAGCACGCATAAAATAGAATTTGCACAGCAAATTCATAATTCCCGGGGGCGTGTACCTCGGGAATTATACAAGGGACGAAAAATTGTGCCCGTAGGGCGCGGCTTTTCGTCAAGATTCGATTGAAATCGTGGTTTCAATCGAGAGGCTGTCGAAAAACGGAGTTTTTCGACAGCCTCAAGACAGCTTTCGCTGTCTTTTTGTTATTTCAGCATATCCCGCTTGATTTTCCCAATCCGCATATAATACCATACCAAATTGAGCGCTGCCGCACACACCCATGCTGCGCCTTCCGCAAAGAATACGCCGCTCTGCCCGATGAAGGTCGGCAGCACGAGCGCCGCCCCCATGCGCATGAGCATTTCCGCAAAGCCGGAGAGTGTCGGCACAGTCATCTCGCCCAACCCCTGCAGTGAGGAGCGGTATGCCTGCAGCACGAACAGTGCAAACAAAAATGCCATCAGTACCATGAGATACTGATAGGCCACCGCCAGCGCATCTGCCGCGCCCGCCTCCTCGGTCGAAAGAAACAGTCCCAGCAGCGGTTTGCCCGCAAGAAGCATAGCCGTCACGATGGCGGCTGTAAATCCGGCGGATAGGGCCAACACCGCCCGAATGCCTGCATCAATGCGTGCCGCGTTTCGTGCACCGCGGTTCTGCCCCATGTAGGCTGTCATGGCATAGCCAAATGCCACCGATGCACTTTCGAGTATGCCGTACAGCTTATTTGCCGCCGTGTAGCCCGCCACAAACACCACGCCAAAGCCGTTCAGCACGGACTGCAGCACCATGCCGCCCAGTGTGATCATGCTCATCTGCAGGCCGGTCGGAATGCCAAGGCGGCACAGGTGCAGCAGAATGGCAGGGTCGGTTTTCCAGTCAGCCTTTGTCAGCTGCACGAACGGCAGCCGCCGCAGCGACCGCAGACACATCAGAAACGCAATCAGCTGCGCCAGTACGGTTGCGAACGAGGCTCCGAAAATGCCCCACCCAAACCCCATCACGAACAGCAGGTCGAGTGCAATATTGGCAAAGCTTGCCGCGATGATCGCGAGCAGCGGCGTTTTACTGTCGCCCAGACAGCGCAGCACGGCCGCCGCCATATTGTATGCAATAATGATGAGTGAGCCGCCGAACTGCACATATAAGTACGTCTGTGCTCCGTCGAACACCGCAGGATCGGTGTGCAGCAGTGTGAGCAGCGGCCTTACCAGCAACAGGCTGATGATCGTCACCGCAATGCCGAACCAGCACGACAGCTTAACGATCATAGCCAGTACACGACGCAGCCGGTCGTATGCGCCCGCACCGAACTCCTGTGCCGCGAGAATCGCAAAGCCCTGCGTAAAGCCCTGCAGTCCCCATAAAACCAGCCAGTTGATCCAGTCCGCCGCACCGATGGACGCCAATGCCTGCATACCGACACCGCGTCCGATAATAATCGTATCTACAATGGTATATAGCTGCTGAAACACGCTGCCCAACATCAGCGGCAGCGAAAACAGCAGAATCAGCCGTATCGGACGGCCATGTGTCATATCGGTAACACGAGCCATACCGCACCTCCCTTGCGAAAAAATCATAAAACCCAAAGCGCAGAAGGAGACAGAACTGCACTTCGGGTTTCAAAACGACGGTACCGCAGAATGCTGTTGATTTACCGCACGGTGAGATAAAACGCAGTACCGCCGCTGCTATGGTCATCAATCAGAGGAAATCGCCGCACAGGCTGAGGGCCGCCTCATCCGCGATAACGATCGCGTCGTTGTGCAGCTGCAGAATCGAACCGGGCACCTTGGGCGTTACCGGACCGAAACAGGATTCACGGATAGCCCACGCCTTGTCCTCGCCGCTGGCAACGACCAGCACCTTTTTTGCGGTCATGATGGTGTGAATGCCCATCGAGTAGGCACGGCGCGGCACCTCATCCTCGCTGGCGAAAAAGCGCTTGTTTGCCTCGATGGTGGACTCGGTCAGCTCCACGCAGTGCGTGCCCTTAGCAAAGCAGTCGTCCGGCTCGTTGAAGCCGATATGGCCGTTGCGGCCGATGCCGAGCAGCTGAATATCCACATCGCCCACACTGCGAAGCACCGCATCATAGCGGGCGCACTCCTTTTTCTCGTCCGGCTCCATGCCGTTCGGCAGATTGATACGCGACGGGTCAATGTTCACATGATCAAAAAAGTGGTCGTGCATGAAATAATGATAGCTCTGATCGTTTTCCGGCTTCATGCCGTAGTATTCATCCAAATTGACTGTAGTCACATCCGCAAAATCCAGATCGTCCTTTTCGTACCACTTGACCAGCTGCTCATATGTGCCAATCGGCGACGAGCCGGTGGCAAGGCCGAGCACGGAATCCGGCTTGAGGATGACCTGCGCGGAAATGATATTTGCCGCCTTGCGGCTCATATCCTTGTAATCCTTTGCACGAATGATTCTCATAACAAAAAAGCCTCCAAACGCTTATAAATCCTTATACTTTTCACGCAGTGCGAGCAGCTCGCTCTCCTGCACATGCTCGGTCAGGCAGCCCACACCGGTGACACTCTTGCCGCCTGTGATGTTGCCGAACCGCACACAATCCGCGAACGGATAGCCATGGTACAGACCGTACATCAGTCCTGCAAGGAACGCATCGCCCGCACCGGTGGAATCCTTACAGGTGAATTCCGGAATATTACGCAGCAGACGCGGCGTGCCATCCTCGAGGATGAGACAGCCGTCCTTATCCAGCTTGACCAGCGGATGCTCAAAATACTCTGCCAGTACGCGGAGCGCCTCCTCCGGCGTGTCCCTGCCGGTGATCTTGCGTGCTTCCTTGGTATTCGGCGTGTAGTAATCCGCCAGGCGCAGATAATCACCGTATTTCTCAAAGCTCAGCTCATCATCCCAGCCCATGTCGAAAATCAGAATGGCCCCTTCCTCGTGCAGCTTGCGATATACCGGCAAAAAGCCCTCCTGCATCTGCACCAGCTTAGCGCCCTTAGACATGGTATATACCCGCTCGAGCAGCTCGTCCGTGATGGCGGTCGGCTTGCAGTAGGTCGCAAACGTACGGTCGCCGGGCGTGAGCATGGCACTGGTGACATTCACCGGAATACCGGTCTCACCCTCCGCCGCCAGATTGTACGGAGAAACGCCGTTCTGCTCAAACTGCGCGCGGGCAAAGCCGGAAAACAGATCGCTGCCGAGATAGGTCGCCAGACGGGTCGGAATGCCCAGCCGGGCGGCGTTTACTGCCGTACCCGGTGCACCGCCGCCGAGCAGCACGCGGAAATCCTGCGAAAAGATCTCCTCGCCCTCCTGCGGCACGCGCGGCATGCCGACATACATCAAATCCACATTGGTCACACCGACCGAAGCGAGAAACGACATGTGTCAGTCCCTCCAGTCCCCGATGTACGGCGCGTTGAGCTTGATATACTCGTCGGTCAGCTTGCTTGCCAGCGAGTACGAGCCGACCAGCGGGTGCATGGTCAGACACTCGGTGATATCCTTTCTGGAGCGGTTGACGATACCGCGTGCCGCCAGACGCTCGTAATATTTTACGCGGCGGATCATTTCCAGATTGCTCTCCGGAATATTGGTGATATGGTGCGGCTTGCAGCCCTCACGGGAGATATCGCAGGTGACCTCAATAATATCGGTCGGCTCGAGACCCTCGATGGCATTGCCGTTCGGTGCGCACAGAATCATCGTGCCCATGCCGCCGGAGGCTGCAATCTCGATGAACTTGAGCGCAACGCCTGCGTAGCCGCCCGCGTCCTTGGAATACACATCAAACGTCCACGGCTTGTCGCGGTGAACACCGGTCTCGTTGGCCATATAGTTGTTCTCGCGGATGCCGTACCACTTCTCAAAGCACTTGAGACCCGCCTCAAAGTCGTTCTCGATGTCGATCTTGGACAGCTCCTCGGTCATGTGGCGGTTGATGTCGCAGATCATCTCACCGCGCGTCTGCTTGGCGTTCAGAATATTGGCAACCGCCTTTTCACGGTAGTAGAAGTAGTACAGATATTCATTCAGCACACAGCCGCGGTCCTCGAGCAGACGCTTCTCGAAAAAGCGCATATCGGTCTTGGCGTAAGCCTCGTCATTGGCGATCAGCTCGGGCATAATCTCCTTTCCGTCCACCTTGATGCTCTGGAAGTAGGACAGATGGTTCAAACCGTAGCACTCGCCGTAAATGCGGGACGCATCCACGCCGTACAGGTCGGCAAACTGGTGCAGCATGCCGCTCGGTGCGTCGCAGATACCGTAGGTGAAATCATATCCCATATCACGCAGCGCCTGTGAAACCACGCCCGCCGGATTGGTAAAGTTGAACACCTTGACGCCCGGCTTTGCCAGCTTCTTGATCAGCTCGCAGTACTCAGCCAGCGCCGGAATCGAGCGCATGGCGAACGAAACGCCGGCCGCACCTGTGGTCTCCTGACCGAGGATACCCAAATCAAGCGCCAGCCGTTCATCGCGCACGCGGGTCGCATCGCCGCCGACACGGATGGTCGTGATGACGTAATCCGCATCGGTTACCGCCTCCTCCGCACTGGAGGTCAGTGTGAACTTCATGGTCGGGCACAGCATGCGCGCAACGTGCGCCGCCAGACCGCCGTAGATGCGGAGCTTTTCCGGATCGTTATCCATAAATACCAGCTCGTCGATATGCAGCTCCTCCGCACGCTGCGCAATGCTCTTTGCGAGGAACATGGAGCGTACACCGCCGCCGCCGATTACCGTTAATTTCATAAAAAGATACCTCCTGTTATCGAATCAGATACCGTTTGCAGCTGGACCAGCCGATCATGCCCGAGGCAAATCCGGACAGACCGCACGGGAACAGCAGCACATACGGCAGAGAAAGCGGGAAAAACAGCACTGCCGGAATCAGCAGCAGCGCATTTACGCCCAGCCCCAGCACAGTCATGCCGGGACGGAGCAGACACAGCAGCCACGCATTTTTCGCCGCTGCCGCAAACGGGATGTCCACCGCCGCCTGTACTGCCCAGAAATTCTGGAAAAACGCAGCCGTGACGCAGAGCAGCAGCATGCCCAGCAGCGCCGGGAAAAATCCGTCCGCCGTTACCAGCATCACGCCCATCCACAGCAGCGCAAGCTCGGCCAGTCCGCACAGAAGATTGCGCACCGTATCCTGCCGCAGCGCCGCACGGAAATCGGTCCACACGTCGTTCGGCACATCACGCGCCATATTGACCGTGCAGCGCGCCATAGCGGCTCGAGCCGCGCCAAAGGTCACAACCGGCAGACAGCACAGCAGAAACAGCACGTTCAGCTTGACGATCTGCCAAAACTCCCGTACAAGGGTCTCTCCGACCCATGCGGCGCCAGTCTTTTCCGGTGCATCCTTGGCAATGCCCGGACCTTCCTTCAAATAGGATGGACGAAACACAGATTTTCCTCCTGTCAGAACGCGATCGCGCGTTCGGTCTGCTTATCGAACAAATGGATGCGGCTCATATCCACAGCCGCGGTGATGGTGTCGCCCGCATGAATCGGCTCACCGGACGGCGTACGCACGGTAACGGACGTACCGTCACAGGTGCAGTGCGCGTAAATCTCCGCGCCCATCAGCTCAGCAATATCCACATGCATGGTGAGCGTATGCGCCGCATTCTGCGTAAACTTTTCACCCGAGGTGTGCAGATTCTCCGGACGGATGCCGAACACGACCGTCTTTCCAACGTACTCACTCAGCGCATCGCTGCCCGCAAAGTGCAGGCTCTGGTCCGCGAAGGTCAGCTTGTAGCCGTCCGCATCGCGTCCCAGTTCGGCGTCCATGAAGTTCATCTGCGGCGAACCAATGAAGCCCGCAACGAACAGATTGCACGGATGGTCATACAGCGTCTGCGGTGTGTCCGCCTGCTGAATCTCGCCGCCCTTCATAACAACAATACGGTCGCCCATGGTCATGGCCTCGGTCTGGTCATGCGTGACGTAAACAAAGGTCGTATCCAGCTTCTGATGCAGCTTGATGATCTCGGTGCGCATCTGGGTGCGCAGCTTGGCATCCAGATTGGACAGCGGCTCATCGAGCAGGAATACCGCCGGGTCGCGCACCATCGCACGTCCGAGCGCGACACGCTGCCGCTGGCCGCCGGAAAGCTGCTTGGGCTTGCGGTTGAGCAGATGCTCGATGTCCAGCACCTTAGCCGCCTCGTGCACCTTGCGGTCGATTTCGTCCTTGGGCGTTTTGCGCAGCTTGAGTGCGAACGCCATGTTCTTGTAAACCGTCATATGCGGATAGAGCGCGTAGTTCTGGAAAACCATCGCGATATCACGGTCCTTCGGCGCTACATCGTTCACCTTGCGGTCGCCGATGTACATTTCGCCGTCCGAAATCTCCTCCAGACCCGCAATCATGCGCAGTGTAGTGGATTTGCCGCAGCCGGACGGTCCGACCAGTACGACGAACTCCTTATCCTTGATCTGCAGGTTCAGGTCGGAGATAACCTCGATATCACCGGGGTACACCTTCTTGATGTGATTCAAACTAATGCTTGCCATGTAATTTCACCTCGTTTATTCTTTGACCGAACCCGCGGTCAGGCTGGAAACGACCTGCTCCTGGAAGATCGCAAACACGATGATCGAAGGAATGACCGCAATGGTAACTGCGGCAAACAGCGCCGTGTAGTTAAAGCTGAACTGGCTGGTAAAGTAGCTGAGCGACAGCGGCAGCGTGCGGGCACTCTCGCTGCTGGTCAGAATCAGGGAGAACGTAAATTCGTTCCATGTATTGAGGAAGCACAGCACAGCTGCGCTCGTAAGACCGCCCTTGGCGCACGGCATCATGATCTGGAAGAACGTGCGCAGGAAGCCCGCACCGTCGATGTAGGCGGCCTCCTCAATGGCCTTGGGGATAGACTGGAAGGCGCCGCGCAGGATGAGCAGGCTCATCGGCATATTCAGTGCGGTGTTGACCAGAATCAGACCCGCCTTGGTATCATACAGACCCAGATTGTTGACCACGCTGTACACCGGCTGCAGCAGTGCCGTCATCGGAATGACGAGCGACAGGCTGAGCAGCATGTACAGCAGCTTATCGCACGGAAAGCGGAACCGCGCAAACGCGTAGCCTGCCATAGCGAAGACGAGCACATTGAGTACCGTCGCGCAGCAGGTGACGATCACGCTGTTGCCGAAGAACTTGAAGATCGGCGCCATATCCAGTGCGGATTTATAGCCGTCAAACCCGAAGTGCGTCGGCAGCGAAATGCCGTTCGACAGGATCTCCGCATTCGTCTTGAACGAGGACAGGATGACCCAGATGATCGGGAACAGCGCAACGACCACGCACAGCGCCATAAACAGATATTTGAGCACAAAGCACAGGCGTTCTCTGCCGGTCATTGCACCGAAGCTGGTTTTCATTTGTCGAACGCCTCCTTAGTAGTCTTCTTCGTTGACGCGCATCGCCTTGTTGATGAGCGTCATGCAAACGACACCCGCGATGACGATGCAAACGCCGATCGCATTCGAGTAGCCGTAGTTGTTTTCGTTCTTGTACACGCTGTACAGCATGAGCGGCAGGTTCATGGTAGTTGAGCCGGGGCCGCCCTTGGTGGTGATGTAGATCAGGTCGAACATCTGCAGCATATAGGTTGCCGCCATGACCATGGTCGTGCCGATGATCTTGCGCAGCAGCGGCAGCACAACGAACATATCTGTCTGGAACGAGGTCGCACCGTCCACACGAGCCGCTTCAAGCACCGAATCGTCAATGGTCAGCGCCTCGGCGAGTACGAGCGTCGTGGTGTAGCCCGCAAACAGCAGCCACGTCATGGTGACGGACGGGAACGCCGTTGTGGTATCCATCAGCCAGTTATGCGTCAGGCTTTCCAGGCCAACAGCCTTGAGGATGGAATTGACCACGCCGTACTGCGGGTTGAAAATATTGAGGAAGATCATGCCCATTGCGGCGTTGGAGATGATATTCGGGATCATGTATGCCGTACGAACAAATTTCCAGCCGCGCGGCTTTTTGTACAGTACAAGCGCCAGGATAACGCCGATGGAGACATGAATAATACAGTGGATCAGAATCCAGACGATTGTGTGGCCGCACGCCTGCCGGAAGGTCGCATCGCTGAACAGCTGTGTATAGTTCTGCAGACCGATGAATGTCATCGAGTCGCCTGTGAGCCGGTAATCAAACAGCGAGGAAACAAACACGATCACCAGCGGAACAGCATAGATCAGCAGGAACAATGCGACAGCCGGAAGCAGGAACACCGGCAGCCAGCCCTTTTTACGTTTCATAAAGCGGTTTCCTTTCTTGTTGAGGAGAAAAACAGGGACCCGTTTTTTGACGGGTCCCTGCGGTAAACAGTTTACTGGTTCTTCGCTGCAGCGTCCGTCAGCGTCTGGCAGAAGCCCTTTGCGTCCAGCTCACCCGAAGCGAGCAGCGGGAGCTGCTGGCTCATAACGTCGAGCAGGTTGGCGTACATCGTAGCCTGCAGAGTATCCGAGCGCTTTTCGCCCTCAGTGGTTGCAAGGTTAAGGAACTCAGCAAGCAGCGGGTACTTGTCCTTTGCGGTGTCGGTCAGCTCTACCGTGTTGGAGGCCGGAACCATACCCTGCATCTCCATTGCGGTCTGCTGTGCCTCAGCCGAGGTAAAGAACTTGACCATCTCAATGGCAGCCTCTTCTACCTTCGGGTCGTCCTGCTTGGTAACGATGTAGCCCTGAATCGGTGCATCGTATACGAAGTTGCCCGGGAACAGCGCTACGCCGACCTTATCAGCGAAGCCTTCCTCTGCCATGGAGGTATCGGAGAAATCACCGATCATCCACGGGCCGTTCGCCAGCATTGCGGTCTGGCCGGACAGGAAGTTGTTTGCAGCATTCTCATACTTGCCGCCGATTGCATCCTGCGTGGTGTAGTTCTGGTACATCTTCTGGATTTTCTCGGCTGCTGCGATCATTTCCGGCGTGTTGTAGTCGGTCGGGTTCATGGTATTCATGAACTCCAGGCCTGCGTCGGACTCGGTGCCTACCATAGCGCCCATCCACAGCTGGGTTACCCACGCAGAATCTGCGGTATCCATGGACAGCGGGGTGACGCCGGCTGCCTTCAGCTTGTCGCACTGCTGGAAGAACTCGTCCCAGGTCTTAGCCGGCTCGGTGATGCCTGCCTGCTTGAACAGCTCCTTGTTGTAGAAGTAACCGATAACCTGACCTTCCATCGAGGAAGCGTAGATCTTGCCGTCGCGGCTGTTGGTAGCCAGTGCGGTATCGGAATACAGTGCCTTCCAGTCTGCATCGGAATTTACCGCATCGGTCAGATCAACTGCCAGATCCTTGGCAACGACCATATCCAGCAGATTGTAGCCGCCGCCGTAAATAACCGGCGGGAGATCGCCCGTGCCAAGCTGTACCTTGATCTTGTCGATGTAGTTCTGGTCGCCCGGAACGTCTTCCTTCTTGATCTCGTACTTGCCTGCGTACTTCTCATTGAATTCCTTAATCAGTTCATCGCATACCGGAGCGGACGTATTCGTGCCGCACTGGAACGTCGGATAGTTGATGGTGATCACACCGGAGTTGTCACCGCTCTGTGCAGAATCATCCTTCTTGCCGCCGCAGCCGGTCAGTGCACCGGTCAGCAGCGCACCTGCCATCAGCAGGGAGAGGATACGCTTTGTTTTCATGTGGGGTTCCTCCTCTTTCTCTCCTTACGGCATTTGTCTCATTCAAATACCGCTCTGTGTTTTGTTGTATTTATTATACCCGAGGAACAGTCTGCCCTCAATGCAGTAAACCGGTCAAAACATATGACGATTTTGCTTTTCGTTCACACGCTCTGTACTCCTCTTTGAAAACATAGGATTATTTTGCGCCAAAACAGGATATTTTTTTCTAATGCCGCTTCTCCCCCTCCGGATGGTACACAAAGCGGTCGAATTGTGGTATATTTAGGGTAACTCCGCAGCTCCATTGTATGGTGCTGCCCTTGTATGGTTCGCAGAATCTCCCGTGAGGTGTATTGTATGGCAAAACGCAAGATCTCTCTTATCGGGCTGGTCGTTGTGATGATATGTGTTCTGGTATTCGCACCTGTTGTCACCGCCGGCATCTATTTTATCCATACCGTATCCGGTCAGCTGCAGCATACCGCCAGCGAGACGGTTTCCATGTATCTGAACGAATTCACCGACCGCACCGACCGCATGATGGAGACCCTGCGGGATGGTGTGTACTACCTGACCTCAGACAGCGCCGCCCAGCAGATGATGAGCAGCAGCAAACCGCTCACCCAGATCCAGATTCTCCAGCTGGAGCAGAATTTCAGCCGCGCATTCTCGCTCGGCGATTCGCTCAACCCCGATGTGGTCAGCGCCATCTACCTGATCAAAAACGACCAATATGTGCCGGTCTACGGCGGCAACTACTATTTGAATACCTCGTGGCGCGTCCGGCAGATGTACCAGACGCACGAGGACTGCAACTCCGCACGCACGCTGTACACGCACTACGCCATCATTGGATACGCATATATGATCGTCGATTTTGTTGACCTTAACACCATGCAGCCGCTTGGCAAAATCATCGTGGAGCTGAACATCGACAAGCTGCTCTCCACGCTGTCACTGAACCAGCTTTACCCTTCCACTGTCGTCATTTTCAGCGGTGCTCAGGGCAAACGCATCGGCTCTCTGCAGACCGACCTGTTCCGCGAGAACGAGGATATGAACAAGTGGTATCATGCGTCCAGCTCACTCCGAAAAAGCCGTGAGCGCGTGGACATCTATATTCCAAACGCCGAAATCCTCGCCGGTGTGCGCCAGAGTACGCGTGTGTATTTTCTCGTCTGTGCTGCCATCCTGATCCTGGCCCTGCTGCTGGCCGCCACCTGTCTCATCCTGCTGCTGCGTCCTCTGCGGCAGATGCTGCACACCATCGGCAGTATCGGCAGCGGTGATTTTTCCGTGCGCATGGATGAAACGCCATACACCGAAACGACCGCTATCTCGCATGCCTTCAACGACATGGCCGACCGGCTGGACACCCTGTTTCAGGAGGTCTATCAGCGCGGTCTGCTGCTGCGCGACGCAGAGATTCATCAGCTGGAGAGCCAGATTCAGCCGCACTTCATCTTTAATATTCTTGAACTGATCAATGTCCGCTGCATGGTAGCCGGTCAGCCAGCCATCTGCACCACGGTGCAGAATCTGGCACAGCTGCTGCGGGCAAGCGTTGTTAACCACGGCAAGCAGATTATCACCCTGCAGGAGGAACTGGATTCTGTAAAATACTATCTCGCCCTGCAAAAGGAACGCTTTGAGGAAAAGCTGCAGTACACCGTCGATGTGGAGGACGACAAGCTGCTCGGCTGCTACCTGCCTAAGCTGACCATTCAGCCTCTGGTAGAAAACAGTATCGTACACGGACTCGAACCCAAGCGTCACGGCGGCTGGGTGCGCGTCAGCATCTGGGAGGAGGAGGACGCCGTGTACATCCGCGTGCACGATGACGGCGTAGGCTTTGACCCGTCCGCCATCCCCCAGCCCGGCAGCGATGACAAGCACCACACACATGTTGCACTGCACAACATCGAGCGCCGTTTTCAGCTGCTGTACGGCGAGCCCTACGGCATGTCGATCAAATCCGAACCCGGACACGGCACGAGCATCGTGCTGACGCTCCCCATCATCACCGCACCGCCCGAAAAGGAGAAAGACCTATGCTGAAAGTTATGATCGTTGACAATGAATCCGCCATCCGCAAGGGTCTGGTACACTGCATCCACTGGGGCGACCTCGGCTGTGAGATTGCCGCACAGGCAGATGACGGCATGATGGCGCTCGAGCAGATTCCGGTCATTCAGCCGAATATCGTTATCAGCGATATCCGCATGCCCGGCATGGACGGTCTTGAGCTTGCCGAGATCATCGCCCGCGACCATCCCGGCATCAAAGTCATCATTTTGACCGGCTATCCAGATTTTGCCTACGCGCAGCGTGCCATCCAGTATCATGTGGTGGATTTTGTACTCAAGCCGATGACGGTAGAAAACCTGACCAATGCCATCGAAAAAGCCAAGGCCGCCATAGCGGAAGACCGCAGCAGTCAGGACCTGCAGGAGAGGCTCTCCACGACCTCGGCGCGCAACATGGAGCTGCAGCAGAGCATGCTGCTGCATGACCTCGTCCACCGTGTTGCATGCTCGCAGCTGTATGTGCTCAACCGCCTGGCTCAGCTGAAAATGGACCTGCACAGCTATTTTGTACTCAAGCTGTATATTACCTCGCTGTCCGAGGAAACGCTGACCGATGAAGAATACAGCGAGTATCTCAACCAGTCGCAGGAGATTCTGTCCGACTGTCTATCCTCCTACCCGCATTACTACATTGCCCGCGGCACGCAGGACTGCTTTGTGGTCATCTGTGCCGCCGGGGAAGCGCCCATTACCGCATTATGCAGGGAAGCGGTGAATATTGTCGGCAGTCTGGCGCATTTTCTGCTGTTTATCGGCATTTCTAACTGCAATGACAATCCCATCTGTCTTGCCGACGCCGCCGATGAAGCCGCACAGGCGGTGCGCTTCACCGTCTTCACGCCCGACCATCCGGTGACGCACTTCGCTGAGCTCAGCTCGTTCCCGCAGCAGCTGACCGACGAAATCTTTGAAATGCTCTCTGCCCTTAAATCTGCGATGGAACTGCGTAATCCCGCCGACACAGAGCAGCTGCTCGACTGCATTTTCGCCTATGCGGACAGCAACAAGCTGCCGCCGGATACCGTGCGCAATATCTGCGTATATATTCACCAGTTCGGCATGGAGCTGCAGTTTCCCGGAATGGCCGGACATTCGCTCGAGGGCGGCAGCATTTCCTCGCTCAAGCGCATTATGGAGACCAACTCCATCGCCGAGATGGAATCCTGCACCCGCGCACTCGTGCAGCAAACGCAGGACATGGCGCAGAGCAGCGCCGCCAGCGCAGATCATATCGTTTCCTCGGTACAGACCTACATCAGCGCACACTATGGCGAGCAGCTTTCGCTCGACCAGCTCGCCCAGCAGTTCTATCTCAGCTCAAGCTATCTCTCGCGCCTGTTTAAGCGCGAGACCGGCACAACGCTGACGACTTATCTGCAGAACGTGCGCATCGAAGCCGCAAAAAATCTGCTGCGCACTACGGCACTCAAAAGCTATGAAGTTGCCGAGCGGGTCGGCATTAACGATCCTGTGTATTTCTCACGCATATTTAAGAAGATCACCGGTCTCAAACCGAAGGATTACCGTCACAGCGTGCAGAACGAATCATCTGTATAAACGAAAAGAAGCGAAAAACGCTCCGGCATGCATCCCATCGGAACCTTTCCGCAATTCTCAAAATTGTCTGCGCAAGCAAATCGGTTGCATTTTCCGCACCTTTACTATATAATATAGTTAAATATTTTTAATTATCAGCAAAATTCATGGCAATACCGCATAATCGAATAAGAGCGGTCTGCGAGCAAATTCTGCATCCGTATCCGTCGCGGTACTGCCCTATATAAAGGTAATCTGGAAAATGAATACAACTTGGGAAACACACAAATTTGAGCACTACATATTCAGCCTTTTGCTGGCGGTGGAAGTCATTATGTCCTTTACATTTTTAGGATATGTGCACATTCCGCCGATTTCTATTACCACAGCGTATATCCCTATCGTCATTATCGCCTGCCTGTTTGGCCCGGCCGAGTCTTCCCTCGCGGGACTGCTGTTCGGTCTTGGCAGTCTGTATAAGGCTTCCGCGACCTATGTCATGCCTGCAGATGCGGTCTTTTCTCCGTTCCGGAGTGATTTTCCCATTGGAAGCATACTGCTGAGTGTCGGCACGCGCGTGCTGTTCGGTTTTCTGCTCGGCTGTCTGTTTCAGCTGGCACGCAAAAGCAAACGAAAGAATCTGTGCAAGCTGCTCATCACAATCGCGGCGCCTAAGCTGCATGCGCTTCTGGTCTATACTGCGATGGGTCTGCTCTTTCCCTCTCTCGGTTTTAATATTTTATCAATATTTATACTTGAAAAAAGTGACCTCATCATCCTGCTGTTCTGTGCTGCGATCGTTCTGACGATTGACAAGCTGTATCACAGTCCCTTTATCCAGACCTATAAAAAAGCGGTCAATGAATATGAAAACACCCCGTACTGGTCTCCAAAGATTGGTTTCGTGCTGGGGGGTGTAAGTACGTTTATCTTCTGTATGGCGGTCCTCTCGACCGTGTACTTCTCCAACCGTATGTACTACATGCTCGGGCAGCACGGCGTAGATGTCACACAGCACATTCATCGGGATATTCTCCACCTGCAGGTGCAGTTTTTGACTGCCATGCTGGCACTCAACTTCATTCTGCTCATCCTCATCCTGATGGTCTACCGCTACATGAAATTTCGTGAGTACACCGGCGAGCTGGACTTCCTGACCGGCATTATGGGCCGCAAGCTGTTCCTGCACACCTGTCTCCGCAGCCAGAAGTCCCACGCCGGAGCAGCCGGCTGGTTTCTGGTCTGTGATCTGGATTATTTCAAGCACATCAACGACAAATACGGCCATTCTGTCGGTGATGAGGTCCTCAAGCAGTTTGCCGAGCATTTACAGAACACCTTTCGTTTCTGCGGCTCTGTCGGCCGTATCGGCGGTGACGAGTTTGCCGTAATGCTCGATATAGATCTGTCGCAGGACCAACTGGAGAATCTGCTGACGCAGTTCCTGCGCGATGTTTCCGGTATTCTCGAGCAGGTCACGGTCAGCTGCAGCATCGGCGCGTACCGCTTTGTTTTCCCGCAGGAGATCAAGCACCTGCTCACCGAAACCGACCGCGTGCTCTATCAGGCCAAGGAGAACGGCCGAGCGTGCTTCGTGATGGAGGATTCGACTGAAAAGTAAATTGCAAAAGCCCGCACAGCGTAAAGCAGCTGTGCGGGCTTTTGTGTCTGTCGAAACACTAACGTTTTCCGAGCAGCCTCTCGATCGAAACCACCCTTTCGATCGAATTTCGAAGAAAAGCCGCGCCTTGCAGGCACATTTTTCTTCCCTTGTGTATCTCGGAATTTATGAATTTGCTCCGCAAATTCTATTTTATGCGTGCTGCCGCACGAAGTACAAGAGTCGAAATGCTGCTTTTTGACAGACTAAAACGGAGTGCAAACGCACTCCGTTTTACTTTCGATTTTAGAAAGGCTGTGTATAACTCCAGGTACCGATGCCGAGCGGAGAGAACGCAAGGTAAACCGCTGCAACACAAATGAGAATCAGTGCGGTAGCAACCCATCGATATTTCCACGGAGTAAGATCGACAGCGCCGATGTCCTTCTGTACCCATGCCTCCGGATGCTTTGTCTTGTTTCGCTGATTGAAAATGAACATAATCAGCAGCTCAACCGGCAGCA
Source organism: Butyricicoccus sp. OF27-2pH9A (assembly GCF_027693185.1). Classification (NCBI taxonomy): domain Bacteria; kingdom Bacillati; phylum Bacillota; class Clostridia; order Eubacteriales; family Butyricicoccaceae; genus Butyricicoccus; species Butyricicoccus sp. OF27-2pH9A. The sequence continues at coordinate 410,208 of NZ_JAQEXK010000001.1, forward strand.
GAACGAATACAGCATACAGATAATGGAACTTGCTGTTGAGGAACAGCAGGAACGAGCCGTAGCAGACCACATGCAGCGCCAGAATGACCTTTGCGCTGTATTTCGGCAGGTGCTTGAAGAAGAAGCCGCCGAATACGGCCGTCAGCACCGGCAGTGCAATCAGCATAACGAGGGAATCCAGGAAGGTCTTGAGACCTGCCGGGAAGAAGTAGATCAGCGGACCAACGATGGTGGTCAGCACCGCGAAGATGATGCCGACATTCTTGCCGATCTTGACCAGTTTTTCCTCGGAAGCGTCCTTGTCGATGAATTCCTTGTAGATGTCCATGGTGAACATGGTATCTACCGAGTTCAGCACCGAGTTGAACGAGGACAGGATCGCACCGAGCATGACGGCTGCGAAGAAGCCCATCAGCGGAGCCGGAACAACCTGCGAAACCAGCTGCGGGTACGCTTCGTCCATCATGGATACCTGATCGCCCTGCAGCTCAAACAGCGCATACGCGATAACGCCCGGCAGCGCAAGGTACATAAAACCAATAATTTTCAGAAACGCGCAGTAGAGTGCGCCCTTCTGTGCTTCCTTGAGGTTCTTTGCAGCAAGTACACGCTGAATAAACGACTGGTGCGTACACCAGGACTGCAGACCGAGGAAGAACAGACCGGTAAATACGGTCGGCCACGGAACTGCAGGCGGCAGCGAATCCGCCGGAGCAATAGAGTTGAGCATGTCCGAATGGTTTTCGATCAGGAAACGCATACCATCGATAACCGACAGACCGTCACCGCCTGCTGTTTTGCCGAGCACGCTCAGTGCGAAGAACGGGATCATGAAGCCGCCGATCAGCAGGCCGATGCCGTTTACCGTATCCGATACGGCAACAGCTTTCAGTCCGCCGAAGATGGCGTAAATCGAGCCGATGACACTGATGATGATACACAGAATGATAACGGCCTGAAACTTGGTTACGCCCAGAATGCCGGATACGTTGAAGATATTTTCAAATACCAGCGAACCGGAGTACAGGATAACCGGAATCTGTACGACAATGTACAGCAGGATGTACGCGATGGAGAACCACAGCTTTGTGCTGCGGTCATAGCGCAGACCGATCAGCTCCGGAATGGTGGTAATGCCGCTTTTCAGATAACGCGGCGCCGCAAACAGCGCCAGCACGATACAGCACGGAGCCGCTACGATCTCGAACGCCATCGGGCTCATGCCCACGCTCCAAGTCTGGCCGTTTGTGCCGACCAGCTGCTCTGCCGACAGGTTGGTCAGCAGCAGCGAACCTGCGATAACAAAGCCCGGCAGTCCGCGTCCGGCCAGAAAATAGCCGTCTGCGGTGCTCTGGTCATCGCCCTTTGTTTTTACATACGAAATAACTGCAACAAGTATCGTGAAACCGATAAACGTCGCCATAGTCCAAACCATTGGAATCCCCTCTTTCACGCGGTCCCTCAACCGCTTCAATTTCCCATATTTGTAATTTAATTCTCAAAAATGCGTATAGTTAGGGCGGACGCATGTGTCGAACTCTGCGTCCGCCCTGTCTATAAACTGTTTATGCTGTCAAATGTGTGTTTGAATTACTCCCACAGGCCCTTGGACTTCATGTCGGAGACGTACTCATCGATATTGGAGGAGTCGATAACCTTGGAGCCGGAGTCGATGAAGGATTCAACAGAGCCGCCCTCAAGTACGGTAACTGCTGCTTCAACAGCCTTGTAGCCCATGTCGTAGCCCATCTGAGCGATGTCGATGGTCAGAGAGCCGTCCATAACTGCCTCAATGGCAGACTGGTTGCCGTCAAAACCGCACAGAACGGTATCTGCGTAATTGGTGTTGCCGGAATCCTTGATAACCTTTGCAGCTGCAAGCGCCATGTCATCCGCGATGGACAGAACTGCGTCTACGCCGTTCGGGTACTTCTGGATAACCGCCTCCATAGCGGCTGCTGCCTTGTCCGGCATGGTGTCGGTGTACTGCACTTCGAGCACCTGACCGCCTGCGGCTTCGATCGCATCGCGGTAGCCGCGCAGACGTGCTTCATGGGTCTCGTCGCCCTGTACGCCTGCAATGATAACCGCCGTCGGCTTGTCCTTGCCGAGTGCCTTGCAGGCCTCAGCAACCGCCTTGCCGCCGTTCAGCGCTGCGTCCTCGTTGCCGGTGCCAACGAAGCATGCCTTCTTGTCCGAGGTGAAGTCGGTATCGAGTGCTACGACCGGCTTGGTCGCGGTATCTACCAACGTTGCGGTAGAGGTGGACTGCTGCGGAGCGATAACAACGGCATCAATGCCCGGGTTGCCGAGTGCAGTCTCGATCATGTTGACCTGCTCATCATACGAGGTAGCCGAGGTCGGAGACTGGATTTCGACGTTTACATTGTCGTGCTCGCTGCCGTAAGCGCGCGCACCGGCAATAACCTTGTTGAAGTGACCGTCCGTATGCTTTACAATAACGGTTACGTTGTAGGCATCACCGGAAGCGGTGGAGCCGCTGTCGCCCGTGCTGCCAGTCGATGCGGACGAACCGCAGCCTGCCAGCATGCCGGCACACAGAGCACTCGCTAACGTCATTGCTAAAAGCTTCTTTTTCATGGTTCAAACACTGCCCTTTCTCTTCTTCTCATATTGATTTTCTTTCTTCTCTATAGGGGGTGGTGCTGGAATTGCGAAAATGCTGCGGACTTAAGGCAACACCGGACAATTAAAGCGGCGGCTCCTTGTGCAGGCTCCGGTCGCACTGCCGCGGTGCTTTGCAGAAATTTTGTGTCCTAACTTTGTTGCAGTTTTGCGGTATTGCCTTAATGAAAAATCTTTTTCTTTTACGGTATCACCGGACAATTCGGCAAGAGCAATTGTTCGGTGATACCGCACCAATTACTGGCTGATGGTCTGGCGCAGTGCGTCGATAGAGGTGTTGACACCGGCATCAACGGTCATGGTCAGGTCTTCCATCTCGAGGGAAACATCTCCGTCGTAGCCCATCATATGGCATACAGAGAAGAATTCCTTCCACCACTGCAGGTCCTTGCCGCAGCCGACAGCAACGTAGTTCCAAACGCGGTCAGCGGACTCGGTAACAGGGCGAGGCTCGAGCAGACCGTCGGTGTCAGCCAGACCGCGCTCGATGCGGGCATCCTTACCGTGAACGTGGAAAATGCAGCCCTTAAGAGCACGAGCAGCCGCGATCGGGTCCGCACCCAGAACCATCATGTGGGACGGGTCAAGGTTGATGCCAAGCATCGGGTCGGTAGCTTCACGCAGCTTGAGCAGGGTCGAAGCAGACCAAACCATGGTGCCCGGGAATTCCTCGATAGCGATGTGCTCAATGCCGCACTTCTTGCAGTGTGCGATGAATTCGTTCCAGAACTCGATCGTTACCTTCCACTGGTACTCATACGCCGGAGCCATGAAATCCGGCCAGGAAACGGTAGAGGTGATCCAGTTCGGGGTGGTGTCGGTTTCGTTGCCGGCCGGCAGACCAGCCATCGCAACGATCTTCTTGACGCCCAGCAGACCTGCAAGCGTTGCGCAGTCGTACATGGACTTCTTGTATTCCTCGCCGGTCTTGCTCGGCCAAAGCGGGTTGCAGGACGTGTTCAGAGCGGAAATACGCATGCCGCGCTTCTCGAGTTCGCCCATGAACTCCTTGCGCTTGCCCTCGTCCGCGAGCAGCTCGGCGGTGTTGCAGTGCTTGCGCGCACCCCAGCCGCCGGCGGTCATCTCGACCGCGTCGATACCGAGGGACTTTACCTTGTCAAGCATGTCCGTGTAGGACAGATCAGCGAATACGTCAGTGCAAATTGCGAGTTTCATATAAAAAACCTCACTTTTCTTCTTTTTTGTTGTAGTAGAAATCGTTGGAGCGATTTTTAGAGAGAGAATTCTTTCAAGTATGTTATCAAAAGGGAATTTTAGCGTTATAAGCGTTTAAGAGTTTACCGCTGCCCGCCTTATGGGAGGCAGCGGTACAGAGAAAAGAAATGAGAGAGTGTCTTAGTTTAGATGGAAATTGGGAGAATTACTTGAAATCTACCCATACGCCGCCCTTGTCAGCGGACTCTACACACTTGGTTACCCAGCGGATGCCGTCGATGCCGTGCTCCAGATCCGGGTAAACCAGATTCTTGAGGGTCTCCTCGTCGCCGCGGTTCTTTGCATCCATTGCGATAGCAAAACGGGTGTACAGGTTGCTCCAGGACTCGATCAGGCCGGTGTAGTGCAGAGCACCCAGGCGCTCGTACTCGAGAGCTTCCGGATTCAGGTAATCCATTGCACGAACCAGAGTCTGACGCGGCTGACCCTGTACTTCGTAGTACAGCTCATCCGGATGCATGTCGTTCCACTCGAGGGAAGCCTTGGTACCGACAATGCGGATGTGCTGGCTGCTCATGTCACCTGCGTTAACTGCGGATGCCCACATACGGCCAACTGCGCCGTTCTCGTAACGCATCAGGACGTAAGCATTGTCCTCCAGCGGTGCGCGGGACTTGATGAAGCTCTGGCGGTCGCACAGCAGCTGCTTCAGCTTCAGCTGCGGGCAGATCAGCTCGGACATGTAGAAGGTATGGGTGGACAGGTCGCCAAGTACGAAGGACGGGCCGGACTTTGCCGGATCAACACGCCACTTCTGACCCTCAGCCTGCTTGTCGCCGGTCGGGTCGCAAGCGAAGCCATGTGCGTAGCGGAGGTCTACCATAGTAACCTCACCGATGTCACCGTTCAGGACCATGGAGCGCATCTGGCTCAGCAGGTCGAAACCGGAGAAGCCGTAGGTTACGCAAACGATCTTGCCCTTTTCCTCAGCCAGCTTCTTGATCTCCTCGCCTTCCTCAACCTTGAAGAACAGCGGCTTCTCACAGATTACATGCAGACCGGCTTCCAGAGCTGCCTTGCAGACCTCAAAGTGCTGGAAGTTCGGGGTTGCGATGTCAACAGCCTCGATGCCGTCCTCGCGCTTTGCTTCCTCAGCGAACATGGTCTTGTAATCCGGATAGAGGCGTTCCTCATCCATGTTCAGGTTCTTGCCGAAGTCTACGCAGCGGGCGAAGTCCAGGTCGAACGCTGCAGCCTTGAGTACGAACGAGGTGTTGTCTCGCATAGCGCCCAGACGATGCTTGTAGCCAACGCCGGAAGTGCGGCCGCCGCCTACGATACCCCAACGGAACGGACGAGCAATTTTCTTTTCACCGATAAACATAATGTTTTCCTTCTTTCTTTGATTTGTAAAAAAGTGTTTGATTCTGTTTTGTACTGCTAATTTTGATGTTTTGTGAAATACATACAACAAATTCGATTTATCTTTGTTTATTGTATCTATTCCCTAACTTCTGGCCTAAGTATAAAATATTTTATGGATATATTCAATAAGCGTTTCTGCTGCAAAGTTCATCAATCCTGCTTTCTGTGAAAAAACACAGAAAACCAGTTCATCAATCCTGCTATTTCGTTCATGGATTCTATGAATGCAAAATACGGAAGGAGAAGAGTATATGCAAAGTGTTGATCCCGGCATCCGAAGTGAGTCGGTTTGTTTTCCGTTTACGCCGTCGCAGACCGCGAGAGAGCTGCTGTTTTACCCGACATGGTGCGGTCACTACTACTGCACCGCCAACTATTTTATGAAGCGCGACAGTTATCCGCCGCTTCTCATCGCCTACATCCGCAAGGGACGCTTCCGCGTGGAGTACCGCGGTGAGTTCAATGTCGCCGAGGCCGGTGACATACTGCTGCTCGACTGCATTGAGCCGCACTACTACCACGCCGAGGACGGACTGGAGTTCGTTTACATGCACTTTGAAGGCTCGAACGCGCGTGAGCTGTGCCGCCGCATCACCGACCGGCACGGCTGGCTCATCCGCCGCGATAACAACACGCTGATCGGCAATCTGCTGTACGACATGGTGCGCTTTTATGATGAGAACGGTGTAGAGACCGACATGCAGCGCTCGGCACGCATCTACCGCATGTTTGACCTGCTGCTCTCACCGAGTGCCGCCGAGCAGTCAGCGGATACGCCGGTCGAGCAGGCCATCCAGTACATTCGCTCGCATATCGGTCAGCCGATTTCCGTGGAGGAGCTGGCGTCTACCGTGTGCCTGAGCGCATCCTATTTCGCGCATATGTTCAAGCGCCGCACCGGCTTCTCCCCTGCCGATTATGTCATCAACTCGCGCATTGAGCGTGCGAAGGTTCTGCTCGTGCGCACGCAGAAGCCGATTGCGGAAATCGCCGAGGAGGTCGGCTACTCGACCAGCGGCAGTCTGATCAACCTGTTCGTTAAGAAGGTCGGTACGTCACCGCGGCAGTACCGTATCCAGCATATGTCCAAAGCGATTGATGCGGTATGCAAAACCGATGTGCCGTTCATAGATACAGATGTGCCGGAGCTGTAACCGTGCAAATATGCAAAAAGACGCACATCGCAAGATGTGCGTCTGAGGCTGTCGAAAAACTATCGTTTTTCGAGCAGCCTCTCGATCGAAACCACGCTTTCGATCGAATGCTGAAGAAAAACCGCGTCCTCCGGACACATTTTTTCTTCCCTTGTATAAAAACCGAGGTACATGCCCCCGGTTTTTATGAATTTGCTGCGCAAATTCTATTTTATGCGTGCTGTCGCACGAAGCACAAAATAGAAATCTAACTTTTTCGACAAGCTGAGACGCACATCGCAAGATGTGCGTCTCAGTCTGTCAAAATGTCATATTCCTGCAATTTATACAATTCGCGCGCCAGTGCACGTTAAAAGGTTTACGGTCTGTTAAGACAACACCGCATAATGAGAACCACAGCTTCTTGCGCAGACTCCGGTCGCGCTGCTGCGACGCTTTGCTGAAATTCTGCGCCCTGACTTTGCTGCGCTTCCATGGTAATACCTCAAGTATTACCGCAGAACCAAGCCTCGTCAGCACGCAAAACCTGCTCGCAAGTCGCCTTTTGTCTCATTATGCGGTGTTGCCTGAAAGGATGAAATGCAATAGATTTGTTCTGTTTTACAGTTCCTCGACCGACACGATGCCTTTACGCTCGCCGACCAGTGTCATCAGACGGTTTACCGTGCAGCTGCGCGGCAGGCGCAGTGTGAAGATGGCACAGGCATTGTGCTCACCGTTTTCCGCCGCACGGGTGATCTGGATATTCAGCACTTTGACATCACATCTGCGGTACAGCTGCAGCACATCGTCCAGACACGTTTTATCCTCATATTCCATATACACATTGATCTCGGGAACGTGCTCCAACACACGGTACTCCAGCCGCGAGAACACCTGCTCTGCCAGCATGATAAAGCCGGTGGCCAGAATGCCGCCCTCATAAAAGCCGCCGCCGAACGCCAGACCGATGATAGCCGAGGTCCACAGTCCGGCCGCCGTTGTCAGTCCCTTCACATTCTGCCGTTTGGTGACGATGATCGTACCGGCACCGATGAAGCCGATTCCGGCAACAACCTGCGCGCCCAGACGCGCCATATCAGTGAAATAATGCATATTCAGATACAGATACTGACTGGTCAGCGTGGTGATCGCTGCACCGATGCAGATGAGGATATGCGTGCGGAAGCCTGCCGGACGGCGCTTGTACGAGCGCTCGATGCCGATGATGCCGCCGCAGATAAATGCACAGGCGAGACGCACAAATACGGAGAGCGTGGTAACGCTGCGCAGACCGTCAAAAACAGATAACATATTGCTTCCCTCCCGTTACAGCTCTTCGATCACACACAGACAATCCAGACCGGCCAGTTCGGACAGCAGCTGCGTATGCGGTATTTTTTCATTCAGACGAATCGAAAAGATCGAGCTTGGATGCAGCTGCTCACCGCTCCGGTTGCGCTCGATGTCGATGTCGTAGATCTGCACATTCTGTGCCTTCAGCTGATTGATGATCGTGCTGACATCGTCCATTGAGTTAAACTCCAGATATAGATTGATATCGCGCGCGTTTTCCTGAATGTATGCATCCACGATCGGGAACAGGCGGATGCTCAGAAAGATCATAGCAAACGCGATCAGTACGCACTCGTAAAATCCCGCGCCGACCGCAAGGCCGGTACACGCCGAAGCCCACAAGCCGGCGGCGGTAGTCAGTCCCTTGACCTGCTGACGGCCGGTGACCAGAATCGTGCCTGCGCCGAGAAAGCCGATGCCATTGATGACCTGTGCGCCGAAACGGGAAACGTCGGTTTTTATGCCGATCTCTGCGCAAATATCCGACCACGGCCCTGTCACCATGGTAAATTCGTACAGGCTGAGCAGCACGGTCAGCGTTGCACCCAGACACACCAGCATATATGTACGGAAGCCCGCCGGACGGCGTTTTCGTTCCCGCTCCAGACCGATGCAGCCGCCGAGCAGCATAGCCAGAGCGAGCCGCAGCACGACCGATGCAAAGTGAAATTCGCGAAGATATGCAATCGTTTCTGTCATGTTCTGCTCCTCCTCATTTCCTGCGGAAACCGTTTACGCACACGTTTGCGCTAATGGTCGTTTTACACCCTGCGCTCCTTGGTATATATACAGTATAACACCGAATCAGGCAAAGTTTCATCCCTCACATTGTAAGAAGTATTTTGTTTATTTTTGTGTAATTTGTACATTCGCAAACGTTTGTGTATTTAATTATCACAATTTTATTATATATTAAGTTCTAAATATCTGCATTTGTGAAAATTTTTATTTCGATGCACCCTCTCCGAACTGTTTTTTCCCTTCCGCAGAGCGTAAATACCCCCATTCTGCACAGATTGTGCAGGACGGGGGTATTCATTCTGCATCGCACGAACTGCGCCTGCACGCAGCACAAGGCACTTCCGCCTTACATGGTCCCTTCCTCCTCCATTGCGCTGAGCAGCGGCGTTACCATCTGCTTTTTGCGGCTGACTACACCCGGCAGCACGACCGAATGCTCCCCGCATTCCTTGCGGAACGCGGTATGCACCAGACTCTTTGCACCCCGGCCGACATAAAGCAGTTCGGTCTTTTCCTCGATGATATTGGTCAGCATGACAAACTGCATGGACAGTCCGCTCGTCTTGAGATAGTCCTCCATATAGCCCAGCATTTTATCCCGGATGCCGTTCAGCTCATTCTCGCTGACACTCGTGATCTGCGAAATGGCGATTTTTTTATTCTGCACCTGAAAGTACTTGAAATCCATGTGGAACAACTCATCCATCGAACGGTCGCGCAGGCGCGAGCTGGAGCGAAACATCTCCGTTGCGTACTCTCTGATGTCCAGACCTGCGATCTGCGCCAGCTCCTCTGCGGCAGCGCGGTCGAGCGGCGTACAGGTCGGAGAACGGAACATCAGTGTATCCGACAGAATCGCAGAACACAGCAGACCCGCGATTTTCGGTTCGATCGGCACATTATGCTCATGATACATTCCTGTGATAATGGTCGCGGTACAGCCGAGCGGCTGATTGCGGAAATAGATCGGCCCGCTCGTTTCAACCGAATCAATGCGGTGATGATCGATGATCTCAATGATATTGGTCGAACGAATACCATCTGCCGCCTGATCCCGCTCGTTGTGATCGACCAGAATGACCGACGGACGCTCCAGATCCAGCAGATTGCGCTGAGAAAACATTCCGATATACCGTCCCTGCTCATCCAGCAGCGGATAGTAGCGCATACGCTTTTTGGATACTGCGCGCTTTACATCCTCTACCACATCATCGGGTTCAAAGGTGATCAGTCCCCTGCGGCGCATGACATGGCGCACCGGCACAGCCTGGCTGACCACCTTGGCGCAGCTGTATGTCGTCAGCGGCGTTGCGATGATGGATACCTGATTTTCACTTGCCAGCTTGCGGATGGTACGCGAGACTTTCGCGCCGAGCCCAATAATAATGCAGCCCGCGTTCATCTCAATGGCGCAGAGCTGACTCTCATAGCGATTGCCAAGAATGACCATGTCACGCGGCCCGATATAATCCTCCAGAACATCCGGATTGGCTGCCGCAACTACCACGCTGCCCTGCTCGAACCGCTTTTCGATATCACCGACAATCAGCGTACCATCCAATACATCCACCAGATTGCGATAGCTTGTGCCGGCCTCCGCCAGTGCGTTCGCGTCCTTATCCTCCATATAGAAGCGCGCGATATCACTCAGCGTCAGCAGTCCTTTAAGATGACGCTCCTCATCGACAACGGCCAGCGTCTGAATATCATTTTCGTTCATGTAATTCCATGCGCGGTGCAGCGACATCTCCTCATCAATACCGGGGATCCTGCGGTACTGCACATCGCTCAGACACGGCTCAAACGACTTGATATAACGCGGCGCTTTTACGCCGAAGCGCTCCAGGACAAATTTGGTCTCTGTATTGACATGGCCTGCCCGGCAGGGGATATATGGTTCTCCGGTCAGCCTGTGCTTAAGCTCTGCATAACAGATTGCAGAGCAGATCGAATCTGTATCCGGATTACGATGTCCGATAACAAAAACCGGGTTCATACTGTACCGACTCCTTTGTCTGAGAAATGACCGCGGGAACTGCTGTGGTTTCCCCGACGGTGTATGATTGCGGGTAAAAGGAAACAGCAGCACCGACCATGCCACTGATTCGGGTGCTGCTGTTCCCCTCGGGAAGAAATAGGACAATACCGCATAATACTGCAAGCAAATTTTTCTGTACGGACGAGGCGTGATCTTACAGCAATACCTGATGTATTAACATAAAAGCACAGCAAGGTCAGGGCACAAAATTTCTGCCAAGCGCCGCGGCAGCGCGACCGGAGCCTGCGCAAGAAACCGCGGCAGCGCGACCGGAGCCTGCGCAAGAAGCCGCTGCTCTAATTATGCGGTGTTGCCTTAGATATGGTCATTATGATTTTCCATGCGGATCATGCCGGAAACACCTGCCAGCTCCTGACGGAATGCATTCTGCGCGGACTCATATCCGTTCGGTGGAAAGCTTGCACGGAAGCTGATGATATAGGTGTTATGCGGAGTTCTGCTGAAGGACAGATCAAGCAGCTTCGCAAAATGCCGTTCTGCCAGATGCGACAGTTCCACCATGATGTCGCCCATATGGTCACATTCGATCTGCAGATCCAGTTCCGAGCGGCTTCTGGTGCGGATTTTTTCCTGAATCCCGTCAAACGCCACCAGTGTTACAAAGGCAATCACCGTACCGACCGCCGTGAGCACATAGTATCCCATGCCGACCGACAGACCGAGACAGGCAACGACCCAGACACTGGCCGCCGTTGTCAGTCCGCGAACGGTAAATCCCTCACGCAGGATCGCACCGGCACCCAGAAAACCGATGCCGTTGATGACCTGTGCACCCAGTCGCGCCGGGTCAGAGGGCGTTGTCCCAAATACTGCGATCGTCTGCTCATACAGGATGCAGCTTGTCACCATGACCACACACGAGCCGAGTGCTACCAGAATATGTGTGCGGATTCCTGCCGGATGCGAGGTCCGTGCGCGCTGCGCGCCGACGGCAAACCCGACGATCACTGCACCCAGCAGCCGCAGCACGATATCCACCACTGTAATTTTCCCCATTTTCGTTTCCCTCCTGTCTAAAATATTTGACCGCACCCTGCAATGGCAGGGTACGGTCAGAAAAAGAGAGAGAGATTGTTACGGTTACGTTCTTTTTCTTATTGCATCGTCAAGCGCTCTGCTCGATTTCGCTCCTCCAGATAATCCACCAGCTCCGGCAATTCCCGAATGATATGATCCGGCTGGTAAGCAGCATCTACACCGGCATCCTTCTGCGCCGACAGGAACGACTGGATCTGGATCGCGGCACCAAAATGCATTCGCTTTGCACCGATGATATCACGCGAGATCGTATCTCCCACATAGGCACATTCCTCCGGCTTCGCCTGCATCTGGCGCAGCGAGATTTGGAAAATAGACGGATGCGGTTTCCGGTATCCGGTCACGCTGGACAGGGTAACATCTTCAAAATAATCGCGGATTCCGTACTGCTCCAGCACATCGAACACCGAATAAAGCGATGCCGTGTTGGAGATGACGCCCAGATGATACCCGCGTTTTTTCAGTTCCTCCAGAGTCTCCTTGACCTTCGGACGAAGCTCGCGGTGATAATAGGTCACTTCCCACATGCCGGCCAGCCGTTCCGCTACCTCCTGCAGTTTTTCACGGTCCAGATTGAAGTCCGCCATATAATACTCCGGCCAGATTTCCTCCGGTTTTTTCTCCAGTTCGTTGGATTCGCTCCATTGTTTGTAGGTACGGATACCGCTGTTCAGCTTGTTCCAGAAGGTAATGTCATTACAGCCTGTACCCAAATCATGTTCATTGAGGAACGTCCGCAACTCTCCGGTAACCGAGTGAATCGTCTGATCATTATACCAGATATCCTCGAGCGTTCCTCCCATATCAAATAATATAGTGTTAATCACGTTTACTCCTCCTTCTGCGGCAGTGCAAGGGAGGCACGAACCACATTGTGATCGCTCAGCTCCGGCTGTGTATACCGGGCCAGCGCACTGTCCTGCGCAGCAAAGCCGCAGTCTGCCGTCAGTGTAGAAATCACACTGCTGCAGTGCACGGTAAAGCCGCGCGGCAGCAACCAATCCAGCTTCATATGCAGGCAGCCGCCCTCCGGCAGCGGTTTGCGCCGTGTGCAGTCCGCACCGCCCGAAGCCGCCCGCCATGCATAGCCTGCTGCGGTGCAGTCCTGCAGAAGCGGTTCATACAGGTCGATCATTTTGATCGCCGCAGCCAGTTCCTCCGGCTCGTCACGCAGATGACGAATCACCGCCTTATCGCGTCCGTCAAAGGTATTGGTATTGAGATCGCCGCCCAGCACAACGGGAATCCCCGGAAATACACGCTCAACCTCCTGCAGTACAGCTTTCATCTGCTGCAGGCGGCCCGCGCCGCTCGTCCGGTTTTCCAGATGGATGGATACCGCGCCGACCTCCTGTCCCTGCACATCCAACTTTGCAAAAACCGCATTGCGGCCGCCGATGCGCTTCTGTCGGTCATGATACCAGTTATACTGCTCCGGCAGACGGAGCACCTCTGCCCACAGGATCGGCCAGCGCGAAAAGATTGCATTGCCGTGAAACCCGTGTGCAGCGTCCTTCAGCTCGACAAACTCCAGCCCGAACACATACTGCATTCCCAGCGCACGGGCAATCTCTGCGGCAGTATCCCGCTCGCCCGACCGGGCACAGCCGCTATCCAGCTCATTGGCCAGGATCAGGTCATACGGCCGCAGCGCCGGGCATTCCCGGAGAAAATCTACTGTTTCAGCAAGACATATGCCCCGCTCCATATTGAACACCAGCGGATTCAGTTCTTTCTTCTGCGGCACCGCACCCGCAAACCGGGTCACGATCTCCGCCTCAAAAAACTGAGGAATATCCCGCATCACCGCATCCTGCGATTCCTGCTCCAACCGTGCCGCAGATTGCAGCACGCACTCTTTTGTCAGTTTTTCCATACTGCTCCCCTTTACAGGCGGCGCGGCATCGGTTTTTTGTACAGCTTGAAATATAGCGTCCACGATACCGCGTTGCCGACAAGGATCGGCATCAAGGTATACAGGAAGGTCACATACAGCATCATATTCCGGGCAGCAGGCTCCAGCTGGAACGCTGCGACCACGCACATGATCGTGATAACCGGCAGGCTCGCAAAGCTGTAAGGCACGATCCGCTTATCCGGCAGCAGAAACAGGATGCAGCAGACCGCAGTACCCACCACAGAGATCAGACCGCAGTGGATCCAGTTCTCTGCCATGCCTCCGCCGAGAGGCAGATTGTCATGCAGTACGCCGGTCAGCAGTGCATACATACCGCCGAATACCAGACAGAACAGCAGATCCACGAAAAAGCAGGTAACTGCCATCGGACTCTTGCGCTTGCCTTCCTTGGTTACGAATAAAGCCATTCTGTATGCTCCTTCCGCTTTTACTATCCGCGGCAGGCTTTTCAGCCTGCCGCGTCCGTATCGTTTTCTCTTTTGATTACGTCTTAGCCGAGCAGCGTCCAGAAATCACGAACCGGGTTGATGTTCTCATAGATATCGGTAACATTGAAATCAGAAACGTGCAGCTCGCTGTACGGGGTGGAACCCTCAGCCGGTTCGATATCATCGCGTACCGGCCAGCCGCCCAGCGTATTGAAGTACTTGTAGCCGGATACATCGCCGTCTGCGCCGCCCATCATGAAGCGGACCAGCAGCTTGGCAGCATTCGGATGCTCGCACTCGCCGACAACGTACAGGGTGTTGATCTGCGGGATACCAGTGGTCGGCTCGAGGTTTACCGGAGCGAGGCACCAGTTGTTATCCTCGTTCTTACGCAGCTTGGAGGAAGCGCAGAAGCCGATCGGCGGATTGGTCTGACCCTTGGTACCTACAGCTTCCGCGATCTCGTCAGAAGAAGAGGTGAAGATGGGTTCGTTGTCATGCAGACGCTTGAGGAACTCATAGCCTGCGTTCTCGCAGCCGTCAGACAGCGTCAGCTCTTTACCGTACAGCTCCTTGTAGGAAGCAGCCAGCTCATCCGGAACATCGCCTACGCAGAAACCGGTGATCCAGGAGCCCCATGCCAGATTATCCAGCGGGTTCTGCATCATGACACGGCCCTTCCAGTCCGGCTCGGTCAGCTGCCAGATATTCGTCACCGGAGAACCGTCCGGATAAGCTTCACTGTTGTAGAACAGCTGCGTCAGCTCGACATACATCGGGGTCTGCGTCTTGGTGTACTTTTCATCAATGTGCGACAGGATATCTGCCGGCTTGTAGTTATAGAACTTGCGCGGCAGAATATACTCGTTGTACAGCGTACCGTCCTGATCCTTGATATGCACCACGTCGGCAACGTGCTGACCGGCATCATACTCACGGGTAACCTTTTCCAACAGCTCGTTGGTGGAAATATCGAACGGCTCTACTTCAACGCCGGGATACTTCTCCATAAAGGCATTGGCGACCTTGGTGATACGGGAGGAAATCGAATAGATGGTTACCTTGCCCTCTTCCTTCGCCTTCTCGTACAGTTCCTCATCGGTCTCATCCGTGTTGAAGATACCGGAGGACTCTTCCCACTCGCTCAGTTGGAGCGTGCCCGCTGCCGCTGCCTCATTCGGATCCTGTGCAGCATCGCTGCCCGGGTCCGTCGTCGCTCCGCCTCCGCCGCACGCGGTCAGCGAGAACATCATTGTTGCTGCCAGAATACCTGCTAAAGTGCGCTTGTGCTGTAACATTTGTTTTTCCTCCTTCAGTTTCCTCTCTTTTTTTCTTGTGAAAGTGCGAATGGATGGTATGGTGCTTATTCAACCGAATACTTGATGAGGTTTTCGGTTTTCTTATCAAATACGTTGATCTTGGTGGTGTCGATCGACAGATAGACCACCTGATCCGGGTTGTAATGCGTAATGCCGAGTGCCTTAATGACCATGCTCACGCCACCGACCTTGACGGTGACCAGAGTCTCGGATCCGGCAGGCATCGAGGTGTAGATATGCGCTTCGATGTCGGACGGGGACTGACGCGAGGTGTTGATGGCAATCTGCTCCGGACGAATGCCGAGCACTGCATCGAACGATGCTTCCCGCGGCATATTCTCGTCCTTGAGATGATCGGTCGGGAATGTCATCCGACCCAGCACGCTGTTTACTGTCAGACCGGAAGCGGAAACCTCTGCCTTGCCGTCAACAAAGTTGATGCGCGGGTTGCCGATGAAGTCCGCAACGTACAGGTTTGCGGGGTTGTTGTACAGCTCCAGCGGAGGTGCCACTTGAATGATGATGCCTTCGCGGAAAATCGCGATCTTGGTAGACATGGTCAGCGCCTCGACCTGATCGTGGGTAACGTAGATCATCGTCGTGCCGGTTTCGGTGTGCAGACGCTTGAGCTCGCTGCGCATATCCACGCGGAGCTTTGCATCCAGGTTGGACAGCGGCTCATCCATCAGCAGCAGATGCGGCTCGGAAGCGATAGCGCGGGCGATTGCAACACGCTGCTGCTGGCCGCCGGACAGCTCGGACGGGTAACGGTCTACATACTGGCCGATCTGCATTCGTCCAAGGGCATCCTTGATGCGGCGATCTACCTCATCCTTGGGCAGCTTCTGGATATTCAGACCGAACGCGATGTTCTCACGCACCGTCATATGCGGCCACAATGCATAGGACTGGAATACCAGGTTGAGGTCACGTTCGCTCGGAGGCGCGAAATGAGCCTCCGCAGCGTTGACGATTTCCTTGCCGTCCATGTGAATGGTGCCGTTCTGCGGCTTCTCCAAGCCGGATACTACACGCAGCGTGGTGGTTTTGCCGCAGCCGGACGGGCCGAGCAGCGTCATAAAGTCACCGTCTTCAATCGTGAGGTTTACATCCTTCAGAATGTGGTTCTTACCGTAGAATTTATCAATATGCTTCAGTTCAATTTTGCTCATTTTCCAAACTCCTTTTTTCCGGTTATACCATGCGGATCAACCGCCCATGCTCTTCGCCAGATCTGCGTCGCCAAAGATATTCGCCAGTGCGTATACCAGGAATACGATGGAGAACATGACGATTGCCACGCAGTCAGAAGCCTGCGGAGAGTTACTGTTCTGATACTGGAATGCCAAATACGGCAGCGTGGAGGTTTTCGGGGTCATCAGCAGGATGATCAGATCGAGTTCCTTCATAATGGAAACGAAGATCAGCATGAAGCCCGAAATGAAGCCGCCCTTGGAAAGCGGGAATACAATGCGAATAAAGCGCTTGAAGAAGCCTGCGCCTGCAATCTCGGCTGCTTCCTCCAGCTCGCCGCCGATCTGCAGCATATTGGAGGTGCCGGCGCGGGAAGCGAACGGCAGATGCTTGACGACCGAGGTAATGGTCAGCAGGGCGAACGTGCCGTACAGGGACGGAACCAGTGTTACACCGAACAGCTGCTGCGGACGGGAGAACATCGACAGGAAGATACCGCCGAATGCGATGGACGGGATCAGATACGGAATAAATACCAGCTGCTCTACGACCTTGCCGTGCAGCTTGCCGCGGCCCTTGGCGCAGATATAACCGATGATCTGACCGAAGATGGTGCCGAATACACCGTTTACAAACGTCAGCTTGAGGGAATTGATCAGCGAATTGATAAAGTTAGCATTCTTGAAGATACCCGGCTGGCCTTCCATTACCGTTGCGATCGGATCGCCGATCCAGTAGTGCAGCGTCAGGTTGGACAGTGAGTAGTCGCCCTGCCGGAGCATAAAGGACTCGAGGATCAGCAGTGCGATCGGCATGATGATGCCGAAAACAAAGAACAGGAACAGCACGGCCGTGATCAGCAGCTTATGCTTGCCCAGACGGATCGGGGTGGAACGGCCGCCCTTGCCGCCGATGGTGGCGTAGGACTTGCGCGAGCCGATCAGCTTCTGGTTGACGAATACCGAGATCGAAGCGATGCAGATCATGATGAGTGCCATGGCAAACGCGGTCTGGGTATTCTGGGACTTGCTGTTCATGTACAGCTGGCTGGACAGGGTCACGAAATTGACCTTAGAGCCCAAGTAGTTGATAACGCCGAAGGTGCCGATCGCCTTGGAGAAGGTCAGGATAACGGCGGAAAGCATAGCCGGCAGTACCAGCGGGAAGGTGATCTTGCGGAGAATGGTCGCCTTGCCGGCACCCTGGATCTCGCCCATCTCCTCCAGCTCGGAGTTGATGGAGTTCAGTGCTGCGGAAACCAGCAGATACGCATATGCGTAATAATGAAGCGAAAGCACGGTGATGATCGCGACCGGGCCGTATGCCAGCCAGTCGGGAACATTGATGCCGAGACTCATCAGGAAGCCTGGCGAACCGCCGATGCGTTCGGTCTTGAACATGGTCAGCCATGCCTGCGATTTACACCAGCTCGGGATCATATAAGGAATGATAACTGCCAGCGAGAAGAACGGCTTGAAGGGAAGATCCGTGCGGACCATCAGCCATGCAAGAACCGATCCGATCAGGATGGCGAAGAACGATACGCAGACACCGATCAGCAGCGAATTGAACAGCGGCTGGAGCAGCATCTGCTTGGTCAGTGCGCTGCCGAGCAGGCGCTGCCAGTAATACAATGTGAACGATCCCGCTGTGCCGCCCGCCAGTCGTGCATCCTTCTGTGCCAGCGTAAACGAGGTCGAAATCATATCCAGCAGAGGAAGAACGATCAAGTAGGTCAGCAGCACAATCGCGATCAGCACGATCAGGTTATATGGGTTGGTGACAACCGCCTTGATCTGGTTCTTTAACCTTCTGGATTTGGAGTAGTTCTGATCTTTTGGTTTCATTTCAGTTTTGCCCCTCCTTCAAATTCCGATTGTATTGTTCCACCGCGGTTACCACTTCGGGCAGCGAGCCGATCTTGACATCCGGCTCATACCCCATGCCGCGGTACTTTTCGTCTTTGTGATAAATGCGAGGGTTATCGATCTGAATCATCAGCGGCCATCCGGCGTTCCGCACGCCGCGCACATCGCGAGAGATGGTATCTCCGACGTAGGCCGCCTGTTCTTTCCCGATTCTCATTTCGTTCAGCGCGATCTCGAAAATCTCCGGCCGCGGCTTGCGGATACCGCAGACGCTGCTCATCGTAATCGTTTCAAAATACTGCGCTATGCCGTGTTCCTCCAGAATGCGCGGTACGAAGGTCGTGCTCATAATGTTGGAGATTACACCCAGCCGATACCCGCGCTGCCTGAGAGCCTCCAGCGTTTCCTTCAGCCCCTCGCGTTTGACGATGTGCTTGCGGTATCGGTCGAACATGTAGCAGAGCTCCTCGCCCAGTCCCGCAAGTTTTTCTGCCGGAATGTCAAAGTCCTTCAGGAAGAACTTCTGCCAGATCACATCCGGCGGCAGCTCGATCAGTTCCTGTTCGGTATAGGCCTTGTATGCTTTGGCGCCTGCATTGATGTGCTCCAGAAGCTGCTCCGGCGTTTCTGCTGTGTAAATATGATTCATATGAAGGAAGCACCACAGTCGGCGGATATAATCGCGGTCACTCTCCGGGGTAGCGTCCTGTGTATGTACGGTTCCTCCAATATCGAAGAAAACAGCTTGTATCATAACAACTCCTCTCTCTTCCCTTTTTTCTTTACTCCTGCATTTTCATTTGCATCACGTTTTACGCAAACGTTTTCATTTCCTGATTCAACCGTACCACTATCTCCCGGCTATGTCAATAAAAAATCACATTCTCCTATCAAAGTTTTATGATATTCACAATTTACATCCAGGTGTTTTCGTTAATTATGCACAGTTGCTTTTCTCTCCATATTCCCGTATACTGTAATCAACGCAAACGTTTCCGTAGAAATAAGAAAGAAGGATTCGTATGAAATATGATCTTATGCTGATCGGACCCGCCACGCGGGACATCAATATCGACTATACCGGTCAGGAAGTCCGCGAAATCGGCGGCGCTGTATTCTTCTGTGCATACGCTGCCGCAGCCGCTTCCGCAAACCTTTTCGCTTCAGTCAAGATCCATCCGGACGATACCGATGTACTGGATGCATTTCATCTGGACAGCGACCATATCGCCGTGCTGCCCGCCCAATGCACCACCCTGATGCAGAACACCTACTTCACCGCCGACCGCGAACGCCGCAAGGCCGAATGCCTGGCACAGTCGGATGCCATCACTCCCGATCAGATCCCCGATGTGGACTGCGGCCTGTATCATCTGGCCGGTCTGCTGTACGGCGATTTCCCCAACGAGCTGATCCCCGCGCTTTCCAAAAAAGGCAAGGTATCCGCAGATATTCAGGGATTTCTCCGGCACAACGAAAACGGCCTGATGAACTTCCACGACTGGAAAGACAAGCTGACCTATCTCCCCTATTTTGATTTTCTCAAAACCGATGCGGCAGAAGCCGAGATCCTCACCGGTCTGACCGACCGCCGCGCCGCCGCCAAGCAGCTTTATGAATGGGGCGCAAAGGAGATCCTGATCTCGCACAACAGCGAAATGCTGGTCTATGACGGCAAGGACTATTATACCTGCCCGGTCAAGGCACGCAATCTGTCCGGCCGTACCGGACGCGGTGATACCACCTTCGGTGCTTATCTTGCCAAGCGCATGATGGGCGTTTCCATCCCGGACGCGCTGCTGTTCGCTACCGCAGCCGTTTCGCTCAAAATGGAAACCCCCGGTCCGCTGCAGGGTCCCGAACAGGCTGTCCTCGACTATATCAAGGAATTTTACGCCTGAGTCCATCCGGAACCGCTTCGGCACCCGGAACATATCTGATATTTTTCCCGCCTTCTGCCGTTATCCTTGTCTTTCCCCGGCAAATACGGTATTATATTCTTATTAAAACTACTATGGGAAGGAAGCGGCATCTATGCGACAGCACATTACCATCAAAGATATCGCCCGCATTGCCGGTGTTTCGACTTCTACCGTCTCCCGCGCACTCAGCAATTCGCCTGAACTGAGCGAGCAAACCCGCCAGCGGATCCTGGAAATCTGCCGACGGGAGGGCTACCGTGTCAATGCACTCGCACGCAGTCTGATCTGCAATAAAACCAACGTCATCGGCCTGATCGTTCCCGAGGTGACCAATCCGTTCTATGCCGAACTCTCTCTCGGCATCGAAACGCACGCACGCAGCCTCGGCTACAACATGATCCTGTGCAATGGGCAGAATGATCCCAAAGTGACCGAAGAGCTGTTCGGTTTCCTGATCAGTCATCAGGTTGACGGCATCATCCTCGCCAGCTCACAGCAGGATGCAGGAACCATGATCCAGAATTTCGCTCCCCGACTGCCTACCGTTCTGCTCGGAACGCCGGCACTCGTCAGCGGCGATGAGGTCAACTCGGTCTGCATTGATAATCTGGCAGGCGGCCGTCTGGCAGCAGAGCATCTGCTGGAGCTCGGCCACCGTGACATTGTCTATCTGGGCAACCGCCCCAACAGCCTGACGCACCAGCTTCGTCTGCGCGGCTTTACCGAAACACTGGAAAAAGCAGGTATCACCCCGCAGGTCATCGACAATCCGCATGGTTGCTCCTCGATCGACATCGGCTGTGCACTCAGCCGGGAGTTGTTCGCAAACGGCTGTTCCGCCACTGCGATCTTCGCCTCGACCGATTCCATGGCGCTCGGCGTATTGCAGGCAGCAGACGAATACGGCATCTCTGTCCCCGATGATATTTCCCTGCTCGGCTTTGACAACATCATTTATTCCGCACTGCCAAAGATCGAGCTTTCCACCGTCGATCAGCGCAAGCAGCTTCTTGCAGAAGCCACCGTTGATCTGCTCACGCGCATCATTGATTCGGATGAGCAGGACGAGTTCACGCACCGCATGATCCGTCCGACACTGGTTTCGCGCAGCTCATGCCGCGCATCAAAAAAATAAATCCACAGCACTGCGCACCGACCGCCTTTCTCTCTTAACCCTTTTATCACACACAATACACCAACAGGTCAACCGCAGCGCTGCTGATTGAGAATGCCGCAGGATTCTGCGGCATTCTCATACACCAAAAGGAGGAGCTTATGTACCGCATTGAAACCCATCTGCATACCACCTACATCTCCCGCTGCGGCTGGCTTGGCGCAGAGGCCATTATGAAGTATTATACCGCTTGCGGCTATGACGCGATCTGCGTCACCGACCACTACAACCGTGAATGCTTCGACTATGCCGAAATTGATCTGACCACCCCCGGCAGTAAAACGCAGGCCTTCCTGCAGGGCTATCACCGGCTGAAAAAAGTGTCCGAAAAATACAATATCCGCGTGTATGCGGGTGCTGAACTGCGTTTTGACGAATCGGACAATGATTATCTGCTGTACGGCTTTCACGATGCCCTGCTGGCCGATCCGGATCGCGTCATGCGCGAGGGTCTGGCGGCCTTTGCCCCGCAATACCGCGCAGACGGCGCACTGCTCGTGCAGGCACACCCGTTCCGCAAAAAATGCACCCCCGCTCCGGCGGAATATCTGGACGGCGTCGAGGTGCTCAACCTCAACCCCCGCCATGACAGCCATAACGATCTTGCGCTGGCCTATGCCAAGGAGCATCATCTCATCATGACGGCCGGATCGGACTGCCACCGTCCCGGTGATCAGGGTACGACCGGTATTCTGTCCGACACCCTCCCCGAAGACAGCTTCGGTCTTGCAGATCTGCTGCGTTCGGGCAACTATACCATCATCCGTCCCGAATGCACCGAGGATTGAGACAAAACGATACCATGTAAAAGCTGCTGTTGCCCCAACGCAACAGCAGCTTTTTTGTCGTACATCACGCTTTATCCCCAGTGCACCGCAAACGTTTTCCGTTTGTATTTCACCTTTTATTCTTCTTATTTCATGCAGTTTGCCTTTTCTATTGTTCATTCTGCATAAAAGTATTTTTATTTCATTGTATATTCCGTATACGTTTGCGCTTGTTTTGCACAAAGTAATCTGGTAGAATATCATCAGTAAAAAAAACAAGACTGAATTGAGGTAATTGTAATGCGTAAGAATTTTTCCAAGTTTCTGATGAACACCGCTATGTTTGAGCTGTCCTGCGATCCCGGCACCACTAAGCTGTTCACTGCACACCGCACCAGCCGCAAGTAAGCTGCTCCTCAGAAAACACAAACTCCGCAAGCGAAAACGCTTGCGGAGTTTTTTCTGTTCCGGGCAGCGACAGCCGCCGGCTGCGCCCCCGTTTATGGTTTATCTTTCAAAGGATCATGCTGCAATGCGCTGCATGATGGTCGCCATCTCCGCACGGGTGATGGTAGACTTCGGCGCAAATACCTTGCCCGGCTTGCCCTGCACCAGACCGGTCTTTGCACAGTAGGCTACGCCTGCTGCTGCCCAGTCGGCAATCGTGCTGCCGTCGGTAAACTGCTTGACGATGCTGCTGTCTGCCGCGGTATCCTCACCGCTCAGCTTGCGCTGACGGGTCAGAAGCGTTGCTGCCTCCTGACGGGTCACACTGCGGTCGGGCGAGAATTTGCCGCCGCCGACACCCTGCATGATACCGGTCTTTTCTGCCCATGCAATCGCGGTGCGAGCCTGATGCGTTACCGGAACATCGCTGAAGCTGTCAGTCAGCTTGGTCTTGGGCTGGCCTGCCAGATTGTACAGTGCCTGTGCGACCTGTGCACGGGTCAGCGCCTTGTTCGCGCCGAACTCGTAAGCCTTATCACCGGAGAGCAGACCGTTTTTGGTGACATACTGCGCCGCATCATAGTACCATGCGCCTGCCGGAATATCGGTAAAGTCCTCTGCGTCCTTGCCTTCGCGCAGGGTGTTGCGGATCTCGTAGCTGTCCACTGCCTTGAAGCTGTTCCAGTTGTCCTCATCCTGCTTCTGGTAAGCGGTGCCCTTGATGGAATTCTCGCTGAACTCGATGATGGAGAATACCTGCTTATCCTCTTCATCGGTGTAGAAATCGGTGGAGTAGTCCGAACGAGCCGGAATGTACTCGTAGAACTTGTTGCCTACCGTACCGCCGGTCAGATAGGTCGTGCCGTCGCCGGTATTGACCTTAATGTCGTTCTTCACGGTGGAACGGATATAGATGTGGTCATGGCCGTTGAGGAACAGGTCAACGCCCATTGCGTCGAGCGAATACTCGCTGTCGTTGATATAATAGTCGCGTACATCCATCGGATCATGGTTGGAGGTATACGGGCCTGCGTGCGTCATAACGATGCGCCATTTCTTGTCGGAAGCATCCAGCACGCTCTTGCACCACTGCAGCTCTTTCTTCATGATCTCTGCCTTCTTGTCGGCCGGCGTAACCTCGCCGTTCAGGATTACGAAGATCGCGTCGCCGTACTCAAAGTAGCCCATTGTGCGGTCAAACTGCGGATAGCCGGTGTTCGCGCCCGACATATTGAAGCGCTGTGCGAACGATACGAAATTCCAGTCGCCCTTCATCTCGTGGTTGCCCGCAACAGTAACGGTCGGATACTTGGCGTAGTAATCGCCCATAACGTCAAAGCATGCCTCCCATTCGGTGGACTTATAGCCGTTCTGGGTGGTGTCGCCTGCGGAGATCATCAGATCCGGATTCGGGCAGATCTTGAGTGCCTGGTCGATGGAGTACTTGAAGCTCATGTAGTTCTCTACGGACTCAGACTGCGGGTCAGAGTAGAAGATAACGCTGAAATTCTTATCCGAAGCGGACTTCGGTGCGGTGAACGACTTTTCCTCGCTCATAAAGCTGCCGCCGTCGCCTACGCGGTATACATACTCGGCAGACGGTTTCAGACCGGTGATTTCCACACGATGTGCGGCTTTTTCCTTATAGCCTGCGGTTACGGATTCTACATAAGAGGTGCCGGACTTGCTCTCCCACTTGGAAGCACCCTTTACCTTGTACTGGATAACGCTCTTGGTGACAGCGGGGTCAGTCAGCCAGCTGAAGCGCAGGCCGCCCTGCTTGGTATCCGGCGTAATGGTGATCTGATCGGGTTCGCCCTTTACCTTGCCGTCATCAATATTCAGCACGATCGGCTCGGACTTGGTGTACGGCTTGGTTACGGTTTCCTTGTCGGTCTTAACCTCGATATAGTAGAACATATCGCCGGTCTTATCGGTCGGCAGAGAAGCGGTGTAGGTGCCATTCGATTCCTTCATGGCAACAGCGGTATCGACCTTGGAAGAATCATAGCCGTAGTACAGGGTCGCGCTCTGTACCTTGTCGCTGGTGACGATGCGGGCAGAGACCTCGGCCTTGCCTTTATGCGGTGCGGTGTTCAGCGCGCGGGAGATGATGCGCGTGCCGCTGACGGTGTAATCCACTGCCGGGAAGATAGAGGCATCATAGCCGCGCAGAACAGGCTGCTTGCCGGAGGCACTCCAGTCCCAAACCTTGCTCATATCCCAGCCGAGTGCTTCATAGGTGGACTTATCCTGCATTTTTGCGGTGGAAACATCCTCCCACTTGATCGGCTGCTCGGTCGGCTCGTTGCCGGACAGCAGCGTGCCCTCCCATGCAATATTGCCGGTGATGTTGGTAGCTGCCTCGTCGTCGAGCTGACCGACGATCTTATCCACGTCCGCAACGCCGTTGATGACGGTCTGTGCAGAAACGCTGTCCTTAAGCGTTTCACCGGCGTTGAACGAGCCTGCAATACCGCCCGCATGACCTACCGTGCCGCTCTTTGCGATGGTATCGACCGTACCGGCTGCAAAGCAGCGTGCCAGATAGCCGCCGCCGTCCTGAATGCCGGCAACGCCGCCCGCATCATACGGAGCGGAAACGTCTGCGTTGACATAGCAGTCCTCAACATGACCGACGATCGGGCCTTCGCCCTCCTTCAGCTTGCCGCAGATACCGCCTGCGGTGTGCGAGTTGGACAGATCCAGGCACTTTACCTCACCGGTGACAACACAGCCGGTAATCGTACCGTAGTTTACGCCTGCCAGAGCGCCGACATTCTGCTGACCGGTCACATAGCAGTCGAGCAGGGCAACATCCTTGATATACGCCTGATCGTCCTGATTGCCGACATAGCCGAACAGGCCGGCATATTTCTTTTCATATTCTACGCGCAGTCCCTTGATCGCATGGAACTGACCGTCAAATGTGCCGGTAAAGCCCTGATCCTTTTTGGAAGCAATCGGCTTAAATCCTTTGACGCCGGTCATATCAATATCGGCAGTCAAAACATAATGTCCATCGCGGGGAGCGCCGTCCCTCCAGCTGCCGGACAGATAGAGCAGCTGGTCCGGGGTAGAGATTTCATAGCAGCCTGTTGCCTTATTATATACCGGCGGCTTTCCCTTGTCGCTGGCAGCAAAGGCTCCCGTCGGGAGCATCGTCAAAGCCATTGCAGCAGACAGTGCCAAACTGAGTATGCGTTTTTTCATGTATCTCGGACCCTCTTTCTTAAAATTTTGTTTCTTTCTCGATTCTGCAGCGAAATCTCATTCCTCCTCCCCGTGCAACAGATTCGTGTGGTTATGCATTCCGTTTTCTTTCTCGCAAACGTTTGCGTAACTTGTACTTATAATTCTATCCCTGTTCCGTCAGAAAAGCAATCTCACTTCTCACCAATCTTTTCAAGCAAAAATTATGCATTTCTTCCTCAACGCGTGTCCGCTGCTGCGCGCAGAAAAGCTCCCGCCGGAACCGATCAACCGTTCCAACGGGAGCTTTTCTGTAATTATCCCTACTTGCGGGCAATGGCACGCAGAGCTGCCGCCGCAATATCCTCTGCAGTGAGGTTATACTGCTGCATAAGGAAATCCTGCGGGCCTACCTGACCGAAGCGGTTCTGGATGCCGATACGTTCCACCGGAACCGGATTCTTTGCGCTCGTCAGGTTGGTGATGGCAGAGCCGAGACCGGTGCCGACCTGATGGTTCTCTGCGGTGACGATGCAGCCGGTCTCTGCAGCCGCACGGAGCACCAGCTCCTCGTCAAGCGGCTTCCAGGTGTGCATGTCGATCACGCGGGCGGAAATGCCCTGTGCTGCCAGCTGCTCCTCTGCCTTGAGTGCCTCGTCTACCAGAATGCCGGAGGCAATAATGGTTACGTCCTTGCCGTCGCGCAGCGTAACACCCTTGCCGATCTCAAAATCAGAGCCATCCGCGTAAACCGTGGTGAAGCCCTTGCGAATCAGACGCATGTAGGACGGGCTGCCGCAGGCAGCCAGCTTCCTGGTCAGTGCCTTGGTCTGTGCAAAGTCGCACGAGTCGATAACGACCGCGTTCGGAATGTTCATGTACAGCGCACAGTCCTCAAACGGCATGTGGGTTGCGCCGTTGAACGCTGCGCAGACACCCGGGTCGGAACCGATCACATGCACCGGCAGCTCAGAGTAGCCTGCTGCCAGAAATGCCTGATCGAACATGCGGCGGGCAGCAAAGCAGCCGAACGAGTGCGCGAATACGGTCAGGCCGGTGGCGGCCATGCCGGAGGCAACGCCCATGGCGTTCTGCTCCGCGATGCCTGCGTTAAAGGTCTGGGCCGGGAACGCCTTCAGCAGCTTTCCGGTGTTAATGCAGCCCATCAGGTCGCAGTCAACGTGCATCAGCTTGGGATTTTCCGCCATCATTTCGAGCATGGCTTCTACATAGCCGTCGCGATTGGCGCGGCTGTCCTTTTCATGCTTGCCGATCAAAGTAAAACTCATTGTGTTCCCCTCCCTTACTTTTCGTTTTTCACTGCAGCCAGAGCGGCTTCGGATGCGGCGATCGCTTCATCCCACTGCTCCTTGGTCGGCTGAGAAGAATGTGCGCCGGACGGCTCGGCAAAGGTTGCGCCCTTGCCCTTTACGGTGTTCAAAATCAGGCAGGTCGGCTTGCCCTTGCACGCCTTCGCCTGCTCGAGCGCGTTATAGATCTGCTCAACATCGTTGCCGTCGGCTACGTCAATAACATTCCATCCGAATGCGTCAAACTTGGCACCGATACCCTTGCCGTGGCTCATAACGTCGGCAACCGCGCCGTCCAGCTGACGGCCGTTGTTGTCCACGAGACAAACGAGGTTATCCAGCTTGTAGTGTGCGGCAAACTGCGCGCCTTCCCAGATCTGACCCTCGTCACACTCGCCGTCGCCTACGGCAACGTAAACACGGCTCGGACGATTCTGCGCACGATTGCCGAGCGCCGCGCCGATGGCTTCGCTCATGCCCTGACCGAGCGAACCGGTTGTCAGGTCAACACCAATGGTCTTGCTGCGGTCGGTATGCGACGGGAAATTCGTGTTCGGCTGGTTGAGCGTGTACGCGCTCTCCATCGGGTAGTATCCCTTGAGACCGAGCGTCGCATACATGACCGGGCCGCCGTGACCCTTGGACAGAACGAACCAGTCGCGGTCCTCCCAGCGGGGATTCTTCGGGTCGATATGCATAACCTCTCCATACAGCACCGCCATAGCATCCGCCATCGACATCGAGCCGCCCACATGGCCGAAGCCGCGCGACGCGATCACCTTGAGCGTTTCCAGACGGATTTCCGCCGCAAACACACGCAGCTCGTGCAGTTTTTGCTTATCCATTGCTTTCCTCCTTGAAATTACGGTTTGCAGAACAAAACCCGCCCTTCCGCAATAAAAAGGACGGGTCTTGTTAGTTTTTATCGGTGATATTGCCGCTTTCGTATCGGTCTGCCGGTTAGACATACTCCATTTTGACATGGAACCGTCAGACCTTCCTTATGCAGCAGTTCTCACAGAATTTACTTTATGCTTTAGCCAATGCGCGCGATCTTCTTCGCCAGTTCCTTCTTCATTTCCATGTTGGACTGACGAGCGATCATAATGCGCTGTGCCTGCGGCGAGCCTGCGCCGTGCATGGACTCGGGCAGGTAGCCGACAGCAGCGGTGCCCATGGTCATGTTCTCGATCAGGCGCAGCAGACGCATGCGGTCCTCGGTCGGAACGGAAGCCACACCCTTGAGGTACTTCTCGATGTAATCGTGGGTTGCCGGGTTGCGGTAATCTGCCTCGGACGGCTGAGTAACCATGATGCCGCCGGCCAGATCCTGTGCCAGACGCGCGATCTCGTACGGGAAACGGGTGACATTCTGCTTGCAGACGTTCGCCAGAAGCAGATCGATCAGGTAGTTGCCGCTCTTGGTCTTGGTGCCCTGAGACGAGCATGCAATGCCGCAGCAGTACAGGGTTTCGTTCAGGTGGGTCATCTCGATCAGCTTATCCTTAACATGAGAAGCCTTTGCAGAGCCAGCCATCTCACCTGCCAGTGCGGTAGCGCCGATGAGCACATCGCCTACACCAACCTTGCAGCCGCCGTAGGACTGACGGTGATAGCCTGCAAAGCGCTCTACCATCATGCCTGCGAACTGGGTCTCGCCGTTGAGGAAGATCATGTCATTCGGGATAAATACACGATCGAAAATAACCAGAACCTCGTGACCGCCGTAAACCTTGTTGCCGACGTCGATGTCGTTAAATTCCTCGGTCTTGCGCGTGTCGCAGGACTGGCGGCCCAGAATCAGGGTAATGCCTTCTGCATCGGTCGGGCACGCGAAGGAAATCGCGTAGTCCTCGTCGCCTTCACGCATGGAAATGGTCGGCATAACCAGAACGTAATGGCTGTTCAGATAGCCGGTCTGGTGTGCCTTTGCGCCGGTAACGTAAACACCGTCAGCGGTGCGCTCGACAACGTGCAGGAACAGATCCGGATCCGCCTGCTTGGACGGAGACAGACCGCGGTCGCCCTTAACGTCGGTCATCGCGCCGTCAACGCCCCAGTCGTTGTTCTGTACATCGGTCCAGAACTTGACAAAATTCTCGTGGTACTTGGTGCCGCACGCTTCATCGGTCTCGAACGTAGTCGAATAAACCGCATTTGCTGCGTCCATGCCGACACAGCGCTGGAAACAAGCTGCGGTCTTCTGGCCGAGCAGACGCTGCATCTTTACCTTCTTGATCAGGTCATCGGTGGACTGGTGCAGATGGGTAAACGGTTTACCTTTTTGCCGGTCAGATTGGACGTTGCCGTCATCAGATCTTCGTACTGCGGGTCCTCTGCCAGCTCGTACGTTGCTGCAAACGAGTTGAGCGACGGACGAACGATCGGGTTGTCCACGACGTTCTCGACCTTCTTGCCGAAGCTGTACAGATTGAGGTGCAGCTTTCGCAGGGATTCGATGTACTGGTCTTTTGTCATCATGATATCATCTTCCTTGTCCTTTTTCTTTTCAATAGGAAAAAGCGCCGATTCACCGATTTTTATAACATATTTGAGGAGACATGAAGGGAATAGTCTTTGTAATGGGAAAGTTCGGTTTCTCGGCGCATATCCACAGAATTTATACGCCCATGAGCAGATGTGTGAGGTAAACACAGCAGCCGGAGAGCGCGATCAGCAGCAGCAAAATCACATGAATATAGATGATTTGAAAACGCGAGAATGTCTTTTTCATCGTTATGACCTCCTGCTGTATGTTGAATCTTAATTGGTTACACCTTGAGTTTTTCACCGAAGCGCTTCTCGAATTCCTCGGCAAGTTCTTCGCGGAATTTCGGGTGTGCGATAGCAATCAGACGCTTTGCGCGCTCGCGGAGCGTTTGACCGCGAAGCTGTGCCACGCCGTACTCGGTGACAATGTAATTGACATCGCAGCGGCTGGTGGTAACCGGACCGCCGGTGGTAATGGTTGTAACAATCTTAGACGCAGACTCGTCCTTGGTGGTCGAGTGCAGCGCAATGATGGAGCGACCGCCCTTGGACAAGTTTGCGCCGCGCACAAAGTCCATCTGGCCGCCAATACCGGAAATCTGGCGCAGACCGATTGCCTCAGCGCAAACCTGACCCTGCAGATCAACC
Organism: Butyricicoccus sp. OF27-2pH9A; assembly: GCF_027693185.1. NCBI lineage: Bacteria > Bacillati > Bacillota > Clostridia > Eubacteriales > Butyricicoccaceae > Butyricicoccus > Butyricicoccus sp. OF27-2pH9A. The sequence goes on from NZ_JAQEXK010000001.1 coordinate 440,459, forward strand.
TCAACGCACGAGTTAATGGAAACCACGTTGTCGTTCTCCGCGATCACAGCCGGATTGTTGCAAACATCCACCGGAAGCATGTTGATAATTGGGTTGTTATCCACAAAATCATACAGCTTGCGCGTGCCCATCAGGAAGGTTACGCTCACCTTGCCGACGTCGCGCTGCTTGCGCTTGCCGTTGATGTTTCCATTTTCAAGCAGCGGCAGCACGCCGTCCGAAATCATCTCGGTATGCAGACCAAGGTCGTGCTTGTCGCCGAGGAACGAGCAGACCGCATCCGGCACCGCACCGATGCCCAGCTGCAGGCAGTCACCATCACGCACGAGTTCAGCGATATATTTACCGATTGCACGGTCTTCCTCACCGATTTTCGGCGGCGCGGACTCCGGCAGCGGCTCCCACGAGCACAGGAAGCCGTCAATCTCGGATACATGAACGAAGCTCTCGCCATAGGTGCGCGGCATGTTCGGGTTGACCTCGGCAATGACCGTTTTCGCGGATTTGACCGCCTGTGCGCCGTAGTCGCAGGACAGACCGAGCGACACATAGCCGCGCTCGTCCGGAGGCGAGCAGGTAAACGCAAAAACATCAACCGGCAGCGTGTTGTCGCGGAACATGCGCGGCACATCCGAGAAAAACGCCGGAGTGTAGTCTGCACGGTTTTCCGCGATCGGCTTGCGGGCCGGACCGCCGACAAACAACGCGTTGTGGCGGAAATGACTTTCCATGCCCGGCTGCAGATACTCGCCCGAGCCAAGGTATACCATGTGTGCAACTTCCACGTTATGGAACTGCTCTGCCATTCGCGCCATCGTGCGCTGGAATACAATGGGTTCGCCAACCGCGTGACCGAACACAACGCGATCGCCGTCATGGATCACACCAACCGCCTGCTCAGGCGTCATCGTGTGCTCTTTATAGTATGCTCTCCAATCCATTTCTCGTCCCTCCCGCGCTCAAAATGCCTTGCGGTAGATGTCGAGCAGGTCGTCCTCGGTCAGCTCCACATAGTTGTTGCCGAGCAGGCGCTGCTGGGTTTCGATGACATTCTTTGCAAAGACCGGCAGCTCATCAGCGGTTACCCCGTGTTCGTGCAGGGGATCCTTTTTCAGTACCTCGTCCATCAATTCGTACAGATTTTCGAGTGCAAATACCGGTTCAACATCCAGTTCTGCGCTCAGAAGTTCTTCCAGCTGATTCAACTTGCCGATGGGCTTCTTTTCCTGATACTTGCGCATTACGTCCGCGAACATCAGCTGATTTGCCTGACCGTGCGGAATGTGATGCACGCCGCCGAGCGGATATGCCATCGCATGAACAGCCGCACAGCCCGCGTGACCAAACGCGATGCCTGCATAGTTGGAGGCGCGCAGGAACTCAAGTGCATGCTTCTTCCACGCATCCTTGCCGCCGCTTGCTACCGCGTCCTTCCAGCAGGACAGGATCAGGTGCAGCGCCTTTTCGGAGAACAGCTCGCTCAGTGCGCAGGCGTTCGGAGAAAGGTAGCTTTCGACCGCGTGAACCATGGCGTCAATGGAAGAAGTTGCAAAAACCGGATACGGCAGGCTGAGCAGCATGCCCGGAACGAGCGCCGCTTCGTCCGCAAACATCGCCGGAGACACCAGACCAACCTTGACGCCCTTAGTCGTACGGTTGATGATGGAAATGTTGGTAACCTCAGAGCCGGTGCCACAGGTAGTCGGCACGATGATCAGCTCATGCTCCTTCTCGAGGTTTGCCATGCGGTCGTACAGATCGTCCACACGGTCGGTAGACTTGGCAACGGTCAGCACCTTTGCGATGTCGATTACTGTACCGCCGCCGACCGCGATAATGCGGTCAAACTCCTTGCCGCGCAGGTCGTCGAGGATGGCGTCAACCATGACGTCGGTCGGCTCACCGCCGCCGAACTTTTCCTGAAAACAGGTGTGGCAGCCGAGGTTCAGCGCCGCGATTGTCGGATTGTAAATATATTCATTTGTCAGAATCAGGTCTTTCGCGCCAAGGCTTAATTCCTTCGCCAGCGTGCGAAAATCGACGTATTCCGCAATAGAAGGTACGATTTTGAAGGCTTTCATGTTATTTCACCGCCTTAAATATCCGGGAAATACTTCGCGTCGGCCTTAGTTACCCACTCATACTCGGGCACAACGGTCGTCACGATGTTCTTGTCGTCCTGCAGGCGGATGCACCACAGGTAATACTCCGCGTAGCCGGGAGCCGCAGCCTGAGAATGGGTCACGTTTTCCGGCATGCCGGTCAGGTCGTTGTTCTTTACCTTAAAGGCATCGTCGCCATATTCCGCCAGACCGTAGCCGTTTTCCGGCAGGAACTTGTAGTAGTACAGCTCCGGTTCAACGTGCTGATGCGGCGGATAAGAGGACCACTTGCCGGGGAAATGCACCACTTCACCGATGAAAAAGTTAGTTTCCGGGCAGTTGGAGCGGTCAAAGAAGGTGCGTACCAGACGGGTCGAGCACTCGTTCATCTGACCGGCGCCGCGCTCCTCATTTGCGCACAGGCAGTCCTCGGGGCGCAGCAGACGAGCTGCGAAATCACGCTTGTTTTCCGTGCGGGAAACGGCGATTTCCACGTCGCTTACGGCAGAAATTGTCACTTGGGTGTTCTGCGGAACGTGCAGCAGGATTGCACCCTCGTGGAACACGTCACGGCGGGTAACGGTCTCGGACTTGCCATTCCACTCGAAGGTCACGCTGCCGCTCATCAGGTCGTAAACGACCTCCTGCGCGTAGTCAAAGTGCATCACGTCGCCCGCTGCCATCTTGACAACACCGAACTCCATGCCCATCATTTCCGGGTTCTCGACTGCGGAGACCATGCCGTTGTAGCCCTTATCGAAGGGGGCCTTGTGCGTATATTTCATAATTCTTGCTCCTCTTTTCTTTGCTCGATACCTTATTATATAAGATTATATAAGCGAAGCCGCCCGTCCGAAAACGGGCGGCTCATATTGAATCTGCGTTAAATTAGTACATGCGTGCTTCTGCCAGATGATCGTCGATGCGCTTGCGTGCAGCCTTTACCTCGTCAGACTTGGAGGTGGACGCTACGCCGATGTGCCACCAGGACTCGTAGCCCTCAGCCATGGTCTTGGGCAGAACCTTTGCGTCGATGATGCAGGAAACACTTTCCTTCTTGGCGTCCTGAACGGCCTTGCGGAATTCGTCCGGGGTCTTGGCGTAGAACGCCTTCATGCCGAAGCCTTCGCCGATCTTGCCGAAGTCGGTGTAGCAGTAATCGCCGTCCAGTTTGCCGGTAGTCTCGTTGCGGTGACGCATTTCGGTTGCCAGAGAGCCAACGCCGTTACCCATCTGCAGGTTGTTGATGCAGCCAAACGCGCAGTTGTCGAATACAACAACGGTGATCTTCGCGTTCTCCTGCATTGTGGTCGGGATCTCGGAATTCAGCATCATGAACGAGCCATCACCGACCAGTGCATAAACTTCCTTATCCGGCTCAGCCAGCTTGGCGCCGAATGCACCTGCGATCTCGTAGCCCATGCAGGAAGCGCCGTATTCCATATTGTAGGAGTTCGGTGCGTCGGTGACCCACAGACGCTCGAGGTCTGCCGGCAGCGAGCCTGCTGCTGCAACCACGATTGCGTCGTCGTCTGCCTCCTCGCGGAGAATGCCGACCGCATTGGACTCAGTGATGGTGCCGCCGATCTGGTCAACAAAATCGTTCATGATCTTCTCGGTCCAGCTCGGTACACAGGGCACAAACTTGCCTTCACCAAAGCCTTCGCCCTTGTACTGAACGCCCAGAACACGCAGACGCTCCTCTTCCCAAACCTTGCGGATATCCTGAATTTCGGTGGTGTAGCCGGACTTATAGCCGTCTGCCTTGAGCTTTTCCATGATAGCCTCGAGCGTTACCTTTGCGTCACCGATGCAGCGGGTTGCATCCAGCTTTTCCGCGTGGAACTCGGAGGTGTTGATTGCCAGAACCTTAATATCCGGGTTGCGGAACAGCACCCACTTGGAGCCGGTAACGAAGTCGTTGAAACGGGTGCCGGCACCGATAACGAGGTCACAGTCCTTGCACAGTGCGTTCGCCGCCAGACCGCCGGTTACGCCGATGCCGCCAACCGCCAGTTCAAACGAATCCGGCAGGCAGGAGTGGCCGGCCTGTGTCTGAGAAACCGGAATGTTGAACGCCTTGCAGAAGTCCATTGCGGTCTGACCGGCCTCGGAGTAACGAACGCCGCCGCCTGCAATGAACATCGGCTTCTTGGAAGCCTTGATCATCTCAACTGCCTTCTCGATATCGTAGTCATCCGCTACGCGGCGTGCAACGTGATGTACGCGCTTCTGGAAGAAGTAGTCCGGGAAGTCGAAGCTCTCACCCTGTACATCCTGCGGAAGCGAGATAACAGCGGTGCCGCAGTTTGCGGTGTCGGTCAGGACGCGCATTGCGTTGACCATCGCGCTCATCAGCTGCTCCGGACGAGAAATGCGGTCCCAGTACTTGGCAACCGGCTTGAAGCAGTCCGAAGCGGACATGGACAGGTCGTTCGGAACCTCGAGCTGCTGAAGAACCGGGTCCGGCTGACGGGTTGCGAAGTAATCGGACGGGAACAGCAGCAGCGGGATGTTATTGATGGTAGCGGTCAGTGCTGCGGTTACCATATTTGCTGCGCCAACGCCGATGGACGAGGTGCACGCGATGATCTTGCGGCGGTTGTGCTGCTTTGCGTAGCTGATGGCGGCGTGTGCCATGCCCTGCTCGTTGCGGCCCTGGTAAACTCTCAGGTGGCCCGGATCCTCTTCCAACGCCTGACCGAGACCGACTACCATGCCGTGACCGAAGATCGTGAACATGCCGTCTACGAAGGGTTCCTCTTTGCCGTCCATCTCAATGTACTGCTGATTCAGGAACTTTACGATTGCCTGACCGACTGTCATTCTGGTTTTGCTCATTGTGTTTTCCTCCTCAAATGCTTTACTCTTTTTCCCTGCCGAGGCTCTTTCTTTTCGCTCCCGGCGGTGTTCTCTTTTGATGATTTAAGTTTAGCATTTGAGCGTTTGCTTTTCTTCTAACATCTTGAGAAATCGCCTTTTTTCTTATATTTTTACGTTACATACGAATATTTTCACATTTTATTATAGAATTCAGAACTTTTCTCTCCCCTACCGCATTGTTTTCCGTGTCTGCCGCTCCCGCCTGCGGCCTGCGCTTTGCACCTGTTTTTTTAATATCTCGCTATCGTGCGGAAAACGCGGCATACTGTCATTACAGAATTTCGCATTTTCCGTCCTAAACAACAAGTAAAAAAGCATATATCTCAATATTTTATAAAAATACGCAATCTTTCTCCCGCCTTTATTTTTCACTCACAGGCTGCATTTTCACCACTTTTTATAGGTTGTTGCTGCCGTTTTCCGCGTATGCTGACCGTCTGTGCCGGTCAAATTATAGATTCTTGCTCAACTCTATCAAATACAAGAAGTTAGAAGAAAAACCGCGTCCAAGGGACTACAATAGAATCATCAAAGGAAAGCCGAACGCAAACGGCGAAAGAACGGATAACGGAGGAATAAATATGTTATTCACCATTTTTCTGTAGTAGTTATCCTTGCAAACATGGTCTTTACGCAGACCGTGCTGTATCAATAAGATAATTATGCTCCGGCAAACAATCATCACACACACTCTCTAATTTCACACACATCTCCATTTCACCGGCGCAGCCACCCTCTCTCTCGGCTGCGCCATTCTTCTATTTGTAAGTAAGATAGAAAAACACCGTGCCAAGCGTTACTGCTCTGCACGGTGTTTTCCGTTTTACGATTCCTCTTCTTCACTTTTTCCTTTTTCGCTGTGCGTGATGCTCTGCTTGAACGACTGCCGGAACTTGCCGGGCGGTGTGCCGGTGTACTTCTTAAACATGGTGTTGAAGTGACAGATACTGCTGAAGCCGAGTGTGTCCGCAATCTCGGCGATCGGCATGCCGGTATTCATCAGAAAACCCTGCGCCTCACCAATCCGGCGCTTCATCACATACTGCATAGGCGGCACGCCGAACTCCTGCTTAAATACATGCGCCAGATAATACTCGCTCACGCGCAGTCGCTCCGCCACCATACGCAGCGTGATCGGCTCACAGTGGTGTGCATCCAGATAGCGCCGCACGCGGTGCGCCAGCACAGACGGCATTTCACGCTGCTGCTCCTGCTGGTGGATACGACTGCGGAGCAGGGAATCGGTCAGATTCAGCATTGCCTCTGCCAGACTGCAGCACACGGCATGCAGGTTTCCCGCATCGGCGCTGAGCAGATACAGCAGGTGCATGGTCTCGCCTACCTGCCTTGCAAGCTGTCCGCACGAGACGACCGGACACTCCCCTTCCGCGATCAGGCAGTTGGGCGGCAGACCTTCTACATTGACATCGGTAATTGCGACGCTGTACGACCGGATCTGCCGCACCTGATCGGGTTCCTCGCCGTGCAGCACACCCTGATTGCAGACAACAATGTCGCCCTCTCCAATCGGATAATACCGGTTATCCACCATGTACTGTCCTTGTCCGCTGCACACATAGAACAGCTCCAGACGGTTGTCGTGCATATGCGGAAGTATAGACTGCTGGTTGTTGTAATTGCGATCGATCGAAATACAGTTGAAGAATGTTCCGCTCAGTTTACAAGGCTTGTTTCCCATGTATACTCCCTCCCAAGAATCGCAAGATTACGAAAGCCTTCCCTCGATTTTCTTTCTTCCCCTCGGAAAATCCTGCTGTTTTTTCCACAAGAACACGATAACGCTCTCACGGACTTTGTTTGTATAATAATCACAAGAAAAGCGTAAATGATTCAAAAACAGCAGTTTATATCGTTGTTATGTTCGATATTTCAACGTTGTTCTTCTCTGTGTGCAATTATTATATCATAGAAGCACAGAAAAAAACTTCTAACATACTGCTTTTTGAGCAAACGCGTCAATTCAGGTTTCAGAGTAAAAAAGGAGTGCAAGAAAAAATGGCAAACAAGGTAAGAATCGGTCTGCTGGGTGCAGGCAGAATCGGCAAGCTTCACGGCGAAAATCTGGCACATGCAGTGCCGAACGCAGACCTCTACGCAGTGGCTGATCCGTTCATGAACGATGCGACCCGTGCATGGGCAGCGGACATGGGTATCGAGAAGTGCTACGATGATCCCGAGATGATCTTTGGCGATCCGACCATCGAGGCCGTGTTCATCTGCTCCTCCACCGCAACGCATGCAGACTTCATCATGCGCGCTGCGCAGACCGGCAAGCACATCTTCTGCGAGAAGCCGATCGACACCAAGCTGGCAAAGATCGAGGAAGCACTCGCTGCGGTAAAGAAGGCAGGCGTTAAGCTGCAGGTCGGCTTCGTGCGTCGCTTTGACCACAACCACAAGGCCGTCCGCGATACGGTCGCTTCCGGCAAGCTGGGCAAGCCCAATCTCATCAAGGTCACCTCCCGTGATCCCGATCACCAGCCGATGAGCTATATCAAGGTTTCCGGCGGTATCTTCATGGACATGACCATTCACGATTTCGACATGGTCCGCTATCTGGCAGGCAGCGAGGTTACCGAGGTTACCGCTTACGGTGCAGCGCTCTCCGGTGCAGGCTACGAGGAATACGGCGATGTGGACACCGCCATTGTAATGATGAAGTTTGAGAACGGCGCACTCGGCGTGATCGACAACTCCCGTGCCGCACACTACGGCTACGACCAGCGCACCGAGGTGCACTGCGACCAGGGCTGCGTGCAGGTTGCAAACGATCTGAACAACACCGCCATGATCTCCTCTGCCGCAGGCGTCGAGGTTGCAAAGCCGACCTGGTTCTTCCTCGAGCGCTACAACAACGCATTCATCGCAGAGGCAAAGGCGTTCACCGATGCCGTTCTGAACGACACCGACACGCTGGTTACCGGCTTTGACGGTCTGCAGCCGGTCAAGATCGCAATGGCAGCAAACCTGTCCATGAAGGAAGGCCGTCCGGTCAAGCTGAGCGAAATCGAGTAATTTATCCCTGCATATCACAGGAAAAGAGAAGAAAAAGAGTTATTCGGCAAGCCGCCGCACTCGGCGGCGGCTTCCGTTTTTTGAGAAAAGAAAGAGGGGTTGCTCCTTATGAGTGAAAAGAACAACACGGCCTCCCTTGGCTGGGGAACCCGTATCTCCTATGGTTTAGGCGATACCGCCTGCAACATTGTGTTCGGTATGATCACCGCGCTGCTCACCCTGTTCTATACGGATTACTGCGGTATTCCGGTCGTTACCGTCGGTCTGGTCATGCTGATCTCGCGTATTTTTGATGGCTCGTCCGACGTTATCATGGGCATCATCGTAAGCAAGACCAAATCCAAATGGGGCAAGGCCCGTCCGTGGATCTTGTGGATGAGCGTACCGTATGTTCTGTGCGCGGTTGCGATGTTCTGTGTGCCGCACAGCAGCAGCACGACCGTTCAATTCTGGTACATTTTTGTTACTTATAACCTGTGCACCACCGTATGCTACACCGCAATCAACGTGCCCTACGGCACCCTGTCCACCATGATGACCCGCTCCTCGCACGAGCGCGACCTGCTGTCCGTTGTGCGTATGTCACTGTCTCCGATTGGCAAGATCATTGCCGTAACCTTCACCATGCCGGTCATCAAGCTGTTCGGCAACGATCAGGCCGCCTGGATCAAGACCATGAGCATCTGGTGCGCCATCGCACTTGCTCTGCTTGTCATCTGCTTTGTTCGCTGCAAGGAAACCGTCAATTTCGAGGCCGCGCAGCAGGAGCAGCCCAAGGTTCCCGCTTCCCGTGCGCTGAAAGCCCTGCTGGGCAACCCGTATTTCTGGGCAACGCTCGTTCTGTGGACTGTCACCTGCGTACATACCACCATCATCGGCACCGATCTGCCGTATTACTGCAAATATGTTCTCGGCAACGATGAATGGTATTACAGCGTCATTTACACCTCCGAGATCGTCGCACTGATCGTTGGCGCGCTGATGTGTCCAATACTGCTGCAGAAATTCAACAAGCGCAACCTGTCGCTCGCCGGCTGTATCGTAGTTGTTATCGCCCATGCACTCATTATGGTAAACCCGATGAGCTTCCGGTGGATTCTGGTAATGACCATCATCCGCTCGCTCGGTCAGGCTCCGCTGACCTCTCTGGTATTCGGCATGATGGGCGACGTTGTAGAGTACGGTCAGTGGAAGAGCCATCTGCGTCAGGAAAGCCTGATCTTCGGCGGCGGTTCGCTCGGCTTTAAGATCGGCACCGGTATCACCAGTGCGGTTATGACTGCCATGCTCGAGGGCGCAGGCTTCCTCAGCTCGGTTACCGGCGGTGCTATGCAGCCGACTTCCGCCCAGCAAATGATTTCCTCTATCTTTAAGTTCGGTCCGATTCTGGTCTGGATCGTTGCCATTATCGTCCTGCTGTTCTACAAGCTGGATAAGATTTATTCCACTATTATGAAGGAACTCACCGAGCGTGAAGCACGCGGTGAAATGTAAAGGAGACTGTCTTATGCTGAAACTCGGATATAACGAAGCAACCTGCAAGGAAAATTCCACAGTTGAAAACGACCTGCTGCTGTGTGAAAAGTACGGCTATGACTATATCGAGCTGCGTCTCGATATGCTGCAGGAGTATCTCAAGACCCACACCACAGACGATCTCAAGGCGTTTTTTGCAAAGAGCCATATCAAGCCGTTTGCATTCAACTCCATTGAAAACATCAACTTCTGCACGCCGGAGGAGTGGGAAAAGCTTGTAGAGCTGTTCACCTTCGGTTGCAAGGTGGCTCAGCAGATCGGCAATCCGTACATTATTGTTGTGCCGACCGTTACCAACGAGATCTGCACCAAGAACGAGAAGGAGATCTTCGACGACTCGGTGAAGGTGCTGAACGAACTCGCCGACATTGCTGAGCCGTACGGCGTCAAGCTGTCCTTTGAGCCGATCGGTGACAAGAAATGGTGCGTCAACAGCGTTCGTCAGGCGCTCGAGATCGTAAACGCCGTCAACCGCGACAGTGTTGGTCTGACCGTGGACTGCATCAATGTTTACCTGCACGACAAGTGCGCGGACGTTGATTTCATCCGCAAAATTCCCAAGGAGAAGCTGTTCGTGTTCCACATCAACGACTGCGAGGACCTGCCGCTCGGCATCCTCGACCACTGCCACCGTCTGATGCCCGGTCTGGGCGCCATTCCGGTGCAGGAGGTTGCTGATGCGGTACAGGCAGTCGGCTACGACGGCCCTGCGTGCCTCGAACTGTTCCGTCCGGAATACTGGAGAATGCCTGCTGAGGATGTGATCCGCATGGGCGCGGAAACCACCCGTCCGTTCCTCGGTTAATTTTCCCGAATCGCAGATCAAATTCCACATTCAATTTATTCTCTCTTATTTATATTCAAGTCTCCAAACAGAATACAAATATAATTTTCTCCACAAAAGGACGGAAGGTACTTGGACCCTTCCGTCCTTTTGCTTTCCATCACATCAGACAATCCTGCAAAACCCCAAAGGGCGCTCCTTCGAGCGCCCTTTGGGGTTATGGAAAGACCTGACTTTCGTCAGACCGATCGCACTTGTCTTTACCGCAGCGTGAGCACCATCAGCACAACTGCCGACACGCTCAGCACAAGGCCGATAATGCGCGTCAGCCGCGTTACGCCGCGGATGCTCATCGCGTGAAAGCTCTCAAACGAGGTGACCGGATACGGAAACGCGATAAACGCCAGTCCCGCAACAAGCTGACCGGCATACGCACCGATCATGCGCAGCGGACTGTCACCGCCGAAAAATGCACTGATAACAAATCCGATGCCGCCCAGAAAGACCAGAAGATACAGCGCGGTCTTGAATCGCTTATCCAGCTTGATATACTGTTCGGTCTTTGCCGCACAATCCGCGCAGCACACCTCAAACGAGCGCGTGCGCACCTTTACCTTAGTCGGCTTTTCCGGCAGATCACCGCCGCAGTATACGCATTTTTCCTCCATAATGGTCCCCTCCTGCAAAATTTATTTCTGTCGGTAGGTCTGGAATGCCTCCAGCACCGAGCTGATCTGCTCGTCATTCAACAGCTTCGGCTCCTGACCGGCTGCCTTACAATTATAATAGAGCTGTGCGCAGAATTCGATCTGCTCGGACACATCCAGCGTGTAGCTGATATTGCCGCCGACGCACAGCAGACCGTGATTTCCGAGAATGCAGGCGTAATTATCGCCCATGCCGTCCAGCGCCGCCTGTGCCAGTTCATAAGTGCCGAACGGCACATACGGAATGCACGGCACCTCTCTGCCCGAATACGCCACCAGATAGTGCAGCGGCGGAATGCTCCAGCCGAGACACGCCAGCGTAGTAGCGTAGCGCGGATGCGTGTGCACGACCGACTTGATGCCCGGGCGCTTCTGGTAGAAAATACGGTGCATGTCCACCTCGGAAGATGGCTTGCGGTCGCCGTCCGCCTTTTCACCGTCGAGCGTCATAACGACCACATCGCTTGCGTCGGTCTTAAAATAGTCCATGCCGCTCGGACTGATGGCAAACAGGTTCTCCTTCTCGTTGTAAATGCTCAGGTTGCCGAAGGTGCCTGCGGTCAGACCGCGCTTGAGCATTTCCTGTCCGTATACAACGATTTTCTCTCTTTCTTCCTGCAAAAGCATTGCGTTTCCTCCTTACTCCAGTGTAATGGACACATGATTTACCACCCGATCGGTCACTCCGTCAGCCAGAAACCGATCGACCTCACGCATAAGCAAAAACGGCGCCCGCGGGATCGCGTCTACCGTGGTGCCCGCAATGTGCGGCGTTAGCAGCACGTTGTCCATCTGCAGCAGCGGATCGTCCACGGCGAGCGGCTCGCTGTCGTACACATCCAGTGCCGCGCCTGCCATGCAGCCCTGCTGCAGCGCCTCGACCAGTGCCGGCTGATCGACCAGACCGCCGCGCGCGGTGTTGATAAAGTACGCCGTTTTTTTCATGCGGGAAAAATACTGCATGCCGATCATATGCTCGGTATCCGGTGTCAGCCGCAGGTGCAGCGATACAATATCGCCCTGTTCAAACAGGATTTCAAGTGAATCGACTAGCTTGATTGCACCGAGACCGGCCTTTTCCAGCTTTTCCGGACTGGTGTATGCGTCATACGCGATCACCGGCACGCCGAGTGCCAGCAGACGGCGCGCCAGCGCGCTGCCGACGTTGCCGATACCGGCCAGCGCCACTGTATGGCTGGAAAGCGTCATCAAATGGTCCGAGTTGTAAAAGCTCTTCATCCATACACCTTCGCGCATTTTGCGGTGCGATAGCGCGATATCGCGCGTCAGATCGAGCATCATGCCGAGGGCAAAGTCCGCGACCGGCTCTGCATTGCGGATAACGTTGAGCACCGGAATATTGCGCTCACTTGCAGCTGCAAGGTCAATGTGCTCCATGCCGCCGCGGCAGGTCAGGATGACCTTGAGGTTAGGCGCTTTCTCAATCAGCGCACGCGGCACCGGATTGAAATGCACGAGCAGAACCTCTGCCTCGCCGATCACCTCGTCCAGACCGTCCGCATACGGTACGGCTTCCGGACCGTTCCGCTCGAGTTTAAGCTGCCGCGAGGTGAATTCCTGCTTGTCGGAGCCGCCCCACATCAGCTTGGTGATCCTGCCGCAGCAGAGTGTGCTTTGCTGCACCGCCTGCTCCATCGTGTCCGGCGAAACAAAAGCATCACCGACCAGTACGATATTCTGCGGCTTTTGTATCAGTTCCTTCATCTTTTCCTCCTCTTCGGAATAAAACACCAGCCGGCTGCGCTGCATTTGTTTGCAGCAGCAGCCGGCTGTTTTCAGTTTAGAAGCAATCGCTTAGTATGCCGAGTAAGCAGCAGCAGCGTTCTCCAGATAGCCAACGAAACGCTCCTTGTTCTTCTTGAACAGGAAGTACAGTACGAAGTATGCAATGACAACCGCACCGATGATGATCGGATTCTGAGACCAGAATGCGTAGAACAGACCGGCGATCAGCGGGTGGCACATAATACCGAAGCTGATGATGAATACGCCTTCCTGTGCCAGCTGGAAGCCTGCGTCAACAGCGACCTGCGTAAAGGTCGGTGCGAGAACGGACGCAACAACCAGGCCCAGAGAGAACCAGATCGCACCGGAAACAACGCTCTTTGCGATGTTGCCGTTGGATACGCAAACAAATACCTCAACCATGTACGGCAGAGCGCACAGGTCAGCCATCGGCAGGATGGTGTTGCCCGGAAGAACAAATGCTACAACCAGCATGATCGGGATCAGCAGGATGCCGGTAACCAGTGTATTCGGCTCGCCGTAACCGCATGCATCGTTAACAGAAAGATACCACTCACGGCCTTCGCCGGACTTGGCAGCCTTGGACTTGTACGCATCAGTCAGAGTGGTAAATGCGCTTGCGAAGATACCGGCTACCTTCGGGAATACTGCCATGATCGCTGCGGTGGAAACGGCTGCAGAGGATACCGTACCCCAAGCCGTCAGCGCACCCTCGCCGACCAGAGCGTTGAAGTTGCCGATGATGCCGATCAGAGCGCCGACAACCAAGCCGATGAACATAGGCTCACCGAGGATGCCGAGCTTCTTCTGCAGGGTCTGTGCATTCAGCTTGATCTTGTCAAAGCCGATCTTTCCAAGGAACCAGTTCATGAATACCGCAAACGGCAGGCTCTCCAGATGATGAGGAGCGGTCATGCAGCAGTTATCGTAATCATAATAGGTAGACCAGCGCTTTGCGCAAGCCTCAGAGAACAACAGGATGTACAGCAGCTGAACGACCATCAGAGCCATGGAGAGCATCATGTTGTCGGTCAGAGCATACAGCATGGAACCCCAAACCATGAAGGAGTAGTTGTTCCACAGATCGGATGCCATAAATACGTTTGTCCACTTGGTGAAGAACAGCACAAGCTGCAGAATGATTGCAACGCCGATGAAGATCAGGCCGACCTTGGTCGAATACGCGATAACCGACGTGGACTGCCAGCCGGTATCGAGCGTCGGCAGATTTACGCCTGCGTTCGTAACCATCTGGTTGACAACCGGTGCGATAATCGCGGAATAGCTGTTGATAACGAGGTTGAAGCCCGTCAAGCCGACTGCACACAGCAGTGCCGTGTTAAATGCCTTCTTACCGGTAACACCCATACACTTTGCAATGATAAACAGAATAACCGGTACGAATACTGCAGCACCGAATGCACTGAATACATCACTTAATGTTTGAAAGAAACTTGCCATGCTTGGAACCACCTTTCTTTTTACCCTTTTGCCTTTACTCTTTGCTATGGATGACTATGAGAAAATGCGCCTTACCCTTTACGCATTTGCCTCCAGGATCTTCAGGCAGTCATCGACTACCTTGTCCTCGGACAGACCGGTCAGCATGCCGACTGCCTTTACCTTCGGGATGCCGAAGTCCTCGTAAACCGGGCTTACACATGCAATCAGATCAAACTTCTTGCCGGTGATCTCGGTCGAAATGCTGTTCGGACTTGCTTCCACCATGGCAGCGTCCCAACCCTTTTCCTTCAGGCGCTCTTTGAGCTTGCCTGCTACCATTGCGGAACTTACGGTACCCGAACCGCATACACACAGAATGTTACAAGTTTTCATCATTTGACCCTCCAATAAATTAGATTTAACCGTGTTTTGAACAGAACCGCAGTCCTGTAATCAACCAATGTACTTCTGAGCCGCCTCGAACAGCTCGTCTTCATTTTTTGCTGCGCGGAATGCAGCAACGACCTCCGGCTGCTGGAATACGCCGAGCACCTTCTGCAGCAGCTCGACCTGCTCATCCGGATTCTTGATGGCCATCATGAACAGCATTTCCGCCTGCACCTTGGTATCCGGATCGCCCATATGTTCAAACTCGACCGGGTGCTTAAGCTGTGCGATGCACACGCCCGGGCGGTTAACATGCTGCGGATCGGTGTGCGGCATAGCTACCGCGATATCCGCCAGCTGCAGACCGGTCGCGTAATTCTTCTCACGCGCAACAACTGCATCAATATAGGTGTCCTTTACGAAGCCTTCATCGTAAAAACGCTGACCGACCTTGCGGATTGCCTCCTCGGCGTTTGCCGCTTCCACATCCCGCAGGATCAGATTGCGAAAGGTTGCCTGTTCCATCTTTGCTCTCCTTTTCTCTTAGCTGCTGTTCTTAGTCGGTCAAGCCTTCCAGAAACTCCATAATCTTTGCACCGGATTCCTGCTCGCTGGCACCTTCTACCTCGATCTTGATCGCTGAACCTTTTTTCAGACCTGCGGTCAAAATTCCAATTACATTTTTGGGGTTAATCGTGCCTTTTTCGCAGATCAGACGAATATCATCCGGAATATCCTTGCACAGCTTGGCCAGCTGGCTGGCCGGACGTGCGTGCAGACCGGTTGGATTTTTTACAACAAATTCACTGGTGAACATGGATGTTCCTCCTATTCCTACTATTCCTATGGAATATTATCGCAATTCCTATGGGCAATATCATATTGGATTTTTCGCTTTTTGTCAATACGTTTATTGACATTCTATACGAAAAACGCTATACTTTGTGTTGTGAACAAATGTTCATCTAACTTTTCAAATTTTTAAGGAGGCCTATTATGAGCAGCCGTACCGATTTGCTCGTACGAATCTCCGAGCTTTATTATCAGCAGAATCTCAGCCAGCAGGATATCAGCAAAATCACCGGCATTTCCCGTCCCACCATCTCCCGCCTTCTCGATGAAGCGAAGGAGACCGGTGTGGTTGAAATCATCGTTCATAGTCCGATCAACAAAAATCCGCAGCTTTCGCACCTTGTTCGTACGACCTTCGGTTTACGCGATGCGGTCATCGTTGCCGGAGATTATGAATTCGACCAGTCCCTGACACGCTGTGCACACTGTGCAGTAGATTTTCTTTCGACCGTACTGGAAAACAACATGTCTATCGGCATTTCGTGGGGCCGTGCACTGGAAGCACTGTGCGATGTCCTCGAACCGACCGATTATTCCGACTACTATAATGTAACTGTTGTGCAGATGGTCGGCTGCCTCGGCACCGGCAATCCGCGTGTGGACGGCCTCGAGCTTGCGCTCCGGCTTTCCAAAAAGGTGCACGGCACCTATTCCAACATCTATGCACCGGTCTATGTGGACAGCGAGTTGGTTTACTCCTATCTCACCGCCGAGCCGCAGATTGAAGCAACACTCAAGAAGGCAGGTTCGGTAGATATCATCCTCACCGGCATCGGTTCGCTGAATGACGCCAACGGCTCACTTTATAAATCCGGCTGCTACAACGCTGAGGAACGCAAGGAGCTGATGCGCCGCGGTGCGGTTTCCAGTCTGCTCGGCCGCATGTTTGACATCAACGGCAACGAGGTTCAGCTGGACAGCCGCTACGTCATCTCCGCTCCGTTGGAGGCAATGCGCACTCCGGCGTGGTCGATCGGCATCAACGCCAGCGCCGAAAAGGCAGAGTGCACGCTTGCCGCCGTGCGCGGAAAATACATCAACGTACTGGTCGCGGACGAGGCACTCGCCCGCCGCATGCTGGAAATGGAAGGCGTTGCCGTTCCCGAATAAGCACCCCTTTTTAGAATCAACCAATACCGCAACAGCGGTATTGGTTTTTTCTTTTCTCTCATTTCTTTATCATAATCAGTTCATTCTTTATCCGTCGTGGGATTGCTTATTGCAGACTGTCATCCAGCACGATAACACCCTTGGCGCCTTCGCCTCGGATCATCTTGTCAAAGCCGTCGCGCCATTTCTCCAGCGGATCGATTGAGGTGACGATCTTTTCCGGTACAACTGTGCCTGCCGCCAAAAGCTCCAGAGCCTTGACCCACGAGGACGGCTTCTGGCTGCGGGAGCCAACATAGTTGATCTCGTGATGCAGGATCAGGTCGGTCCAGATACTCTCATGCGATTGCGGGAACACGCCCATCTGTACAACTGTGCCCTTGCGGCGTACCAGCTCAAGCGCCTTGTTGGCTGCCGGAACCGCACCCGAGCACTCAAAGCACTTGTCCGCACCGACACCGTTCGTCATCTCCATCACGATATCCTTGATGTTCTCGGTCTGCTGATCAACACAGCGGTCCGCGCCTGCACTCTTTGCAATCTCAAAGCGTTCCGCATCGTGGCTCAGTCCGGCAACGATAACGGTCGCGCCCTGACTCTTTGCCACCTGCATAACCATCTGGCCGATCGCGCCGACACCGAATACCACGCAGATATCGCCAGGCTGTACATTGCCCTTCTCGATAGCAGCATGTACGCCGCACGCAAGCGGTTCGGTGAGCGCGGCACTCAGCAGCGATACGTTATCCGGCAGGACGTGAACGCTTTCCTCTCTGCTGACCAGATACTCAGCCATCGAGCCATTAATCTGGGTGCCGATGCCCTGCCGGTTGCCGCACAGATTGTAATCCTTGGATTTGCACATCGGGCATACGCCGCAGGTCTTGAAGGTGGTCTCGCTGGTAACGCGGTCGCCCACCTTAATATTCTTTACATCCGGACCGATCTCGGTGACTACGCCGGAGAACTCATGGCCGAGTACGACCGGCGGCTTAGTGCTCGCGTAGGTACCCTTAAATGCATGAAGATCAGTGCCGCAGATACCGGAGTACGCGATCTTGATCTTTACCAGATCTCCGGTCGCTTTGGGTTCCGGAATATCTGTATACTGCATATGATCAAAACCGGTCTCCGTTTTCACAACAGCTTTCATAATTCATCTTCCTTTCATGGAACTCGCGGGAATGTTTGAAATTTTGTTCATTGTTGTGAACCGTTTTCCGAATTCCTTTTATCTCATTATAGGCAATATAAACAGTCTCGTCAAGCTATTTCCGCGCTTTAATCGTCGTTTCTCACTATTTAACCAATTTCGTCAACTTGTTTTTGGCACAAATGACAAGTTTTCTATCGTTGACATTTGTTCTTGTATGTGAAATAATCTTTTTAAGAGATCGACACCGCAACCCACAGCACCGGCTGTTCGTATAGGTATTGGATTCAGAAAGGAGTCATGCTCTTATGAGTGAAAAAAATTATTCCACCGCCGATATTCAGGCGGTCGCTAACGGAATCCGCAAGCAGATTCTCGGCGTTGCACTGAAAACCGGCGGCTGCTATCTGGCACAGGCGTGCTCGTCGGCAGAAATCATCGCCTCCCTGTACACCCGTGTGATGAACCTCGGTCCGTCCGTCGGCAGCTGGGAGCCGATCCCGTTCCCCGGCGTTCCGGGGCCGGATAATATGGATTATCAGCGAGGCTCCTCCTATAACGGCGCTCCCGCACCGGATAAGGATCGTTTCTTCGTATCCTGCTGCCACTATGCTTCGGTTATCTACGCCGCACTGGCAGAGACCGGCCGCATCAGCCCGGACTGCATGGACAAATTCAATGTAGACGGCTGGAACATGGAAATGATCGGTGCGGAGCACTCTCCCGGATTTGAGAATACCGCAGGCTCGCTTGGCCAGACCATCTCGATCGCAGGCGGCACGGCCCATGCTCGTAAGCGCCGCGGCGACACCGGCAAGTGCTATGTTCTGCTCGGTGACGGTGAGCTGCAGGAAGGTCAGACCTGGGAGTGCATTCAGGCTGCCGGCTACTACAAGCTGGATAACTTCATCGTTGTAATCGATGCAAACGATCAGCAGGTTGAGGGCAGGATTGAGGATCAGATGACCGAGGAGCCGCTGATCGACCGCTTCACCTCGTTCGGCGCAGTCTGCGTTGAGGCAAACGGCCACGACATTGAGGACTTCTGCAAGGCATGTGAGACCCCGCATGAGGGCAAGCCGCTCGTTGTTATCGCACGCACGCACGGCTGGACCGGCGTTAAGCCGCTCGAAAAGCCGCGTTCGATGCACTTTATCCGCATCGGCGCTGACGAGCGTGATGAATTCCAGAAGATCTATGACGAGATGTGAGAAGGAAGGAGTTCAAAATGAAGATCGAAGTTAATACACATGAAAAAAATATGATCCGCTTCGCAGCCGAGCATCCGGAGGTTCTGGTTATGTCGGCCGACCTCGGCTCCTCCTGCGAAGTAAAAAAGTTCCGCCAGACCTACCCGGACCGCTACCTGACCATGGGTATCGCCGAGCAGAACATGTGCTCCTGGGCAGCCGGCATGTGCCGTGAGGGCTACCGTCCATTCCTGCACACCTTTGCGGTATTCCTGTATCGCCGCATCCTCGATCAGCTGGAAATGAGTGTTGCTTATCCGAATCTGCCGGTTGTATTCGTCGGCTTTGTGCCGGGCATTACCACGCCGGGCGGTGTTACCCACCAGTCCATCAACGACATCGGCGTACTGCGCACGGTGCCGAACATGGCCATCTTCGACATCGGTGATGCAACCGAAATCGAAGGCGTGCTCGATCTGGCATACAACTACAACGGTCCGGTTTACATCCGCATGCTTCGCAAGGAAGTTCCGCGCCTGTTCCCGGCAAACGAGCCGATGCAGTTCAACCGTGCCCGCGTGCTGAGTGAAGGCGATGACATCGTTCTGCTGTCCTCCTCCATCTGCACTGAGGAAGCAATGCGCGCTACCGCAGTTCTGAAGGAAAAGGGCGTTTCCGTACAGCATATGCACGTTTCCACCCTCAAGCCGTTCACCGACCCGACCATCGTTGAGGCCATCAATAAGAGCAAGTACGGCGTTGTTACCATCGAAAACCATCTGGATATCGGCGGTCTCGGCTCCGCTGTTGCTGATGTTATCGCAGAGAACGGACTGGGCAAGCGTCTGGTCAAGATCGGCCTGCCGGGCTATCCGCACGGTGCGTCCAAGATGTATCTGATGAAGAAGTACGGCATTGATGCCATGCACCTCGTATCCGCTGTCGAGGACCTGACCGGCAAGAAGCTCGGCGTTGCAGAGTCCGATCTGGAAGCCGTTCGCTTTGTAGACTTCCTGGAGGTATAAATGGGCTTTCGCGCCTGTGTCTGGGATTTGGACGGCACGCTGCTCTATACCCTGCCGACCATTCACCATTACTGTAACCAGTCCCTTCGTCATTTCGGCTTTCACGGCATTACACTCGACGAGTGCCGTGACCTGTGCCGCCTTTCTATCGCGGAGTTTTACCATAAGCTGCTGAAGCTCGGCGGCTGCCCGCCTGATCGGGTTGCCGCACTTCAGCCCGCGATACGCGATTACGACTGCGCCGCGTACCTCAGCGATTTCACCTATCTCACCCAGCCGTATGCAGGGGTGTGTGAAACGCTTGCGGAGCTAAACCGCCGCGGCATCAAGAACGCCGTTCTGACGAATAAACCCAACGCCGTTGCCTGTGCGCTCATCGACCGATTTTTCGGAGATGCGATGGAGCTGTGCGTCGGACAGACGCCGGAGACCATCTCCAAACCCGATCCACACTCGATGGACCCTGTGCTTGATCAGTTGGGCATACCGCGTGAGCAGATACTCTATGTCGGTGACACCGATGTGGACATGCAGACCGCACGCAACACGCAAACGGCAGCCGCTGCTGCCGCATGGGGCTATCAGCCGCTCGAAATGCTGCTGCCCTACCATCCGGAATTCATCGTCCGCAGACCGGAACAGCTGCTCACGATTTTTTAGGAGGAATTCACCATGTTTTCGGAAATGAAAAAAGAAATCATCGAAGCCGGTATCCTGCTCGACCGCTATGAGCTGGTATCGCTGACCTGCGGCAACCTGAGCGTGCGCATGCCGACCGGCGAGATTCTCGTTACGCCGTCCGGCATGATGTATGAGAAGATGGTCGAGGATGATATGATCGTCATGGATATCGACGGCAATGTCATCGAAGGCACCCGCAAGCCCTCGTCCGACACACCGGCTATCCTGCATATCTTCCGCGAGCGTCCGGACATCAACGCCGTTATCCACACCCACCAGCCGTATGCGACTGCGGTTTCGCTCATTCCGGGCCTGACCGAGTTCCGCGTATGCATTACCGCACTGGCCAATGCCGCTGGCGGCAATGTGCCGATCACGCCGTATTCGGCTGCAGGCTCGATCGATATGGGCATTGATACCGTCAAGTATGTCGGCAACGGTCATGCCGTTATCCTGTCTCAGCACGGCGTTATGACGGTCGGCAAGGACCTCAATCAGGCGCTGTACGCTGCGGTCTACCTCGAAGAAGCCGCAAAATGCTATCTGGCTGCCCGCGCAGCCTGCGTCAACGGCGAGATCAAGCAGATGAGCGACGCGCAGATTCAGCAGATGGTTGACGTATTCCAGTATTACGGTCAGGGCACTGCCAAGATTCCGGAGGATCTGGTAAAGCGAATCGACTAAACTCACACAGTCTGCCTATTCACTCAGATAGAAATTTCCAAACCAAACCTTAAGGCAACACCCCTCTAATAAAATCAGGACGGAAGGTCTCTCGAGCCTTCCGTCCTGATTTTTTGATTTATTCTGTTAATTAATCGATCGGCGTAAATTCGCCTAACTGCTCGGTGCCGGTCACGATTGCCTTTCCGTTTTCGACCGTCACCACATAATTTTCCTCATAACTGTTATCCGAGTCGTCTATCTTCATCACATTGACATAGTATCCGCCTGCCGGACGGCTTTCCACAAAATTGACGCGGCTGTTCGTCCAGCCGGTTGTCTGGCAGTAATTCAGCGCGGCCTGCGATGCCATATCCTCCGGCCGGATCTTCTCCTGCTGTCCGCCTGCACTCTTTTCGTAATTCAGAATGGTATCCACATTCGCTTTTTCCGTGGCATTCAGCATATTGTTGGAGTACGCACTGTCCGCATGATACCACTCCGCCGAGGCAAAGAAAATTTTCCATTCATCCGTGGTAAAAGTATAGCCGTGCCGCGCATAAATCTCGTTGCGCACAGCCGCAACCTCATTTTGCGTCAGCTTGGACAGATCATCCGTGGTAATGGTTTTCGTGTCCGTCGGCCACAGTTTATTGCTGCCAATTACGGTATCGGTCAGCGAAAGGTCGATAGACTTGGTCGCTGTGCCCTCGTACAGCATGTAGGTCGGCGCCGCCTGTTCCGCCGCTAGCTCCTGCTGAGTCTGCGCTGCCGCGTCACCGAACGTACAATGGAACGTAAACGGTGCAATGCTTTCGTCCCAATCATCCGACGAGCCAGTCAGCGTGATGTCAAAATCCGCCTTTTCCAGTGCCGGGAAGGTGATGATGCCGGTCGTGCTCGCGCCGACCATCAAATCCGACTGCAGCTCCGGATAATCAGCATAGGAGTTATACTCCCGCTCGAACTGCTTGCCGTTCTGCACGATTTTTGCGCTGGAATCGTAGATACTGAACGCCGCTGCACCGTTGTTCGTCACCGTAACCGCAACGCGTGTTTCCTTTTCCGCCAGCTCCACCGAGTCGACCGAAACCGTGTAGCCGCACTGTGTCTGCGCCGCTGTCTGCACCGTCGCGGTGTACAGCGTCGGCGCACAGGCCTCCTGATAAGTTACCACCTCTACCGAATCCGCAACGATCGCAGGCGCGGTGATTTTGCTGCCCAGTGCGTTTTCGCCCTCGTGTTTACCGGAAACACTGCCTAAAATATGCACATAATCATCATCCTGCAGCTTGAGCGAGGTGTCCTTGCAGGCTACGATCGTGTTGCGCTCTCCGTTCCCCGGGTCTCCCCACATCTGGAAATACACGCCGTCGTCATCGTACTCTGGCTCGTTGAACACACGGCCGTACAGCTCGAGCGTGCGGCCCTTGAACGAATCCGGATCGCTGTACATCTGCGTGATCTCGTCCTCGCTCATCGGCGAGGTGTCGGCCGGTGTGCTTGAGCCGCAGCCGGATAACAGCAGCAGCATGGCAAGCAAACCGCAAATTTTTTGTTTCATGATTCTCCCTGCTTTCTTTTACTTGTTTAATAATTCCTGCATGTGCTGGCTTGCCTCTGTGATCGACATGCCGGCCACCGAATACGTTTCGTAATCCCGTAGAATTTCATCCCGCACAGCACTGTCCATCACTCGGTAGCACTCGACCTCTTTCTCAAATCCGTCCGAAGTCGTCAGCGTGCGCGTTCCGCTCGGATACGCATACACCGTTGTTGCACCTGACTGGGAAAATGGTTTGGTGGTGATCAGAACATACTGTTCATCGCCCGGATAGGTGTTCATATCAATGTAGCCCTGTATCAACGATGGAATAAAGTCGTTCGTCACATTATTCGCCAGATACTCATATGTGCCCGTCATAGACTCCTGCGCCGCATCGATTGCCTCTCCCACAGCACTGATTACGCTATTTTGGCTGTTTGCGGCAGAACTTTTCAACTTGTACTGCAGATAAAACGCATGCTCTTCGGTTTTATCTGCGGCGCTCTTTGCACCGGACATACCGCCCGAATAGTCCGAACGGTATTTCTTGTCCAGTTCGTCCATCTTCTTCTGGTCGTCACAGATCTGATCCCACGCCGTGAGCACGTCCTTCATCTGCTCTGTCTCCGGAAACGCCTGCCTGTAGATTGTGAGATAACGGTCGAGCTGTGTGCGGTCGTCCTGTTCGATCAAATCC
The DNA here is from genome assembly GCF_027693185.1 of Butyricicoccus sp. OF27-2pH9A. Lineage (NCBI taxonomy): Bacteria > Bacillati > Bacillota > Clostridia > Eubacteriales > Butyricicoccaceae > Butyricicoccus > Butyricicoccus sp. OF27-2pH9A. Next base: position 464,021 of record NZ_JAQEXK010000001.1, read on the forward strand.
GGTAGCATCTGCTGATAATAGGCGTACACCCAGTTCTCCTTCACGTGGGAGAGTTTTTTCGCTGCCTTCTCGATGTTATCCTTGCCCAGCGCTTTCTCTATTTTTTTGTTGGCGCGTTTCTGTTGGCGCGCCAGCTTCTTAGCAGCTTTCTCCTCCTGTCTTTGCTGCTTTTCTGCCTCCTTCTGCTGTTTCTCTGTCTCAGCCTTCGCCGCCTGAACTGCCTCTTCCTGCTTTTTCTGTTCGGAGGCCGCCTGCTGTTCCGCCTGAGAAGTTGTTTCTTGCTCTACGGTTTTGTTTTCTGTCGCTTCAGATGTTGTTTCGGTGGCCTGCGATTCACCCTGTTCTGTTGGTACTGCCTCCGCTGAGGTGGTCGTGCTGCTCTCCGGCGCAGTGACAACCGCCCATACCACGAATGCGACACAAAGTGTCGAAACAATGAATTTCGTCCGCAGTTTCAGCTTGTACCGCGGATATTTGTGATTGAAAATCAGCCGCGCAACTGCTAATCCAATGCCCACAGCCGTGCCGAATGGAGGCATGACGAACAAAAGTATGATACTGATTGGCCAGCGCAGAATCAGCGGCAGTTTTCGCTCAGCAAACGATTCTGCTAACACTACCGCTGGTTCTGCCGATTGTTCCTGTTTTTTCTTAAAAAACATACGGTTTCACCTGCTTTATATTCATTCTGCACTGGATACCGTTCCTCCGGACGAATCCGTCTCTCCGTAAACCGCAGAGAACAGACCTGCCGAAATCAGCGCCGGTGCCTCCTTGCCGTTGATCTGCACCGAATCTACCTGGAACGTATCCCCGTAGATGCCAAACACAATGCGAACCTGTACCTGCTCGCCGGAATACGTGCAGTTTCCCTGAAAATCGACTCGCTCCTGCGTACCTTCCTCGTACGCCTTCCACTTGGGCGAGCCAAAGAAATTATCGAACGCATCGCCTACCGTAACCGTTGTGCTATACTGCGACAGATACGCATTACGCACCTTTGCCGTATCGTCCAGTGCCGGAGACAGCACAGCCATAGAATATGCCGCTGCAGCGATAATCAGCACTACGCTGATTATTAAGCCGTTACGCCGTGCATGCCGCATGCGCTTGTACAGCTGATACGGATTGACTGGTGCCGCAGGCTCGAAAATCTTGCGGATATACGCTGCCAAGCACATTGCCTCCTCGGTCTGCCGCATGTTTTTGTTCAGCTTACCGTTCGTCTCTGCCTGCACGGTCAGCAGTGTGTCCTCCATGTGGATAGTGTACGTGCCATATCGTCCTGCAATGGAAGGCTGTCCAAATTCATCATAAAACAGATTGCGATTGTCCGGATACTGTAGTCCCTCCTTTAGCTTCTGATAAATGGCTGCATAATCCAGAGGTTCAGACAATTTGAACTGACTGCCGCCTTTTTTATACTGCCCGATCACATGGAAAGCGCGTCCCCAGAATGTCCAAACCAGATACGCTACGACCGCAAGAATCATAATTGCGCCTATCATACTAATTTCCTCCGTCTCTTTTACTGTGGGGCGGTGCCCCCTGTGAGTTACTTCCATTATACGCTATAAGTTTATATATTTCCACCCTAAAAGTTCATTTTTCATTACAACTGTACGGGGTACACTAAATAGAAAGAATGAACGGAGGAACAGCATGGACTGGGTGGCTATCGGAGGACGTATCCGCAAGCAACGCGAATATTTAGGACTGACACGCGAGCAATTTGCTGAAAAACTGGATATTACCCCCAAGTTTTGTGCAGATATTGAACTGGGAACCAAGGGTATGTCCGTGCCGACACTATGCCGTATTGCAACTACGCTCAGTCTATCCACTGACTATATTCTGTTCGGAAAACAGGAGAAAAAAGATAAGTTAGGGATGCTCAAAGCACTTTCTCCGATGGTGGAGAGTGTAACACCCGGGCAGCTTCCGTATCTGGAATCCATACTGAAAACGGTTATCAGTGCCATGAATCATAAAGATACAAAGTGAAAGAAAAGCCGTATGCTGAGAGCATACGGCTTTCAATTACTTGTTCAATAGCTTTGCTCGTTCATAAAATCGCGTTTTGCTCATACCGAGCTGCTTCATCGCTTGCACCGCAGTGATTTCTCCATTACGCCAGCGAGCAACTACGCACTCAAAATTGGGATAATCCTTTGCCGGTCTGCCTCGATATTTCCCTTGAGTCCTAGCGATGGCGATACCTTCTCGCTGGCGCTGTAAGATATACTCACGTTCCAGCTCTGCGACTGCTGCGAATACGGTCAGCATAAATTTGCCGGTCGGTGTGGTGGTGTCGATCGCTTCTTTGCGGCTGACAAACTCTACCTGCTTTTCGGTCAGACGCTCTACCAGATCGAGCAAATCACGAGTGTTGCGGGCAAAGCGGCTGATGGACTCGACAATAACCGTATCACCGCGCCTCACATATTCCATCATACGACGCAGTTCGGGACGGTCAGCGTTCTTGCCGCTGGCCTTGTCGATGAACAGCTCATCGACACCGAGGTCGCGGAGCATAATTTCCTGTCTGGCGGTATTTTGTTCCTCTGTGCTGACACGCACATAACCAATTTTCATAGTATGTTCTCCTGTCAAAAAAAGAATTTCCCGTTTAAGTCGGTGGAAATTTCGGGACGTTCCAAAACTCCAAAACCGACTTAAACGGGACGATTTCCAAGCGTCCCGTATAGGTATACCCAAACGGAACTGTTCGTTACGGTTGTTTTCAGTATTCGTCACGCTCGATGAATTCGAGCATTGCCTTGCGCTGAATACGCCAGCGATTCCCGACACGGAACGCCGGAATTTCGTTTTCGTGCAGCAGCCGCAGCATGGTGCCGCGGCTGACCTGCAAAAT